>CAZIMT010000183.1:0-5922 GCA_964540295.1 uncultured Phycisphaeraceae bacterium
GCTGGGAGGAAACCAAGCCTTGGCATATGAGGTTCCGGCGGACGAGAACGTGGTAGTCGGGATGGCACGGGCCACGTCGAGCAACGAAAGGGCTTTCCGCTGGACTGCGGCAGGCGGAATGCAGAACCTCGAAACACTGGGCGGATACTTCTCTTGGGCCTATGGAGCCTCGGCGGACGGGAACGTTGTCGTAGGTCTATCGCACGGTTCCATGGGTGATCGTGCTTTCCGCTGAATGGCTGTCGGCGGTATGCAGGATCTTGGGAGGCTACAGAGCAATTCTGTCGCCAAAGCCACCTCTTCAGACGGCGGCGTAATAGTGGGCTACTCATAAAACGCTATTGGGCAGTAGCTGCCGTCCGCTGGACGGCCGGTACGCCTGTCCTTCAGCAACCCATTTCCACCACAGCTTGGCCTACTGGCGCGGGAAGTTTTTGCGTAACTCTCGCCTCTCTTGGCACAGCCACCTACCGCTGGCAGCGCGAAACCGCGCCAGGCACGTTCGTCAATCTCTCAACGGCCTGACCACATGGGACGGGTGCGAGGGCAGCGGGCTTGTCTTCGGGGCCACCACACGTTTGCTCATCATCGTGGCGGAAACGGCGAGCGGGCGCACGCTCTGCGCCGGGCACGCCGTCCGCTATCGCTGCGTGGTTTCCAACGCCTGCGGAAGCACCACGAGCGATCCGGCCTCACTCGCCATCTGCCACGCCGATTTCAACTGCGACGGCTTCGTCACCGGCGAGGACTATGACGAGTACGTCGCGGCGTTCGAGGCAGGCGATGAGTTGGCCGACTTTGACGCGGATGGGTTTGTGACGGGCGATGACTTCGATGCGTTTGTGGCAGCGTTCGAGTCGGGCTGCTGACATTGCGTTGTTCGTCTTTGCATCGCTGTCAGCGTTCTCAGGATTTCGATTCAAGAAAAAACCTGGCTAGGTTGGCCAGGTTTTTCAGTGTCATTTCTTTGAGCTCGATTCGCGCGAGCTTGGTCAGTCCTTCTTGTCGCTCGAAGAGGCGGCCGCGTCCCCGCCCATGCGGCGGCGACGGTCGCGCAGGCGGCGGCTCTTGCCGACGCGGTCACGCAGGAAGTACAGCTTGGCCCGGCGAGCGTCGCCGCGTCGCAGGATCTCGTACTTGGCGATCAGCGGCGAATGGATCGGGAACTTACGCTCGATGCCCACATCGTCCACCACGCGGCGGACGGTGATCATCTCGTTGATCCCCCGGCCGTGACGCGAGATCAGCACGCCAGAGAAGATCTGGATGCGCTCTTTCTCGCCTTCCACAATGCGGACGTGGACGTTAACCGTGTCGCCCGGTTCGAGCGGCGGGAGGTCCGTCTTGAGCACGGACTTGTTGATGTTCTCGATGATCTGCTGATTGCCCATGAGATCCTGATCCTTACCTCGCGGTACACCGCCGCGTCGATGCTCGGCCCGAAACCTTACAAATTCCTATCCTCGATCGCCCGACGGCCGGGCTCGGAGGGGCCAAGATGGTAGACCGCTCGATCACCGGGGTCGAATGGTAAACGCAACCCCGAGATCGGTCAGCTTGGCCCGATTTGGCCCGATTTGGCCGCGTGGCTCAGTTCGACTTCATGTCCAGCGACTTGGAGAGGAACGCGAAGATGTCGCTGGCTTCTTCGATCCGCTTGGACGTCGGCTTGCCCGCCCCGTGCCCGGCCCGGGTTTCGATGCGGATCAGGATCGGGTTGTCGCCCGATTGAGCCGCCTGCATCGCGGCCGCGAACTTGAAGCTGTGCGCGGGGTACACGCGGTCGTCGTGGTCGGCCGTGGTCACCATCGTCGGCGGGTAGGCCGTGCCCGGCTTGATGTTGTGGTAAGGCGAATAGGCCCGCAGCGCCTTGAACTGCTCGGGGTCGGCCGACGACCCGTAGTCGCCCACCCAGCCCCAGCCGATCGTGAAAGTGTGGAAGCGCAGCATGTCCATCACGCCCACCGCGGGCAGGCACGCGCCGAAGAGCTCGGGCCGTTGTGTCATGCACGCGCCAACCAAAAGCCCGCCATTGCTGCCGCCCTGGATCGCGAGTTTCTTGCTGGAGGTGTACCGGCTGGAGATCAGCCACTCGGCCGCCGAAATGAAATCATCGAACACGTTCTGCTTATTGACGGTCATGCCGCCCTTATGCCAGTCCTCGCCGTACTCACCGCCGCCGCGGAGGTTGGCCACCGCGTACACGCCGCCCATCTCAAGCCACCGCGCCACCGTCGGCGAGAAGCCCGGCGTGAGCGAGATGTTGAACCCGCCATAGCCATAGAGAAGGGTCGGGTTGGAGCTGTCGAGCAAGATGCCCTTCTTATGGGTGAGGAACATCGGCACGCGCGTGCCGTCCTTGCTCTTAAAGAAGACCTGCTTGGTCTCGTAGGCATCGGCGTTAAAATCGACCTTTGGAGAGCGGAAGAGTGTGCTCTTGCCGGTCTTGATCTCGTAGCGGAAGATCGACCCGGGGTTGAGGTACCCGCTGTAGGAATAGAACGTTTCGGTGTCCGTCGGCTTGCCGCCAAATCCGCCGGCCGTGCACAGCCCCGGGAACGTGACGTCCACGATGTGCGCGCCGTCCAGCTCGTGGATGCGAACCTGCGTGGTCGCGTCCTTAAGGTAGCTCGCAAAGAACCGTTGACCAACCACGCTGACACCCTGCAGCGTGTTCTCGCTCTGCGCGATCAGCTCTTTCCAACTCGAAACGTCGGGCTTGGTGATATCGACCGCGACAACCCTGGACCGCGGGGCGTTCAGGTTCGTCTGGATCCAGAACGTCGTGCCTGTGTTGCCCACGAAGTTGTAATCGGCATCGAACTTGTTAAACAGCTCGACGACCTTGGACTTGGGATCGGACAAGTCTTTATAGAACAGCGCGTTGTTGATCGTCTTGCCAGCCGACACGCCGATGATGAGGTACTTGCCGTCCTCGGTCACGCCGCCGCCCAGGTACCACTCGGGCTGGTCGTTGCGGTCAAAGACCAGCACGTCCTTGTCCTGCGTCGTGCCCACGACGTGGTAGAAAATCTTGTGGAAGTTGTTGACGCTCTTGATGGCGTCGCCGGTGGGTGCGTCGTATCGGCTGTAGAAGAAACCCTTGTTGTCCTTGGTCCACGCCGCGCCGGAGAACTTGACCCACTTCAGTTCATCGCTCAGGTCTTTGCCGGTCAGCACGTCGCGCACCCGCCAAGTGTTCCAGTCGCTCCCCGCCTCGGACACGCCGTAGGCCATCAGCTTGCCGTCGTCGCTGACGGAGGCCCCAGCGAGCGCAATCGTGCCGTCCTTGCTGAGCGTGTTGGGATCGAGCAGCACCCGCGGCGTGGCCTCGATCGCGTCGGTCACGTACAGCACGGACTGGTTCTGCAGGCCGTCGTTGCGCGTGAAGAAGTACTTGCCACCCTCCTTGAAGGGCACGCCGAACTTCTCATAGTTCCACAGGTTCGTCAGCCGCTCCTTAATACGCGACCGCTCGGGCACGGTATCGAGCCAGGCGTTGGTGATCTCGTTCTGAGCCGTGACCCACGCCTTGGTCTCGGGCGAGTCGGGCTCTTCGAGCCAGCGGTAGGGATCGGCGACCTTGGTGCCGTGGTAGTCGTCGACCTGATCGACGGTCTTGGCGGTCGGGTACACGACCTTCCCGGCCAGCTGCTTGGCGGGCTGGGCCAAGGCTGGCGAGATGGCCGCGCAAACCGCGAGCCCGCTCATCCACAACGTGCGCCGCGACAAAGTGCATGACATGCGTGCGATCTCCAAAGAGGGACGTTCAAGGGTCAGCTACTGAATTCGGCAGATCAGAACTCGGCAGATCAAAACTCGATAGATCAGTGTAACGAGCGGGAACGCTCAAGTTGCGACCCGAATCGCAACCGAACCGACTGAGAGCAACGCGAGATCGAGTCCTTCACCGATGCGGATCGCGCGTGACTATTGCACCAACCCCTTGGTCAACCGCATAAACGCCGTCTCCAGGTTCACCGGCTCTTCCGTGAACTTCGTGATCCGGAATCCCTTGTTCACCAGAATGTTTGGCAGGTCCGTGAACGATTGACCGGGCGCCTCTTCGTACACGAGATGGATGACCTTGACCGCCGCGCCGTTTCGCTTGCCGCCCGCGCCGCCGCCCGAGGCGAAGCTGTCCGCCGCGTCGGCCAGCACAGCCTTGGTCACGCCGGGAATCTTCTGCACCAGCGCCAGCGCGTCCGCCACCCGCTCACTCACGCCCACGTGCAGCACGTGCCCGACCTTGGCTCGCCGAACAATCTCCTCGACCGTGCCCGCGAACAAAAGCTGCCCGCGTTCGATGATGCCAACGACGTTGCACAGTTCGGCCAGCTCGGGCAAAATATGGCTCGAAATCAAGATCGTCTTGCCCATCCGCCGCAGCTCTTTCAACAGCTCACGCATCTCGATGCGAGCCCGCGGATCGAGCCCCGAGGCTGGCTCGTCCATCAACAAAACTTTCGGATCGTGCAGCAGCACCCGGGCCACGCTCAGCCGCTGCTGCATCCCGCGCGACAAACTGTTCACCTCGGCCGTCGCCTTGTAGCTCATGTCCGTCAGCTCGAGCACGTCCGCGACGACCTTCTTGCGCTGCTGCCCGTGGATGTTGTACGCGGCCGCGAAGAACTCGAGGTACTCCTGCACCACCATGTCCTCGTACGCGCCCATGAAATCTGGCACATACCCGACGATCGGCCGGATCTGCCGGTTCTGGTACCCGACCGTCAGCCCCCCCACCATCGCCTGCCCGCTCGTCGGCTTGAGCAACGTCGCCAAGATCTTGATGGTCGTGGTTTTTCCCGCGCCATTGGGGCCGATGAACCCGAAGCAGTCGCCCTCCTGGATCGTGAGATTGAGGTTGTTGAGCGCGACGAGGTCGCCGTAGCGTTTGGTAAGGTTGACGGTTTCGATCATCGCCACAGGGCGTTCACTCCTTCGCAGGCTGGCGCGCGTCCGCGCGGCCCTATTTCTTGTTGAGCTTGGTTTCTGGGATCGGCTTCACGTTGACGTCAGCAGGCTTTTCGTCCGAGGCCGCGGGCGGATCCATGTTCTCGCTCGCGATGAACGCCGGGGGTTCGTCGGGCAGCGGGTAGACCCATCGCACGATCGTTCGCCCCGTCGTCGCGAACTTCTCGCCGTCGAGCGTCATCGGCACCGGGCACGCAGCGCCTTCCTTTTCCGAGCCCAGCGACCCGATGATGATGAGACAAGGCTGCGTGAGCCAGCGGCCCAGATCAAGCCCGTGCGTGTTCTGCCGCGTCGCCCACGAGACCGTGTCCGTACGCACGGTCGCGGGTGTGATGCCCTCGAACTGGCTCAGGAAGCTCGACGCCACGAGACGGTCGGCGGCCGAGTTCAGGTCAACCTTGATCCCTTCCGTTTGGAAGAGCGCGCCGTTGTACTTGTTCAACTGCGACCGAAGGTACGAGGCGAGCGTGGTGTCCGAGCCGGGCTTTTGGACCGTCACGCTCCGCAGGTCAAGCACGCTCGCAGAGCCCGGCGCCCAGCGATCGACCGCGAACGCGCGCGCATCGGACACGATCTGCGTACTCAGCACGCCACGCCCCAGATCGCGCTGCGGCGGGACAACAATGACCAGCACGTCACGCAACTCGCCCGGTAAATCGTGCGACAACGATCCGATGAGCCAAGACTGGTCGGCATTGCGATTAGGCCTCAGACGGATCGTCCCCACGCCCGAGGGAACCTCGCCAGCCGCGTCGGGCTCGGCGAGCGGCAACGGCATTTTCCAGGGCGGTCCGCCCGCCCAATCGATCTGCAACTGCTTCACCGTCGAGCGCGTCGGGAAGGTCATCGACGACGGGCTGCGAGTGTCGACGACGTAGCCGCGTGCCGTCAGGGAACGTCCCGCCCGCCCCGCCCTGCTCGGGCGGGACGTTCCCTGACGCACGCGGC
>CAZIMT010000184.1:0-2790 GCA_964540295.1 uncultured Phycisphaeraceae bacterium
GATGGTCTGCCTGGACATGGACCATCCGGACATCGAGACCTTCGTGAACTGGAAGGTTCGCGAGGAGATCAAGGTTCAGGCGATGGTCGAGGGGATGAAGGTTCTCAAGAAGAACAGCCCTGAGATCGCCAAGACGGCCGAGGCGATGAACCTGAAACTCGACTTTGATTACAACGGCGAGTCGTACCTGACGGTGAGCGGTCAGAACTCGAACAACTCGGTGCGGATCCCCGACGAGTTCTTTGACGTGCTCGAGGCCGACGGCGAGTGGAAGACGACGTGGCGGACCAGCGGCAAGGTCGCGCACACGTTCAAGGCCCGGGCCTTGTGGGACACGATCGGCTACGCGGCCTGGCGCTGCGCCGACCCGGGCGTGCAGTATGACGGCACGATCAACGCCTGGCACACGTGCCCGAGCGCGGGGCGGATCAATGCAAGTAACCCGTGCAGTGAGTACATGTTCATCGACAACACGGCGTGCAATCTCGCGTCGCTGAACGTGCTGAAGTTTTATGACCCGGTCACGCGGGCGTTTGATGTTGAGAAGTATGAGCACGCGATCGATCTGTGGACGATCGTGCTGGAGATCAGCGTGCTCATGGCCGCGTTCCCCAGCCGGGAGATCGCGGAACTCAGCTTCAAGTATCGCACGCTGGGGCTCGGGTACGCCAACCTGGGCGCGATGCTGATGCAGGCGGGGATCGCCTACGACAGCGACGCGGCTCGGTCGATCTGCGCGTGCTTGTCGGCGGTCCTGACTGGTCGTGCGTACCGCATGTCGGCCTTGATGGCTCGCGAGCTGGGCGCGTTCGCGGGGTTTGAAGAGGACCGCGAGAACATGCTGCGGGTCATCCGCAACCACCGCTGGGCGGCTCACGGCGAAGGGCGCGAGAGCCCGCGGTATGAGAAGCTGCGCGTCAAGCCGGTGCCGATCGATCACGCGATCATCATCTCGGGCAAGTCCGGGCTGACCAACGCGAACCTGCTGCTCGGGCAGGCGATGCGGAACTGGGACGAGGCGCTGCGTTTGGGCGAGCAGTTCGGGTATCGCAACGCGCAGGTCACGGTGATCGCGCCGACGGGCACCATCGGGCTGTTGATGGATTGTGACACGACGGGCGTGGAGCCGGACTTCGCGCTGGTGAAGTTCAAGAAGTTGGCCGGGGGCGGGTACTTCAAGATCGCCAACGAGTCGGTCGATCCAGCGTTGAAGGCGCTGGGCTATAGCGACAATCAGCGACGTTCGATCATGGAACATCTGCTGGGCACGCTGCGGTTGGACGCGACGATCCCCGCCGCCCTGGGGAATGGGAATGGGAACGGGTCG
The DNA here is from genome assembly GCA_964540295.1 of uncultured Phycisphaeraceae bacterium. Classification (GTDB taxonomy): domain Bacteria; phylum Planctomycetota; class Phycisphaerae; order Phycisphaerales; family UBA1924; genus CAZCPB01. The sequence continues at coordinate 1,328 of CAZIMT010000184.1, forward strand.
GGTCAGAGGTTCTCGAGCTGGCTGAAGTCAAAGAGCTTCAACGAGGCCGACCTCCGCAAGATCGAGGACACGTTGCCTGGGGTGTTCGAGCTGAGCTTCGCGTTTGCGACGTGGTCGCTGGGCGATGACCTGCTCAAGCGGATCGGTGTTGATATCGAGGCCGCGAAGGCTGACCCGGGTTTCAACCTGCTCAAGAAGCTGGGGCTTTCGAGCGCTCAGATCGATGCGCTGAACATCCTGACGTGCGGCACGCAGACGGTGGAGGGTGCGCCGTTCCTGAAGGACGAGCATCTTTCAGTGTTCGATTGTGCCAGCACCTGCGGCAAGCTGGGCAAGCGGTTCATCGCGGCCGAGGGTCACATCTGCATGATGGCGGCCGCGCAGCCGTTCATCTCGGGTGCGATCAGCAAGACGATCAACGTGCCCAACTCGGCGACGGTGGAGGACATCAAGGCGTGCTATCAACTGAGCTGGGAGCTTGGTCTGAAGGCCAACGCGCTGTACCGCGATGGGTGCAAGCTCAGTCAGCCGCTGTCGTCGACATCCGACGAGGCCAGGTCTGAGGCCAACGCTGATGCTCTGGCCGAGCCGGAGGCTGGTGACGCGGGAGAAACCCAGCAACTTCACGCCGCGCGGCAGGAAGTGGCGACGGGTGTGGCGGCGCTGGCTGCGGCGGCGAGCCATGGTGACCACGAAGCGGTCGAGGAACTCAAGGCCGACGTTGTGCATCGCCCCATGCGTCGTCGTCTGCCGGACACGCGGCGTTCGCTCACGCACAAGTTCAACGTGGCTGGACACGAGGGCTATCTGACCGTCGGGCTGTACGAGGACGGCAAGCCGGGCGAGCTGTTCCTGACCATGAGCAAGGAAGGCTCGACGATCGGCGGGCTGATGGACTCGCTGGGCACGGCCACGTCGGTCGCGCTGCAGTACGGCGTGCCGGTCGAGAGCCTCGTCGGCAAGTTCAGCCACCAGCGCTTCGAGCCAGCGGGCATGACGGAAAACTCTGACATCCCCATCGCCAAAAGCCTGGTTGATTACATCTTCCGCTACATGGGCATGCAGTTCATCCCCGGCTATCGCGAGGCCAACGCGCCACGCCGCGAATCGAATCTGGCTCAGCAGGTCGCGGTCGAGCGGCCCGGGGTCGTCGAGGCGTCCGCTCGTGAAGATTCACGTCGGCGCGTCGAGCGGCCCACCGACCGCTCGACGAGCGGGGGGGTCGGCATGGCCGGGACGAACCAGACTGGCACGAACCAGACCGGCACGAATCAGGCTGGGCCGAATCAGACTGGGACAAATCAGGCTGGGAAGCCTTCGTCCAACGGGAACACGCAGCGCACCACGTTTGTTGAATCCAAGTTCGTCGAGTCCAAGCTCGTCGTCTCCTCGTCCACGCTGTCGGTGGCGATGGAGAGTCTGGGCGACGCCCCGCCCTGCGATAGCTGCGGCACCATCACCGT
>CAZIMT010000184.1:2890-5886 GCA_964540295.1 uncultured Phycisphaeraceae bacterium
AGGGATCGAGGGAAGATCGAAGAAGGTTAAAAGAAGTCTCACCCAGCGGGGCTGATGGCGCAACCCACCACCCACCACGCGCCACAGTCCCGCATCTCCCGACCCCGGGCGTGCCCACCACACGCTCGGGGTTCTTTTTTTTCTGAGAGGCACAGCGGTCTATCAATCGCCCATAAGGCGGATCACCCTGCAGCAACCGACGCCCGAGGAGCATGTATAATCGATGTCGGAACGTCCGTTCTCGACTTGGGCCGCGACGATGAGAGCTCAAACCGCGTTAGCGATCGGGATCATCTTTGGGTTCGCGGTCTTGAGCGCCGCGTTTTTCGGCATGGACGAGGTCAGCCTCGTGCTGATCGTCACGACCTTGAGCGGGTCGATGGTCGTGCTGTTCGGGGATCAGAAGCGGCGCAGCGGGTCTGGCTGCTGCAAGCGATCTAAAGACCTGGCGAAAGATCTGGCCAGAGAGAACGCGGGCTGAGGCATCAGGGCCCGGCGCAGCGTCCACCTCAAATGTGCGATCTCTATTTGGGCGGCAGTTCCAGCTTCCCATCCACCACGCGCACGATTCTCAGCGGGTTGTCGTCGCGAAGTTCTTTGGGGATGTTGGTTTGCGGCGCGCTCTGGAAGCACACGGGGCGGCACCAGCGTTCGGCGGCCGTGGGGCCGACGGCCGTGCTTTGAGGCTGGTTGCACGCCGGATAAGGCCCGCCGTGAACCATGGACGTGCAGACCTCGACCCCGGTTGGCACGCCGTTGTACACCACGCGGCCCACGCGCTGTTCAAGAACCTGATGCAGGCGTTGTGACAGCGGAAGGTCAAGCCCGCTGGCGAAGATCGTTGCGGTGAGGCTGCCCTGGATCGACGCGGCCGCGGCCAGCAACTGGTCGTCGTCATCGCACGCGACGACCACGAGCGAGGGCCCGAAGCACTCGTCGTGCAGGGAGTGAGCGTGACGGAATACGCCGTAGTTTGTGCGGAAAACGACCGCCGAGCAACGCACTGGAGAGCCTTGATCGCTGCCCGCGTCAAAGCCCTCTTCGCGGTGCCCGGCCTGGGGCGACCCGCCGCGCACGTCCACGCCGTCCACCGCGGTGATCTCGCTGATGCGTTTGACGAACCCGGCGCGCACGCGGCGGTTGAGCATGGTCATGGGCCCGGCCTGGTTCATGGAATCGGCCATGGCGCGCAAGAAAACTTCCAGCCCGTCGCTGCGTTTGGCGAAGACTAGTCCCGGGCAGGTACACATCTGGCCCGAGGCGTTGGTGACCGAGGCGTAGAGCCGCTCGGCGATGGGTTTGGCCGAGGATTCCAGAGCTTCGGGCAGCATGAAGACGGGGTTGACGCTGCTCATCTCGGCGAAGACGGGGATGGGATCGGGTCGTGCGGTGGCCTCGCGTACCAAGGTCATGCCGCCGGTGGTTGATCCGGTGAAGCCGACGGCGCGGACACAGGCGTGCCGGACCAGCTCGAGACCCACGGCGGTCTCGCGCTCGCCGCCAGCGTGCAGGAACGAGAAGCAACCCGGGTCGAACCCGTGCTCGACGACGGCCTGCGCGATCGCACGCGCGACCAGCTCGCCGGTGCCCGGGTGCGAAGGATGTCCTTTGACAATGACCGGGCAACCTGCGGCCAGCGCGGACGCGGTGTCGCCGCCGGCGGTGCTGTAGGCGAGCGGGAAATTGCTGGCGCCGAAGACCGCGACCGGGCCGACGGGCCGGAGCATGCGGCGCACGTCGGGTTTGGGGAGCGGGCGGCGAGCGGCGTCGCCGCGATCGATCGAGGCGCGGACCCACGAGCCCTCGCGGACCATGGCCGCGAACATTCGTAATGAGTTCACGGTGCGTTCGCGCTCGGAGACGAGGCGGGCCGGGCCGAGGCCTGTCTCCGCCGCCGCGACCTTGACCAGCTCATCGCCCAGATCGGAAACTCGTGTGGCGCAGGTGTCGAGAAACGCGGCACGTTGGTCGTTGGAGCGCGCGGAGAGATCGAAGTAGGCCTGCCACGCGGCCCGGCAGACCGCGTCCACTTCGTCGGGCGTCGCGGCGTGGAAGGTTGTTTCGAGGTTGCTGCCGGTGGTGGGGTTGAGGGCGCGGAAGGTGCGCGCGATGGGGAACCGGGCGGGCGGCTTGGGGTGCTTGCCGCTGGCAAGCACGCTAACGCCTTGGACTTCGAGTTTCGTGGTCATGAGTGAGTATTGGGAGGCAAGCGCGACGGAGCGGATGGGCGCACGATCCGGGCGCAACAAGGTTGCTCTCGGTCCGCGCTCCCGGACCAGCGTTTGGCGAAGGCTGCGGTCCTGCGTGGGAACACGAGACCGCGTCGCGTCAGGGCTTGGGTGGTACCGCGGCTTTGGCGGGCGCGATTGGCTTGGGCGGCTCGATCGGTGCCGGGGGTGGGAGCGACGCAAGGATGGTGCCCAGGCGCCGTTCGAGGAGCTTGGCGGTGGGCGGGTTGTTGAGGACTCGGAAGTCTGACGAGAACGTGCTGTACCCGAGCCGATCGACGAACCCTTTGGAGCGGGTGGAGAGGCGGCAGGAAGCGTCGCGCATCTGGCCGCCGAACTTTGGGCCGCCTGGTGCTTGGCTGGGGGCGAGGAACCCGCCCCCGCCGTAGACGCCGATGTTCCCGTCGGCGATGACCACCGCTCGGAAGGTGGCGCTGCAGGCGGAGTTGGCGATAGGTGTTTCGCCAGCCAGGGGTGTGATGAACATGTGGAGGTGGACGAGCACACCGGAGACACCCGCGAGGTCGGCGTCGGGGTCGAGCGTGGCCTTGGGCAGGTCGGTCAGGTACACGTCGGCGGTGTTGACGTCGGTGCTTACGTAGGCCAGGGTTGTCGGGTTGAACGTGAGGGAGGCGGGGGTGGCGACCGAGCGGAGGGTGGCGGTTCCGTTCGTGCCGCAGCCAAACATCATGCTTATGAACAGTGTGAAAAGTGTCAAGGGAACGAACGGTTGTGGCGAGAAGCGGGTGATGCGGGTGATAGTGGGGG
>CAZIMT010000185.1:0-2423 GCA_964540295.1 uncultured Phycisphaeraceae bacterium
CGCGACGCTGGCATCGCCCGCATTTTCCAAGGCTCATTCTCATCCGCGACTCACCCCGGTACAGGGAACCTCGTGTACGATCGTTCACCATGTCGTCCGCCCCAGACAAATCGTCAAGCCCCGAATCGTTGACCCCAAATGCGCCGAGCCCAAACGCGCCGAGCACAGACAAGCCCCAGCCCAGCCCGGAGATCGCTCCGGGGGCCAACGCCGAGCCCGCCAAGCAGTATCGGCCCGCCGACCACGAATCGCGCATCTGGAACCGCTGGGAAGCGTCAAAAGCCTTCCACGCCGACCCGGAGCGGGTTCTGTCCGGTGAGGCCAAGCCCTACAGCGTCGTCATCCCGCCGCCCAACGTAACGGCCGCGTTGCACCTCGGGCACGCCCTCAACAACTCGATCCAGGACATCCTCGTGCGAGCCCACCGCATGAAAGGCTACGAGACGCTCTGGATGCCCGGCACAGATCACGCGGGGATCGCCACCCAGGCCGTGGTCGAAAAGCGGGTGCAGAAGGACGAGAAGAAACGCCGCACTGATTTTACGCGTGAGGAGTTCGTCGCGAAGATCCAGGCGTTCAAGGACGAATACGAGGCGACGATCACCGACCAGCTCAAGAAGATGGGTTGCTCGTGCGATTGGGACCGGCAGCGGTTCACCATGGACGAGATCTGTGCCAAGGCCGTGCGCGAGGCGTTCTTCAGGCTCTTCCGCGACGGTTTGATCTACCGCGGCAAGCGGCTGGTGAACTGGGACCCTGCGCTGCAGACGGCCGTGGCGGACGATGAATGTTACGACGAAGAGATTGACGCGAAGTTTTATTATCTTCGCTACCCACTCGTACACCCGCACGGCGCGACGACGCAGAAGGAACGCACACACGGGCAGTTGCCACCCAGCGACGCCGTGCCTGTGAGCTGGTCGGAGCTGCAATCTCGCGGCTATCCGGGCGCGGAGCAGCACGCCGACGAGCAGGAGGCGTGGGTGACGGTCGCGACAACCAGGCCTGAAACGTACCTCGCGGACACGGCCGTGGCGGTGAACCCGCGCGACCCGCGAGCCAAGGCCCTGCGCGGACTCTGCGTAGAACTACCGCTGGTGGGGCGTGTGATCCCGATCGTGGAAGATGATTATGTTGTCCTGCCCAAGACGATGGCACGCACGGAAGAAGAAGCCAACGACGCCAAGGCCGAGTTCGCTACGGGGTTCCTCAAAGTCACCCCTGCCCACGACGCCAATGATTACGATCTCTACCAGCGTCACAAAGAAAGAATGGACACTTTCGCTGGCGGTCAGGACAAAGCTCTTATTAATATGATGTCCCCCGACGGCCGGGTCAGCGACAAGCACGGCTGGACCGATTTGGGCGGCGCGCACATCCTCGTCGGCAAGAAGATGGCCGAGGCCCGCAAGCTCGTTATCGAAGAGTTCCAAGCCCGCTCCGTCGGCAACGAAACACTCTTCGAAGAGGCCAAGCCCTACCGCCACAGCGTCAAGCACAGCGATCGCAGCAAGGCGATCATCGAGCCGTACCTGAGCGATCAGTGGTACGTTAAGGTAACGGACCCGAGAATGGCGGCCGCGGCGAACGAGGCGCTGGTGGATGAGCAGCGGACTTCTGCGGGTTCGTCTTCTCTTCCTACCGCATCTCGTGGGGCAGGCGTCCCGCCTGCCTCTCCGGCCTCCTCTACTTCCTTCTCTTCTCCTTCCCCCTCCCCCATCACCTCAACTCTCCAAACCCAAGAACGCCGTCTCCCCCACTGGCAACGTGGCGGAGAAACATATTTCGTCACCTTCAAATCGCAAGGCGGCACACTCTCGCTTGAGGAACAACAGTCCGTCCTCAACGCCTGTCGCCATTGGGACGGCGAACGCCTCGAGCTTCACGCGGTGGTGGTCATGCCCGACCACGTTCATCTCGTGCTCTCACCCTTCGAAAAAAGCCCCGGTGAGTGGTACTCACTCTCTGAAATCACGCAAAGCATCAAGTCCTTCACGTCGCACGCGATGAACAAGTCTCGCGGCGCAAAGGGCCAGATCTGGCAGGATGAGTCCTTCGATCGCATCCTCCGAATGAGTGAGTTTCAAGACACCATCAACTATGTGCTGAGCAACCCAGTCAACGCGAAGCTCGCTGAGAGGTGGGGGGAGTACAAGTTCACATGGGTGCCGGATGAAACTCTGCGCGGCCAGATGCGGTTCGCGGATCGCTGGCGTGGCGATGGAAAGAGAAAGACTCAAGAAGAAGAAGGAACGGAAGAACGAGGAGAAGGCAGGCGGGACGTCCGCCCCACACAAGAGCAGGATTCGAAGCTTCGCTTTTTCCCTGCGCGGTATGCCAAAACCTACGAGCTTTGGCATGACAACATCCGGGATTGGTGCATTAGCCGGCAGCTCTGGTGGGGGCATCGGATTCCGGTTTGG
>CAZIMT010000185.1:2523-5833 GCA_964540295.1 uncultured Phycisphaeraceae bacterium
CAAGACCCCGACGTCCTCGACACTTGGTTCTCCTCCTCCCTCTGGCCAATCTCCACCATGGGCTGGCCCGAGCCCGATGCGCAGTCCTCAACCAAGAACCTTCTGAAGGCCTTCAACCCCACCAGCGCGCTCTGCACCGCTCGCGAGATTATTACATTGTGGGTCTCGCGCATGGTCATGATGAACCGCTACTTCATGGGCGAGGATCTCGGTTTGGGTCGGGGCCACGGCCCGGTGCCGTTCCATGACGTGTTCATCCACGCCATGATCCAGGACGGCGAAGGGCGCAAGATGTCCAAATCGCTGGGCAACGGCGTGGACCCGCTAGATATCATCGCCAGCCACGGCGCGGATGCGATGCGCTTCACGCTCTGCCAGATGACTACGCAGACGCAGGACGTGCGCATGCCGGTGGTCCCTGTAGTCAATAAGGACGGCACCAGCGGCGGCAACACCTCGCCCAAGTTCGACCTGGGCCGAAACTTCGCTAACAAACTCTGGAACGCAGCCAGGTTCACCAGCGGGATTCTCAGCGGCTCCGCGTTCTCAACTATTTCATCATCTTCATCTCCACTTCCTAGCGGGACAGGTTTTCAAACTGTCTCTACCCTCCCTACCTCTTCGCCTTCTTCCTTCTCCCTCGCCGATCGCTGGATGCTCTCGCGTCTCGCCTCCGCCGTTACCGAGGCCGACAAGGCCCTGCGCGAATATCAATTTAGCAATTATGCTCAGGTCTGCTACGACCTCCTGTGGCGCGATTTCTGCGATTGGTACCTCGAAGCGATCAAGCCGACCGTGGCCAGCGACCCGCAGCAGCGGGCCGTGCTGCGAGCCGCGATGGACACGATCCTGCGCCTGCTGCACCCCATCATGCCGTTCGTCACCGAAGCGATCTTTGAGCATTTCTCGGCCTTGAATGCCGAACCCGTCGCGAGCCTCACGCTCACGCCGCCGCGCAAGGCCGGGCTTCTCTGCACGGCCGGGTGGCCCGAGGCAAGCTCATCGCTCATCGACCTCGCCGCCGAAACGCAGTTTGAACGCCTCCGCCTGCTTATTACATCCATCCGTGAAGTTCGCGCGCAGCACAAAGTGCTCTCGAAGCGGCGCGTGACGCTCCACGCGACGCCCGATATCGAGGCCGCCGTGCAACCTCACAGCGCGTTCGTGCTCGCGATGGCTGGGATGGAACGTGTCACCACCGAAGCCCCACCTGCGACCAACGTCAAGTTCCGATTCGAATCCGGCGAACTTATATTAAGCAACCTTGCCGACGCGGTGGACGAGGGCGCGGAAAAGACTCGCCTTCAGAGGCAGATCGCCGAGCTCGAAAAATCTGTTGCCACACTTACCGGCCGACTTGCCAACCCGGGGTATGCCGACCGCGCGCCACCCGCGATGGTCCAGCAGTCACACGACCAGCTCGCCAAGGCCCAAGCCGATCTTGCGGCGACTCAGGCGGCGCTCAACGCGCTGGGCGGCGGGGAGTGATCGTCCGGGCACGAACGTGGCACACGCCGACACCTGCTCTCACGCCAGCTCTCTTGGTGGCTCTTGCGACGGCGCTCACGGTTCTTCTCTCCGCCTGCTCGAGCGCGCCGTCGGCCCTCCCGCCAGCGGTCCCGGCTGGCGCCGACCGCGCGAACGCCTCTGTCGTCGGCGGCGTTCCAAACCTCGCCGTACCCATCCTCAGCATCGAGCCCTGGACCGCTGTCTCCCCCACCGGCCGCGTGATTCGCACGCCCGCGTTCCGCCTTTTCACCACCATGCCGCCCGGCGTCACGCTCGCCCGCCTCCCGCTTTTCATGGAGTCCGCGCTCAGCGCGTACCGCTCGACCTACGCCACACTCCTCGCCCCGCCGCTCGCGCTCGACACCTTCCTGCTGGCCAGTCGCCCGCAGTGGATGAAACTCACCGCGCAAATGTTCCCCGACGAGGCGGAAGGATTTCTCAACATCTCACGCGGCGGCTTCACGCTTAACGCTCGAGCACTTCTCTACGACCTCGGCACGCGCGACACGCTCGCGCTCATCGGCCACGAGGGCTGGCACCAATTCACGCAGCAAACATTCATCGACCCGCTCCCGATCTGGCTCGAAGAGGGGATCGCCACGCACATGGAGGGCTACCGCTGGGCCGCCGCCGATCCCACGCGGCCCGTCTTCACGCCGTGGACCAACCCCGAGCGGTTCGATCAGCTCCGACGCGCTTCCGAACAGGGCCGCCTGCTCTCGTTGGTTGACCTGCTCGAGTCCTCGCCGCAGGATCTCATCGTGCGGAGCTCGAACATGACAACAGGCACCACCAACGACAGCGCGGCCGCACGCGATCCGCAGGCCGCGCTCACCTTCTACGCGCAGGTCTGGGCGCTCACGCATTTTCTCAACGAGGGCCAGAACGGCCAATACCGCGACAAGCTCGCCGCCCTCATCACCGATGCCGCCCAGGGGCGCGCCGTCGATTCCATCCGCCGAACATCCGGCGAGCACGCCGCCACGGCCTACGCGACCAACCGTCGCGGGGCGGCCCTCTTTCAGATCTATTTCAACAAGGATCTCGACGCCGCCCAGCGCCAGTACACCGCGTTCATCGAGCGGATCACCCGCATCGGCGGCCGCGACCTCATCGTCGCGGGACGCTCGCCCGTGTGAAGCGGCAATCGAAAGCCCACCCCAACGAACCGGGGCTGTCAAGCCCCGGCCTTTCGCTCTGGCAAAACCCCGCCTCGAAAGCCAAGGCCTAGAAGAACATCCGCGACCGTAGCGTTGACGCGGCAGAATGCATGGAGTGGCGTCTCAAGGCCTCGGCAGCGGGTTGTCATAAAGATCGAACCCGCCGGCCCAGACGTCGCCAGTGGTGCCGTCGTAGATCCAGCCGTAGTCGGTCTGATAGGCCGAGTCCGGTATGGCGCCGATGGCGATGGTCTTGCTCTTGGGCCCAGAGACCCAGAAATTCGCGGGCTTGTCTCGCATGTAGCTGCCCAGAAGGGGTCCCCACGTCCCGTCGCCGGCGGTCACCTGCGGCCAGGCCGTGTTCACCGCGTAGTAGTACGACACCGCGCGGCGAACCTTGCCGAGCTGATCGAACGTCGCGGTCTCGCTGCTGTCTTGCACTGCCTTGGAGAACTGCGGCACGACGATCGAGGCGAGAATCCCGAGGATGACGACGACGATCAAAATCTCGACGAGCGTGAACGCGGAGTGGAGACGGATCATCGGTGCTGAGCGTGAGCGTGTCAGTGACATACCACGTCCTCCATTGCCCGATCCCCCGCCAACACAGAACGGGATTCGACCGGAGCCACATCAACCCT
>CAZIMT010000186.1:0-897 GCA_964540295.1 uncultured Phycisphaeraceae bacterium
CTTTTTCTAGTGGGTCAGGTTTTCAACCTGCCTCTCCGCCTTCTACTTCCCGACCTACTTCTTGGCGAGCGCCGCCGAATAACTCTCGACGCATTTCTCCGCCGCCCCGTCCCAGGTCAGCCTTCGAAGCTCGAACGCCCCGTGCTGACGCAGCGTCGCGCCCAGCGGCGGGTGGCGCAGCACCGCCACAATCTTGTTGGCCATCTCGTCGATGTCCCAGAAATCCACCTTGAGCACATGAGTCAGAACCTCGGCCACGCCGCTGGTCTTGCTAACGATCACCGGCACGTCGTGATGGATCGCTTCGAGCGCCGCGATCCCGAACGGCTCGCTCACGCTGGGCATCACGTAGCAGTCCGCCATGCCGTACACCCGCTCGATGTCCTGCCCGCGAAGGAACCCGGTGAAGAGAACCTTGTGCCCGATCCCCATGTTGGCCGCGAGTTCGATCATCCGCAGCGCCATGTCCCCCGAGCCCGCCACGACGAACTTCACGTCGGCGAACTTTTCCAGCACACGCTTGGCCGCAGCGATGAAGTACTCGGGGCCCTTCTGCATCGTGATCCGCCCGAGGAACAGCACGATCTTGTCCTTGGCCTCGATCTGCACGCCCTCGGGCGGCTGCTCCGCCTCGCGCTCGATGCCGTTGTACACCACGTCGATCTTGGCCGGGTTCACCCCGTAACGCCGCACGCAGATGGACTTGGTCAGGTTTGACACCGCGATCACCCGCGTGGCCCCCTGCATCCCTGCCCGCTCGATGTCGTACACCCGCTGGTTCACGTTGTTCCCGGCCCGGTCAAACTCCGTCGAGTGAACGTGCACGATCAACGGCTTGCGGCTCAGCTTCGACAACGCCAGGCCCGCCGGGTACGTCAGCCAGTCGTGCGCGTGAAT
>CAZIMT010000186.1:907-5775 GCA_964540295.1 uncultured Phycisphaeraceae bacterium
ACCTCGAACTCCTCAGTCGAGGCCAGCGCCACCACCAGCCGCGCGTAACGCTCCGCGTCGCCCATCAGGTCCGTGCCGTACCCCACGCCCGCGCCGCCCCCGGTGCCGATGTGCATTGGCCGCGGCGGCGGAGGCGCTGGGTTCTCCGGCGTCGGCATCAGGAACTGACCAGCCGGGATAGCGTCCCCCACCGCCAGCGTCGGGAACGCCGCTCGCATCGCGGGGTCATTGGTCAGCACGCTCGCCTGAGGAACGGACGGGTCGTTCGAGAGCCCGAACCAACCAGTGGGCGGCGCGAACGCCGGGTAGGGACTCGAAAAACTGGCCGACACGCCGCGGATCACCGCGTGCTGGAACCCAGCCTCTGCCGCCATGAGGACCGCGCCGCTCGACCCGTCTGGACCGTCCGGGCTCGTCGCGCGAGTCTTTTTATAGAGCACGTCATCGGGAGTCAAAAGCTGAACATGCGAGGCTTGCACGCGATCGACCGGCTTGGGCAGCACAAAGATCACGCGGTGCCCCTGACGGTCCAGCGCGCGCGTGAGCCCGTAGCACGCGACCCCCAGGCCGCCCGCCACGAACGGAGGAAACTCCCAACCAAGCATCAGAATCCGCATTCAATTCTCCGCCCCGCTGGGCTCGTCTCGATCCGTTACTCGTCTCGGCCTGTTCTTCGTCTCGGTCCGTTATTCGTCGTCTCCGCTCGCGTTCATGTCTCCAAGTTCCCGGAAACACGCCTCGTAGGCCAGCAGCAACGAGCCAGCGTTGTGGATGAAGGCCGGGTCTGAGAAGTTACCATGAGGAACAGTCAGCGATGTGCGAAAGGTAAAAAGCTTGTCTTCGGAGCGGAAGTGCTCGAACACGACCTTGGGGCCCGTGTACCCGAGATCCGCCAGTTCTTCCTCAAGAAGCTCTTCCACCTTATCGCCCGTGTGGACCAAGTCGGCCTCGATGGACTGGCTCAACCAACGGTCGGCCGTCACCAGCGAGACCCAGACACGGTCTCCCTCGCGTTCCACACGAAAGAAGGCCGGGCTGGCCGAGGCGAGCGCGGCGCACTCCAGCCTGAGTTCTCGCGTGCTGGCTCTTGACGGAACCCCTGAAGGAACCCCTGAAGGAACCCCTGACGGAACCGGCGGCGGATCCGGCGGCAGCAGTCCGACGCCACCAAAGACGCTGGCTTCCCGGGCGCGTTGGGCGACTGCTTCCAGGCATGAAGTAACGGTGTTTGTCATGGTCAGCATAACGAGAACTGCGTGCGGGCCAACCATAGGCGTGCCGAAGGCTTTTCTGGCGCTCCAGAGCGCGTCAATTCGGCGTTCGCTCGGCCCGATCAGTCGCCACGGCTCGACGACCGCCCGGTCCGGTCCTATGGTTGCAACCCCTGTAGCCCAGGTGGCGAAATTGGCAGACGCACTACCTTGAGGTGGTAGCGCCCGCAAGGGCATGGAGGTTCAAATCCTCTCCTGGGCATTCAAGTTTTGGGCATTTGAGATTGGCGAGGTCGCACGTTCGAGGGCGTGCAACTTCCCGGTTCTCTGACCATATCCTCTGAATGAAGTCCTCGGCCGGGCTCACCGGTCGCGCCGGTTCTCTGACCCGACGAGTGTTCCACGTGGAACACGGACGTCGTTGTGCGCAAGAATTTTTTTCTTCAGCCCGGATCCTCATGGAGTTTTCCCGATGACCGCAGGAAGTATCCAGTCCTTCAAGTTGGTAGCGAAGTTGGTGGCGATGTCGGCGACCACGTCGCTGGGCACCTCGGCCGCGCTCGCTCGCCCGGACGACCACCCGCTCATTCCGCGCGAGGTTTTCTTTGGCAACCCCGACCGCGCCAGCGTGCAGATCAGCCCTGACGGCAAGATGATCTCGTTCCTCGCGGCCAAGGACGGCGTGCTCAACATCTGGACCGCCCCGGCGGGCGATCCGGGGAATGCCAAGCCGGTGACCAGCGACGCCAAGCGCGGGATCCGCCAGTATAACTGGGCCTATAGCTCGACGCACATTCTGTACCGCCAGGACCTGGGCGGCGACGAGAACTGGAAGATCTTTGCGGTCGATCTGGCGACGAACACCGTCAGAGATCTGACGCCGTTCGAGACCATCCCGGGGCCCGACGGTCAGCCCGCCAAGGGGCCCGACGGCAAGGTGTTGCGGCCAGCGGCGTTGATCGAGGGCGTGAGCGAGAAGTTCCCCGACGAGGTCGTCATCGGGCTCAACACCCGCAACCCGCAGCTGCACGACCTGTTCCGCGTGAACATCAAGACCGGCGACATGAAGATGATCGCCAAGAACGAGCAGTTCGCGGGCTATTCGGTGGACGACGATTTCAAGGTTCGGCTGGGCATGGCGATGACGGCCGACGGCGGCAGCCAGATCTACACGCTCGACGACAAACTCGAACCCAAACCGTTCCAGACCGTGGGGATGGAAGATGCGCTGACGACCAACCCGGCGGGTTTTGATAAGTCGGGGACGAAGATTTACATGACGGATAGCCGCGGCCGGGATACGGCGGCGTTGACGTTGACCGACCCGGCGACGGGGAAATCAAGCGTGGTAGCCGAGGACGCATTGGCGGACGTGGGCAGCGTGATGACGCACCCGACGGAGAAGACAATTCAGGCGGTGTCGTTCAATTACGACCGCACGAAGTGGAAGGTCTTGGACAAGACTATCCAGCCGGACATGGATTATTTGAAGACGGTGGCCGACGGCGAGTTCAACGTCGGGTCGCGGACGCAAGACGACAGCAAGTGGGTCGTGTCGTACCTGATGGACAACGGGCCGGTGCGGTATTACCTGTACGACCGCAAGGCCAAGAGCGCGAGCTTTTTGTTCACGAACCGCAAGTCGCTGGACGGTTTGAAGCTGGCCAAGATGCACCCGGTGGTGATCAAGTCGCGGGACGGGCTGAACCTGGTGAGCTATTTGACGCTGCCGCCGCAGTATTCCAAGGGTGACGCAATGAAGGCGGACAAGCCGCTGCCGATGGTGCTGCTGGTACACGGCGGGCCTTGGGCGCGAGACAACTGGGGGTTCAACCCTTACCACCAGTGGCTGGCCAACCGTGGGTATGCGGTTTTGAGCGTGAACTATCGCGGCTCGACGGGGTTCGGGAAGAACTTTGTGAACGCGGGGAACATGGAGTGGGCGGCCAAGATGCACGACGATCTTCTGGACGCGGTGAGCTGGGCCGTGGGCGAGAAGATCGCGGACAAGAGCAAGGTCGCGATCATGGGCGGGAGCTACGGCGGGTACGCGACGCTGGTTGGCTTGACGTTCACGCCCGAGACGTTCGCGTGCGGCGTGGACATCGTGGGGCCTTCGAACATCATCACGCTGCTGAACACCATCCCTCCGTACTGGCAGCCGATGGTCGAGCAGTTCGCCAAGCGGGTGGGCGATCACCGAACGGAGGAGGGGCGGAAACTGCTGGAGTCTCGTTCACCGCTGACGTTCGTGGACAAGATCACCAAGCCGCTGTTGATCGGTCAGGGCGCGAACGACCCGCGGGTGAAGCAGAGCGAGGCCGACCAGATCGTGGCGGCGATGGAGAAGAAGCACATCCCGGTGACGTACGTGCTGTTCCCGGACGAGGGTCACGGGTTTGCACGACCGGAGAACAACATGGCGTTCAACTCGGTGACGGAGGCTTTCTTAGCGTCGCACTTGGGTGGACGGGCTGAGCCGATAGGCGAGGCGATCAGCAAGTCGACGGCCCAGATCAAGTCCGGGGCGGAGCACGTGCCGGGGTTGAACACGGCCAAGTGAGATTGTGGTCGTTCGAAGATTGATGTGGTGAAGGGCCCGGGTTGTACTCGGGCCATTTTTTATTGAGATGGGAGCCCAAGAGAGACAAAGCAGAGAGAATTGAAAGAGGCGGGCTCTTGTAAAAATGTTCCATGAGGGTCGCGGACCAAAAACGCGGCCTGCTTGTTTGGAGAGAGGATAAAGCGAGGGTGGGTTCGTTCCGATAGTCCGATGCTCGCGCGCTCTTTGGCGGCGACGGAGGGCGATACCTTTGCGAGTCCTGATCGTGGATGATTCGGCGTTCATGCGGAAAGTGATCGCACAGGTCCTTTCCAGCGATCCCTCGATCGAGGTCGTGGGGACGGCGCGGAACGGTCAGGAGGGGGTCGAGAAGGTCAAGCTGCTCAAGCCCGACGTGGTCACGATGGACATTGAGATGCCGGTCTTGGACGGGCTGGCGGCTCTAAAGAAGATTCGGCTGGAGTGCCCCGAGCCGAGGCCCGCGGTGCTGATGTGCTCGACGCTGACGAGCGCGGGGAGCCATGAGGCGTTGCGCGCGTTGCGTCTGGGCGCGGCGGACGTGATCGCCAAGGACGCGAGCTTTCTGGCGGGCAATACAACAACGATGCAGTCGGAACTGATCGAGAAGATCCGCGCGATCTCGGGGCATCGCGAAAGTATTCGAGCGGTCGCGAAGTCTGCGGCGTCGGCGGCGCAGGCCCCGACGACGTTCCGGCTGGGTGATCGCCCGGTGGACCTCGTGCTGATCGGTTCTTCGACGGGCGGGCCGCCGGTGCTGGAGAAGATGCTGACGAAGCTCCCGGCAGATTTCCCGGTGCCGGTGGTGGTGGCCCAGCACATGCCAGCGATGTTTACCAAGAGCGTTGCGGAGCGTCTGGACCAGACGTGCGCGATCACGGTTGTGCACGGAGACCAGGAAATCGAGCTTCACGCGGGGACGGCGTGCATCACGCAGGGCGGGCGGCATGGTCGGGTGATCCGTCGCGGTGGGAAGTTATGGTTCAACATCGGGGATGAGCCCAAGTCCGCGATTTTCAAGCCGAGCGTGAACGAATTGTTCTCGTCCGCGTCCAGATGTGGGCTGCGTGGGGTGC
>CAZIMT010000187.1:0-5743 GCA_964540295.1 uncultured Phycisphaeraceae bacterium
AGTTCACCGCCGACAGGTTCACCGTGCGCAGGCGGAACGTGGAATCGCGCGTCGTCGCCACCGAGACCGCTGGGGTGAAGGTCGTCCCGTCTGTCGAGGTCGAGAAATCCAGCGACGTTGCGCCGGTGCTCGTCGTCCTTTCCGCGTAGCTCAGGACCAGATCCTGGTATCCGGTAGTGTCGAACCTGAACGTGATCTGCTTCCCGTTCATGATGTTCCCGGTGTTGCCGCGCACCGCGAAGCGCGCACCAGCCACGAAACCCGCCTGCAGGTTCGTCGCGTCGCCCGTGAAGTACTGAAAGTTCCCTTGCAGCACCGCGTTCGCTGGAGTGGCCGTGCCGTCCCACGTCGCCGCGTCGGTGGTGATGTTGGCCGCGCCGCTGTTGAGCTTGAAGTCCGCCGCCAGCGGGAACACGATCTTGAAGTTGTCTCCGCTCGGCGGCACAACCGCCGGGAAAGCCCAATAGGCGAGATTCACGCCCGCGTTCGCCACACCGGCCGCCGCGACAAGCGCAGCAGCCACAAGCACATTCTTCATGTCTGACTCCTCCAAAGGTCTATTCACATCCCGGCTAGGAAACACCGCCTCGCCGTGCCGCGAGCCCTAGGTCTGGAAACAGAGCCCGCAGCGATCTTCATCTTAGGGATTCTTCGGCACCTCGCCAACCTCGTCGAGCTTCTTCCTGTCAACGTGACGACCTCTCCGTTCCAGGCTCGCGCCGATCAACAGATCAGCCAGAGCTGAAAAGCGTCCGAAAACCGCGCAACGCCATTGCAAGCAAGGACGAATTCCTAGAGAATAAACTTCGTGATCCGACGTGCTTTCACCCTCATCGAACTTCTCGTCGTCATCGCCATCATCGCGGTCTTGATCGCCATCCTTCTCCCCGCCCTCGCCAAGGCTCGTGACGCCGCACGCTCGGCCGTGTGTCTCAGCAACCTCCGCCAGATCAATTCCGCTTGGCAGCTTTACTTCAACGACTTCCGCGATTTCCCCTATAACTCGCGCCCCGTCGATCGCGTAAACAGCGTGCGCTTCGCTTGGGGCGGCGTCGATTGGTACGGCCGAGTCTCCAACGAGGCCTCGCACGCCCTCCTCGCCGCCGACCGTCCCATCAACCCGTACCTCTCCGACTCGAGCACCATCGAGGCTCGCGCCCTCTTCTACAAATGCCCCTCTGATCGCGGTGTCAAATACTCCAAACGACAAACACCCGTCAACTGGGGCGAACTCTTCGGTAACAACAATCGCTCCGGAGAAGGCGACGTCACCGTCTTTGGCCAGATGGGCAACAGCTACGAAACCAACGAATGGATGTGGTGCAAGGTCGGCGCGAGCAACGGCTGGCAGGGGGACGGAAACTTCGTCACCAACCAAGGCTTGCGCCACGTCGCCGCACCAACCTCTATGTTCGTGCTCTTGGGCGACGTCGGCTCGATGAGCGCAGGCCGATACAACCAGGCGGGCCGCGTCTCGCGCGACATGATCTACGGCTGGTGGCACGGCTACGAGCGGGGCAACCTTGCCTTCCTCGACGGTTCCGCCCGCCACGAAAAAATGGGCGCCGCTCACAACGGTCGCTACACGTTCTACCTCAACCCGGGCCGCCACGACCTCGTTGACGGGCGCCGACGTGCGAACGGACCCTGACCGACCTCTCGGTGAGCGAGCGCTCGAAGCGCGAACTCTCGAACCCGCGACCGAGAATCCTCCGAGACTTCCCTTGAGCTTTCACAAACCCGTGGCATATGCAACGCGGGTTCAAACGCGAGCTCTCAACCAGCCTCGTCCTCATCGCCGCCAGCTGGGCGATCAACGCCATGATCGCGTCCGCGCACCTGTTTGCCGCGGTTCTTTTTACAAAGCACGTCCGCGTGCGCGCGTGGATGTCGCGCTGCAAACACAGCGGGCACAAAGACCAAGCCGCTACGCCCCGGGCTTCTGGTCGCTTTCCGAAACCTGCTTCTTGATCACCACCCGCTCGATCGTCTCCGCGTTCTTCCCGCGCCCGAACCGCTTGTGCTCCGAGTCCGCCCAGCGGTCCGCGATCTTCCACCACGCCAGCGTGAACACGAGCGCGCCCACCACCACGATCAGCACCACGCCCCACTCAGCAATGTTCATGGTTGTGTTGGCGAGAGTGTTCACGCGTGCCTCTTGACGGACAATAATGATCTCCACGCGCACGCGCCAGAGTGGTCATGCGAGCATCGGTCGGCGAACGCCCACCAGCGATCGGACATCGGCGACAGGCCATCAGCAACCTGCGGTCCGAGCTCGCCTACAGCTCGACCATCTCCATATCCGCCCTCTGCTCTGCTTCGACCTTGGGCATCGAAACTTCCGTCACGAACACCGACAGCGCCGGGAACTTCCTCGCCATCTCGCGCCGCACGTTCGCCGCGTTGAACGCCGCCGCTCGCGGCATCGCTTGCTGCACGCCCGCCGGAACCTGACCCTTGGACGAGATCACCACCATCGACCCGACCGACTCCAGCGGCGGCGGACTCCCCGCCAACGCAGCCTTCAGATCCAGCCCGATTTGGCCCTCGCTCTTGGCCAGCTCCACCGCCGGGATCGCCTGCTCGAACGCCTGGATCATGTCGCGCGCGTTCTGAAAAGTTCCCGCCTTCTCGACCCACGTCGTGCCCGGCAGAATCACGTCCGCATCGTCCGCCAGCCCGCTCGAAAGCGTGTCGATCAGCACCACGAACTTGCCATCGAGCGCCCGTGTCAACTCCGGCGTGCCCCAGGCCGTCGGGTAGTTCCCCGTGACCACGACCGCCCCGACCGCCGCCGCCGAACCTGTTCCCAGTATGCCGACAAACTGCTCGAACGACCACACACTTTGGCCGCCCGCGACCGCCTCCAGCACACGCCGCACGCCGCGCGCGTTCGGGGCCTTCTCCGCATAAACCTTGAACGCCTTGGGGTCCTCGGCCTTCGCGCCGATGGGGTAGACAACGTCCTTGCCATACGCCGGCACCGGCCCAATTCCCAGCACCGCCTGCGGATCAAGCGCCCGCGCGAACGTCGCCAGCTCGTACGCGTCCTCGCAGCTCAGCATCGGGCTGACCATCAGCGCCACCCGCTTCCCAGCCGCCGTCGCCTTCTTCATCCCCTCGATCGCCTCGTCGTAGGCTCGCGTGTAATCGCTCTCGATCAGCGTGCCGTACTGACGACGCATCGGCGTGCGAATTCGGTCCTCGCTGTGGACTTGCTTCCAGCCGTAACGCACCTCGTCGGTGATCCACCATTTGTTGACCTTCGCGTTTTCACGTGGCTTGATCCGGTAAACTTTCCCTTCGTTGTGCTCCACGAAGATGTTGTCGCCGCTGGCCGTCAGCCCGTCGATCGACGGCGTGCTCTTCAAGAACCACACCCGCTGCGCGAACAGAAAATCCTTATCCAGCAGCG
Source organism: uncultured Phycisphaeraceae bacterium (assembly GCA_964540295.1). Classification (GTDB taxonomy): domain Bacteria; phylum Planctomycetota; class Phycisphaerae; order Phycisphaerales; family UBA1924; genus CAZCPB01. The sequence goes on from CAZIMT010000187.1 coordinate 3,419, forward strand.
CACCCACCGGGCATAAATCGATCACGTTCCCCGAAAGCTCGTTGGCGATCGGCACGCCCGGGAACACGTCGATCTCTTCCTTGTTCCCGCGCCCCAGCACCATCAACTCGGCCGTCCCCGTCACCTCGCGCGTGAAACGCACACAGCGCGTACACATAATGCACCGGTCGCTGTACAAAAACACATGAGGCCCAAGGTCCTTCTTCGCCTGCTTGACCTTCTGCTCCTCAAACCGGCTTACGCCCCGCCCGTACTGGTACGAGTAGTCCTGCAGGAGGCACTCCCCCGCCTGGTCGCACACCGGGCAGTCCAGCGGGTGGTTAATAAGGAGGTACTCCATCACCGCCTTCTGGTTGGCGACCGCCTTGGGGCTGTCGGCGTACACCACCATTCCGTCGCTAGCTGCCTGCTGGCAGCTGGGAATCAGCTTGCCGCCCATAAAAGGTTCGAGCTGCGAGGTCTTGGGACTCGGTGCCCAGACCTCGACCAAACAGATCCTGCACGAAGCCACGATCGACAACCCATCGTGGTAGCAGTACTGAGGGATATCCACCCTCGTGGCGTTGGCGATCTGAAGGATCGTCTGGCCCAGGGTGAACTCGCTCTTGACGCCGTTGATGGTGATTGAAGGCATGGCGGACACATGGTAGCCGGAAGGGCCCGCCCGGTGCCGGGCCACCCGCCCGCGACTTCCGATCCAACTCATCTTTCCCCAGCCGCCCCCACGCTCGAGTCGGTCAGCCTTGGACCCAAGCACGCGAGCCCCTCCTCGTCTCAACCACCGATCGCCTCCCGCACGCCGAGCGCGTCAGAGGTTGGTCGACCATTTTCTAAGCCGCGGTTGCAATTCTCGGGCTCAAACACGCCAGTGCTGAGCCCGAGATCTCTCACCAAGTGAATTACCGGGCGTCTCCTCGCTCTCAGGAGCACCCAGCCTCAAGTTTCTGAACTCAAACACAAGTTCTTTGTCCAGATTTCTGGCGTTCGCGCGGACCTGTGGCATGTTTGAGGTGGATTGCCCCCTCTCCCGTCCTGTCAGCGGGAGTGGTGGTTGTGTTCGTGTGTTTTCACCAACCAGAGAGAGAGAAACTATGTATCTCAGAGCAACCGCAGTATGTCTTGTCTTTGCCGCAGGTTCTGCCGCCTCCGCGGCTGTGAACATTTACGGCGCTGACGCGTCTCGCACCATCTCCACCCTCGTCGGCGGCGATCGTGAGCTGAACCGCATGGGCTTCCTCGGCGGAGCCACCACGATCTTCACCGGCCAGAACTTCCTCGGCTGGGACAACGGCTCGCTGACGACCGTTCAGTCCGTCTCCGGCTGGACGACCCCCATCGCCCGCGACATCGAGTTCGCCAACGACTTCGACGCGAACCCCGACCGCGCCGACAACTCCTCGCTCTTCGCAGGCGAAGCTGGCGGCACGGGCACCCTCCGCGAAGTCTTCGGGCCTTTCGGTTCCGGGTACAAGAATATGAGCTGGGTCATCGACGGCGAAGACAACAAGGGCTACACCCTCGACCTCTTCCTCGCCAAAGGCCTCTCCATCGAGCCCGACGCCGACCCCAGGACCGTCGAAGTTTCCGTCCTCGAGCGCAACGGCAACAGCGACTTCCGCGTGATCGGCCTCTTCGCCAACGGGTCCACGACCCCCGCGATCTCCATCACTCGCGCTCAAACCGACGTTACCGGTTGGACCCTCGACTCGCTCGAGATCAACGGCGCCCAGCAGGTCTCCGCCGTGGGCATCAGCCTCGATGAACGCTTCAGCGGCATCATCGGCATCCGCATCCAGAGCAACGCTGAGACCGACAACGGCCCCGACATCATCGCCGTCGGAACCTCCGCCATCCCCGCCCCCGGCGCGGTCGCCCTCATGGGCCTCGCCGCTGGCACCCTCATCCGCCGCCGTCGCAACAAGTAAGTTGCCGACCTCGGCCCGGTGATCCACAACCCAATCTGCAAAGCCCCCGACACCCGTCGGGGCTTTGTCTTTTGGCAGACCTCTAGGTAGATCTGCTCTCCAAGCCAACTCTCCTTCCGCCTTTCTTGGTAGATCGGCACTCCGAGCCGATTCTTCCCTTGGTGCTTCTTAGAGTCTGTTTCAGAACCCTCAAATTTCTAGCGGGATGAGTTTTCAACTCGTCTCTACGCCTTCTACCTCTTGGTTCTGAAACAGCCTCTTAGTACATCCGCTTTCCGAGCCAACTTTCCCCCCTCGCCTTCCCTCCTTCTCTTCCGCCCCTCCTTTCACCCTCTCTTCCGATCCTCCGCACTCAGCACAGACACTCGTCCCTACTCTCCCCGCCATGCCCGACCCCACC
>CAZIMT010000188.1:0-5708 GCA_964540295.1 uncultured Phycisphaeraceae bacterium
TGTCCCACATAGGCAAGAAAATCGCCAGCGCGATCACGAGAACTACGCTGGCGATCAGCACGATCAGCACCGGCTCGATCACCGTGCCCAGGCTTTTCGTGGTCTGCGAGGTTTCGCGCTCGTAGTGGCGTGCGATGATGTCGCACATGCGCGGGATCTCGGCCGACTGTTCGCCCGCGATCAACATGCGGGTCGTGAAGGGCGTGAAGTACGTACACCGGCCGAGGACTTCCGAGAGCCGCCCTCCGACGCGGACCTGCTCGACCATGGCGTCCACGTCGCGGACCAGCATCGGCCGCCCGCTCGCTTTGCCAGCCATAGTCAGGCACTCCATCAGCCCAAGCCCCGACGAGAGCGTGATTCCGAAGACGCGTGCAAAGCGCGAGATCGCCAGCCCGAAGAGGAGCGAGCGGACCACGGGGATCTTGTGCAGCACTCGGTCGGTCACCCTGCTGCCCGTGGGAGTTCCCCAAAACCACTTGAGCGCGAACGCGATCAGGGCCGCGACGATGAGGTACAACCACCAATAGGAATGAATCGAGTTCCCCATCGCGAGGAGAGCTTTGGTCAAGCCGGGCAGGTCGGCCCCGCGCTGCTGGAACATCTTGGCGAACTTGGGGACGATGAAGCCGACGAGGAAGAGCACGGCGATGGCGAGCACGCCGACGATGCAGATGGGGTACATCAACGCGCCCCAGACTTGTCTGGTGGCTTCCTGCCCGCGCTCGAGCATGCCTGAAAGGTGGTCGAGGACCTTGTTGAGATTTCCGCTCGATTCTGCGGCCCGAACGGTCTCGACGTAGACCTCCCCGAAGTTGTCCTCGTGGACGCTCATGGCGGCGGCGATGGACTCGCCAGCGGTGATCCGCTCGGCGAGGTCTTCGAGAATAGTGCGGAAGGGGCCGGGCTTTTCCTGCTCGGCGATACTGCGCAGGCCGTCGGCGACGGGGATGCGGGCCGAGATGAGGACGGCCAGCTGGTCGGTGAAGTGAGCGAGTTCCTTCCCGCTGACTCGCTTGCCGCGCCGCCGCGAGCGTGTGGCAACGGAGGCGAGTTGTCGGACGCTCAAAGGCGTGAGGTTGAGCGCGGCGACCTTGCGTACGGCCTCGGGCTTGCTGGCGGCCTGAAGCGTGCCGCTTTGCTTCTTGCCAGCGAGGTCGAGGGCGCGGTATTCGAAGGTCGTGGTGGTCATGCGCTGAGCCTCGCGGGTGCCTGAGAGGCGGACGCGTCAAGTTCGGGGGCGGCGCTTTCGGTGGCCTGGACCGCGACGACACGCGCGACCTCGTCCAGGGTCGTGAGCCCGACGCGCGCTTTGTTCAGCCCGTCGCGCCACATGGGGCGCATCCCGTGCCGCTCGGCCAGACGCCGCAAGGTCGCCGCGTCCTGGTTTACCTCGACGGCGTGGCGGATCGGGGCGGACATCCGCAGCATCTCGTAGACGCCGATGCGCCCTCGGTAGCCGGAGTTTGAGCAGCGTGCGCAGCCCGCGCCGCGCACGAACTGGCCCTGCTCGGGCGTGATCTCGAACTGGGTCATGAGTTCGGTCGAAGGCGCAAAGGGCTTGGCGCAGTCGTTACAGACGCGCCGCACGAGCCGCTGCGCCAGCACGCCAAGCAAGGCGGCGTTGATCGCAAAGGCGGGGCAGCCCAGATCGCGCAGGCGAGCGACCGCGCCCGGCGCATCGTTGGTGTGCAGGCTGGAGAGCACGAGGTGCCCTGTCAGGGCCGCCTGCACGCTGATGCGCGCGGTCTCCTCGTCACGGATCTCGCCGACGAAGACGACGTCAGGGTCGTGGCGGAGTATGGATCGCAGTGCGCCAGCGAAGGTCATGCCGACCTCGGGGTTGACCTGGATCTGTCGGATGCGCGGCAGGCGGATCTCGACGGGGTCCTCGATGGTCACGATGTTGACCTCGGGCTGGTTGAGCGATTTGATCGCAGTGTACAGCGTGGTCGTCTTGCCCGAGCCAGTGGGCCCGGTGACCAGGACCATGCCGTAGGGGTTGGAGATGGTGCTGGCGAACGCGGCGCACTCTTCGGGCGGGATTCCCAGCGAGGGAAAGTCCTTGATGTTGGCGTTGGAAGCCAGCAGCCGCATCACGGCGTTCTCGCCGCAGACCGTGGGGATGATGGATAGACGCACGTCGACGTTGCGGCCGTTGTGGACGATGCGGAACTTGCCGTCCTGCGGGCGGCGCGACTGGGTGAGGTCAATGTTGGCCATGACCTTGAGGCGCTGGATCAGCCCCGAGTGCGACGCCAGCCCCGGGCCCTGGAACGGTCGGAGCGTGCCGTCGATGCGATAACGCAGGTGCAGCTCGACCTCGTCGGGCCCGAGATGGATGTCCGACGCGCCGAGTTCCACGGCCTGAGCGATGATCTGGTTGACCGCGGCGACGATGGGCTCTTTGCCGAGCTTGAGCGAGATGGCATCGGACAGGTTCGTCGTCGCGGCCGCGCCCTGAACGGCGGATGAGTCGCTCCGGCTGCTCAACGCGTAGGCCCGGTCGATCAGCTCGCGGAGCGCTTCGGTCTGGCAGACGACGGGATCGATATCGACCTTGAGGAGGGCACGAAGTTGGTCGACGGCCTTGAGATCAAGCGGGTTTTCCATCCCCACCGTTGCCACGTCGTTCCACACAAACAGCGGGAACACGAGCAGAGATTCGGCGGTGGTGCGCGAGAGCAGGGCCGAGTTGTGGAAGTTAATGTCGTAGGCGGCGAGGTCGACGTACGGGTGCTCGCTGGTCTCGGCCTTGATGATCGCCAAGTCGCGCGACGAGATCTTGCCCTGCGCCACGATCGCCTCGGACATGCTGACCGATCGTTCAACGGCGAAGGTCCGGGCGGCGTCGACGGCGGCGCGGTCCATCACGCCCTCTTCGAGAAGCGCGGCGATCACAAAGTCGTCGTGATTAAGCACTGGGCGCACCCCCGGCGGGCACCCCAGCACCGTGAGGTGCGCTGGCTCCGACCAAAGCTTTCGCGAGCGCGAGCACCCGGCGGATCGCCGTCTCTTGATCGGCCACGGGCTCGACGATCGACAGGCCCAAGTTGTACACCGGCTTTCGACTGATCATCACCGCGCGTTTCACCGCGACATCGAGCTCGATCGGCGGCTGGTTGGGGATGTTGACGGTCACGCGGGCTCGCGAGGCTCGGGGCAGGAACGTACCCGATTCGATCGCAAACCCGCCGCTGCTGCAGTCCACGATCACGCCCGGGACGGCGCCGCTGCCGTCGCCCGAGTGGCGCGAGAACGTGATCTTTTCAGAGTTCCCCTGGGCGACGGTGACGCTGGCGTTAATGCGGCATCGGTACCGCTCAAACTCGCGAACCTCGCTGGGACTCGTTTGCGGATTCATTCGGTCTTCTCCCGGCCACTCTGGAAGCGTCAATGAGGAGTATCGACGGATTGAATGAGCGTGTTGAGGGCAAGAGGTCCGAGACTTTCACGGGCCCGTAACAGGGGAGGAGTGCGACCGTTCTGTGCCCGTCTTGGCCGCGTCTTGACCGCGTAAGGCCCGTGTCTGGCCCGCGTCGGGGAACCCCGCACGCTCCCGGGTCAGGCTTCGGTGCCGCTGGGGGCGATGACCACGGCCGTGCCGTAGCAGAGGACTTCCGTGGCCTTGGCCCCGCCGACGTCGGAGGCGTCATAATGGAAACCGAGTATGGCGTTGGCACCGATCGCGCGGGCGTGGTCGATCATGAGTTCGTAAGCCTGCTGGCGTGCCTGCTCGCACATCTCGGTATACGCGCCGATCCGGCCGCCCACGATGGACTTGAGCCCGCCGAGGATCCCTTGGCTGATGGTGGGGGCGCGAACGATCAGACCGCGCACGATTCCTTTATATTCCTTGATCGTGTGGCCCGAGATCGTGAAAGTCGTGGTCACGGGGATGGGCATGGCAAGCTCCAAACGCGGCGTGGATTCTCTGGTCCGATCGGTCGATCGTACAATACCAGCAATCTTCGTCGAAACACGCCCCGGGGAAGGAATCCGTGCGTTCAAGCTTCGAGCTGGGTCGGGTAGAGTTTGAGATCGGGAGCGTCCGCGATGAGCAAGCCTACGGCAACAAGGTCGGACAAAGGCGTGGTGCCCGAGCCGGTCTATGCCTCCCCGGCCGAGATCCCCGCCCAGCCCACCGACGCGCTCACGCCCGACTTCGTCACCATGTTTGACGGGGGGTTCGACGGCGGGTTCGGCGGCAAACACGTCCCGTTCTGGCGGCCCGGCGCGGCGGACATCGCGCGCGGGATGGGCTGGAAGTGGCTGATCGTGCTGCCTGCGGCGTTGTTCGTAGTGGGTGCGCCGGTCGCCGCGATCATGTTCTTCAGCCGTGCCCGCGCCAGTGAGTTCGCGGCCCACTTGATCAAACTCTGGGTCTTCGCCCTAGGCGTCGTCATCACGGTGGTGCTGGGCTCGGTGCGGCGTGTGGTCGGCAACCGCAAGGACGATTTCTGCATCCACTGCGGCTATTCGATATCAGGGCTCAGCGACGCCGGCACGTGCCCCGAGTGCGGCCGACCGTTCGTGCGAAAGGTGATCGCCGAGTACCGTAAAGACCCGCATTTCTTCGCGCACCGCTACCGCAAGCTCAAGTCGCACCCCGTGAGCGAGGGGCTGATCGCGGGTGTCGGGCCGACGGCTCGTGACGAGACGGAATGAGCCAGCATGTTCGAGCGATTCGATCTCACTAGTTGCGTTGAATGAGATAGCCCGATGCGCAATGGCAGAAGAGCTCGATCAGCACAAGGCTGACACTGTCTAGCCACAGCCTCGCCTGCAACATCTGGGCGAGGCCGACTTTCCGGGCCGTATCTGGCAGCGCGCCGGACGGGAGGAGCATCCGGGCCGGTGTAAGCCCCGGCGTCTCTGCTCGCGCGGTGCCCTAACGCGATCGCGCATCACCCAAATGAGGGGGTCTCTCCCTACCGAATTAGGGCGGTTTTTGTAACGGCCCTAACGGTCTGATCTTGTTCGGTCGATCCATGGCCGCATCTCGGAAACGTTCAGCGTACCTGCGCCATTGATAAGAAAGGATCGGAACAATGCTTCGGAAGACACAGAGACTGATTGGGGCGGCGCTGACCGCCTGCTTGGCGATCTCGGCCTTGGCCGGGACGCCCACCGAGGACGCCGCCAAGGCGCTCCGCGACGGCAACGCGCGCTTCGTGGCGGGCAAGCCGACCCACCCGCACACCGATATGGACCGCGTCGCGGACACCGGCGCCAACGGACAGAAGCCGATGGTGACCATCCTGGGTTGCTCAGATTCGCGTGTGGCCCTCGAACGCATCTTTGATCTGGGCGTGGGCGACGCCTTCGTTGTCCGTGTTGCCGGGAACGTCTCGGACACCGACGAGATCGGCTCAGCCGAGTACGGCACCGGGCACCTCAACACGCCGCTGATGGTCGTGCTAGGTCACACCAAGTGCGGCGCGGTGACGGCCGTCGCGACGGGGGCTCAGGTCCACGGCAGCATTCCCGGGCTGGTCGACAACATCATCCCCGCCGTCGAATCTGCCAAGAAGAAGCACCCGGGAGTTATCGGCAAAGACCTCGTTTCGTTCGCCATCGAAGAGAACGTCTTTCAGAGCATGAGCGACGTGCTGACGCGCAGCGAGGAGATCCGCGGGCTGGTCAAGCAGGACAAGCTCCAGATCATCGGCGCGGTGTACGACATCGACACCGGCAAGGTCGCGTGG
>CAZIMT010000189.1:0-5668 GCA_964540295.1 uncultured Phycisphaeraceae bacterium
GCGCAAGCTCACGGGCGTCATCGCCCGCAGCAACTGCACGGTGGTCTTCATCAACCAGATCCGCGAGAAGATCGGCGTGATGTTCGGCAGCCCCGAGACCACCACCGGCGGGCGTGCCCTCAAGTTCTACTCCTCGGTCCGCATCGACGTCCGCCGCACCGGCGCGATCAAGGAAGGCGACGTTACCGTTGGCAGCCGCACTCGCGCCCGAGTGGTCAAGAACAAGATCGCCCCGCCCTTCCGCGAGGCCGAGTTTGACATCATGTACAACGAGGGGATCTCGGCCGCGGGCGACTTGCTCGACCTAGGCGTCGAGACCAACATCATCCAGAAATCTGGCTCATGGTTCAGCTACGGCGAGATGCGCGTCGGCCAAGGCCGCGAGGCGTGCAAAGCGTTCTTGAAAGAGAACCCGGAACTCGCCAAGGAGATCCGCCTGAAGATTCTCGCCGCCAAGCTCAGCAAGCCGGTGAAGATGGTCCCCGCTGGCGAGCGCGAGGCGGACGATGACGCCCCGCCCGAGGAATGATCGAGGTAGAAGCGGCTCTCCGAGCGGCGGCTCAGTTCGAGCGATAGGTCGGCCTAGTCAGGTCGGCCTAGTCAGGTCGGCTCAATTGAAATGATCAAAGCACAATCCTCCGGCGAACGCCGGAGGTTTTTTTTCATACAGGGCGGCCGTTGTTGCGGAGGAAGAAGTCGGCTCGAGGAGCCGACCTACCAGAGGCGAATCTGCGTTACTCGCAGGTGTAGACCAGCGAGCCGTCGGCCAAGGGTGTGAAGAACAGGCCGGAGCGGGCAGATTCGGAGCGCGCGTTGAGGTTGGGCTCGGCCACGAGTTCGACGTAGGGGAACTTGGGATCGAGGTTGATGGTGCGGCGGATGAGACCGCTGGCGCGAGTGGGACCGGTGACGGGCTCCCACGCGGTGACGTGGCCGAGGCGGTCGATCGTTACCGATCGGAAGGTGTTGGGCGCGGCGAGGAATGCGGCCGAGGGCGGGCGGCGGAGCGTGAAGCTTTTGAGATTGCCGTTGGCATCAACGGTCAGGCCTGAGCCGATCTCGAGAGTGCCAATCGTGGGCACGAGGTTCTTCGGCGCGAGCGCGGCGGCTGGGGTGCTCGCGACCTTCACGGGTTGCGTGTTCGTCAGATCGATCGGCACCGGCAGGGCGGAGATGAAATCGCTGTCGGCGCTGGCGATAGTCAGGCGCGTGCGCTCGCGAGACGGCGCGGGCGTGAGTGTCGTGGCAGGAGTCGGTGCGGGTGTGAACACGGGGTTAAGGGCGGTGAGCGCGGCGGCGAGCGACGAGGCTCGGTTGGTGGCCGCGACGGCCGTGGTGATGGGGGGGATCTGCGGTGCGGCTGGCGGCTTGGAGTCGGGCGCATAGTCACGCGGGTCGAGCTCGAAGGGGACGGGAGCCTGCGCGACTCGTGCGCTGATGTTCTGGACTTGAGATTGGACTTTGGACTGGATCGCGGCTTGGACTGGTGCCTGGATGAGGCCCTGGGTCTGCGGCTGGCGTTGCGTGATCGCGAAGGTTTGGCGCACGGCGGCGGAGATGCGCTGGTTCTCGGCGAAGGCTTCTTCACGTTCTTGCGCAGTGGGCTTGGAGTTTGACGAGCAGCCCGCGAGGACCGCCGCGGCCAGTGCCGCCCACCCGTTGTACGCCTGCTTCATGGAATAGCCCATCGTGATCGCTCCTCCGGGTAATTTGGCCCGAGAGCGGTATCGCCGTCGGGCAAGGAGGTATCGGAGCGAACGGGCGGTAGCTTTCAGAAGGGACGAAGGAAGGAGCGTGGGTCCGAGAAGAGGAGGGTGGTGAGGTTACCCGGTGGAAGCACGGAAAGAACACGGAATGCACACGAAAAAGAAACCGGACCTTCACAGAGCTTGAGGTCCGGCGTCTGGAAACGATGAGTGTGTTCCAGGAGATTGATGGCGGTTCGAGTTACTTCGCGCCGCTGTCGCGGGCCATGAGAGTGACTTCGGCGGTTTCCTGCTTGCCTTCGCGTTCGTAGAGGATGGTGACTTTGTCTCCGGGCTTGGCGGTGCTGAGCAGTGGCATCCAGGACTCGACGTCGTCGAGGTCCTTGTCGTTCCACTTGAGCATGCGGTCGCCAGCCTTGAGGCCACCTTTGGCGGCGGACCAGCCAGCGGCGACTTCGCCGATGAGGACGCCTTTTTTGCTGTCGTTGTAATCGCCGGGTGTGATGCCAAAGCGGACTCCGACGGCCGCAGGGCTGGCGCTTGGCTTGTTGGCGTCGGCGGTATCTCGGTTCTTGGCGCGCGGATCTGATACGTAGGGGAAGGGGCCCGGGCGTTGCGCCATGTCGAGGGTGATGCGGCCTGTGAGGTCGATGACCTTGACTGCGCCTTCGGTGTTGATGAGGTCGGCGGTGTCGGTGGGCATGTGGTACTGCTCGTGGAGCCCGGTGAAGAAGAAGAGGACGGGGACTTCGGCGGCGAAGAACGATGCGTGGTCGGAGGGGCCTGTGCCGCCAGCTTTGGAGGCGATGGTCATGCCAGCGTGGTCGAGGTATGGCTTGAGCCAGTCTTCGAGGCCTTCGGCGGTGCCGACGCCGGAGACTTCGAGTTCCTGCTGGGCGTTGAGGCGGCCGATCATGTCGAGGTTGAGCATGAAGTAGTGTTTGGATTTTTCGAAGGGCATATTTTTGGTGTAGTGGCGTGAGCCGTTGAGGCCGGACTCTTCGCCGGTGAAGCCGAGGAAGGCGATTGAGCGGCGGTGGGCGGTGTCGGGGAGTTGGGCGTATTGCTTGGAGAGTTTTTCGGCGAGGACGAGCATGCCCGAGGAGCCGGAGGCGTTGTCGTCGGCGCCGGGGTGGAGTTTGCCGCGGCCGTTGGGGTCGCGTGAGCCGAAGAGCCCGTATCCGACGTGGTCGTAGTGGGCACCGAGGACGATGTACTCGTCGGCGAGGGGGCCCTTGCCAAGGAGGACGCCGCCGACGTTGTCGGTCACGATGGGTGCGCGGTCGACTTGTGTGGTGATGGTGACCTTAGCGTTGGGGAGATCGATGACCTGACCGGCCTCGTCGGCGAGCTTGCGAAGATCGAGGAGCGATCGGCCAGCGGGGTCGGCGGCGCGGACGAGGGCGTCGGCCTGTTCTGTGGAGAGCATGAGTACGGGGGCTTTCTGAACGCCGCTCTGGGCGGGGAGGCTGTTGACGTCCTCGAGCTTGCCGACGCGGTCGTCGTCGGCCTCGGGCGGGGCGACGAAGATGACGGCGGCGGCCCCGCGCTTGATGGCGGAGCCGAACTTGGGATCGACGTTGGCGGCGAACGACCAGCGTTCCTCGGCCCACTTGCTCGTGCCCTCGGCGGTCATGGGCTCGAAGCGCAGGACGATGACGATTTTTCCGGTGAGGTCGGTGCCCTCGGGGTAGCTGGTGTATTCCTCTTTGCCAGCGGTGATGCCGTAGCCGACAAAGGCGAGCGGGCCGGTGACGTCAGCGTTCGCCGACCAGGCGAGAGTGTTGAAGTCAACGCCGGGTTTGAGCGTCACGGCGTTGCCGGTGGGACCGGTCCAGGAGAGTGACTCGTGCGCGACCGAGCGGCGCGTGCCGAGCTGGAAGGGCTGGCGGAAGGAGGCGGTGGGCTTGGTGGATTTCGTGCCGTCGGCGGAGGTTTCTTCGATGGGAAAGGCTGGGATGAGGCCGAGACGTTTGAAGTGGAACTCGAGGTACTCGGCGGCGAGGACGTTGCCGCGTGTGCCGGGAGCCCGGCCTTCGAAGAAAGAGTTGGAGAGGGTCATGGTGTGCTGATGGAAGAGCTTGGCGTCTTCGGCTTGGATGGAAGCGGAAGAGGGTGAGATCGCTTGCGGTTGGTTGGCGAGCTGGGCTTGAGAGAATGCGGGAGTGAAAAAGGCCAGGAGAGCGAGGGTGAACAGGAGAGCGGCGACGAGCGGTGAGCGTGAGGGCATGAGGTCGGTCCTTTGAATCGGAGAGATTGGACGAGAGGAGTCGGCTCGGAGAGCCAGCCTACTCAGAGCGAGCTTGGAGTTGGATGATACCTGCGCAGGTGAGTCGTGGTGGCAATGAAAAAGACACACCCCGGCGTTGAGCCGGGGCGTGCTGGGTTGAAACTTGAAATTGCGAGAATCGTTGCTGGTTCTGCGAACCATTGAACAATTAGTCTTGGCCCCAGGGGACGCACCCGGTGGCGCAGGCTTTCCCGGCGTAACAGGCGTTGCCGTAGACCTGGCCGTCGCTACAGATGACGGGGCTGTAGACGTCAAGGCAGTTGGTGCCTTTGTTGCACCCGCCGCCGCCCGCGGCGAGAGCCTTGGAGGCGTTGATCGAGGCGGCCGCGAGGACAGCGGCGAAGAGAGCCGCGGTGAGAACTTTGCTGAGATTCTTCATGGATTCGGTCTCCGAGATTGTGTTTCGAAATGAACGCGTGTTGGTCGCGGGTTCTAGCGGTCGCCAGACGGGACGCAGCCGGTGGCGCAGGCCTTGGCGGCGTAACAGTCGTTGCTGTAGGTCTGTCCGTTGCTACAGGTGACCGGCCTGTAGACGTCGAGGCAGTAGGTGCCCTTGTTGCAGCCGCCACCGAACGGACGGGCAACGGCGAACGTGGCGTTCATCACCGCGCCAGCGATGACGAGGCCGAAGGCAGTACTCGCGATCATTTTCGTGCGATTCTTCATCTCGATACCTTTCAACGTGTGGACCTCTCGATCGGCCGCGAGACGGAACGCAGCGGCCTTGAGCGAGCAGCGTACCACGATGCGCGAGGGCGTCAAGTCGCGCCTTGCGGCGTTCTATGCCGGAGTGATTGTTGTTGCCATTTCAACACGAACGTTGATGCTCGGGAAAGCGCCCCGGAGGCGATTACCCTAGTTGCACTTCGTGTGCGATCAGCAACAATCATGCCCTGTCAATTAGAATGACGACGCTTTTTTCTTGAACGACCGCGTGGTCGCTGTCCGAGTATAAAAGGAAGGAAGATGGAACTTGACATCTTCTCGCTGGTCAACTTCGACCCTAACGGCTGTGCGCAGAGGCCCGAACGGTGCCTGGTCTGGTATGACGCTTTCAATGATCGAAGCCACGGTGGTCCAGATTGTTGAACGCCTTACCTGGGAGTCTTTATATGCCATCGCCAGAGAGATCGAATCCTGCATCACCGACGGGCGATATGCCGACGCCAGGCGGCCCGGGCGCGGGAAAGCCCGGATGAGGAAGAATGAGACCCTAACGCACCGGACCTCTTCGACCCGAGGTAGTGAATGATTGTTGTTACGATGAGCAAGTGTGCAATTACTGATTTCATGGTCCGCCGGAGCACGCGGCGCCCGACCGCGTGCTGGTTCGTATTGTCTTCGTAAAGGGCCTACGATGCTCTGAGATCGCCGCGATCAGCTGCCGGGGGGGCCTCCGCCCAACGGCTGCGAGCCCGTGTGAGGCGTTGTACGGCTCGTATGAAGAAGCCCGGCTTTCGCGGCGTGGTTCGTGAACTTGGCATCGGCGGGGTCGATGGGCTGCCCGGCGCGGCGCTCTCGGTTCGCATCGCCTATGCTCACCACGTCGCCGGGCAGTCCTACCGTACCATCGCCCGCGAGTTCGCCCTCACCTTTCACACCGTTCGAACCGAGCTCACGAAGTTCAAGGGTAGATGTTGAGTGTGTGTGTGTGCGCAACAACCATTCACTG
>CAZIMT010000190.1:0-5635 GCA_964540295.1 uncultured Phycisphaeraceae bacterium
GCCTTCGCCCCTATTGTCGAGTTGACCAATCTCTCCCTTAGGTGCGTGGAGCGAACCGTGAGAGCGCCGGGATCATCCGCGAAGAAAAAACTGATCGGAAAACCCTCTGCCAGCAAGCAGAGCCCCCGATTACAGATTGTCGTCAGCACGCTGATCGTGGGATCGGTCGTGGCAGTCCTGCTCTTCGTGATCGCGCGAAGCACGAGCACGGCGCGTCTGGTGCGCTCATGGCACGACATCCGAGACGAAGTTCTCCTGATGGCCTCGGGCGGCTTTGGCGTCGCCGCGATCTGGGCCGCGTGGCGATACACCGTTCAGCCGCGTGAGCACGCCGCCATGGCCGCCGCCGAAGAAGCTGGCTTCGCCCAGGTCGCTAACCTCGCCCCCATGCTGATCTGGACCAGCGGGCCCGACGGGCTCTGGACCTTCGCCAACCGCCGCTGGTGCGAGTTCACGGGGCTCGCCCAGCTCGAGGCGCTCGGCGACGGTTGGCTCAGCGCCGTCCACCCCGACGACCGCGCCCGCTGCCTGACCTCCATGAGCCACGGTGTGCGCACGGGCAACTCCGCCTCCGCCGAATACCGCTTGAAACTCGCCTCGGGCGACTATCGCTGGGTGCTCGACAGCGCCGCGCCGCGCATCGACGACGCCGGTGCGTGCGTCGGCCTGATCGGCTCGGTGCTCGACATCACCGACCGTCGCGCTGGCGAACAGACCGTGCGCGAAGCGCTCGCCCATCACCAGGACATGCTGCGGCGCGAGAACCTGCTGCTGCGTGAGCTCGACCACCGTGTCCGAAACAACCTCGCCGGGCTGCTCGGGCTGATCTCGCTCTACGAGCGCACACGGCGCGGCGGCCCGGAGCTGGGCCACGCCATCCGCGGCAAGGTTCGCGCGATGAAAGAGGTTCACGACCTGCTCTCGCGCGGGCGAGGCAAGCCGATCGAGCTGCAATCCATCGTCAACAAGCTGACCTCCGAGTTCGTGCCCACCGACCGCGTCGATGCCGTGCGAGTCTCCGGGCCGACCGTCGAGATTCCGGGCCCGCAGGCCGCGGCGCTGGCGATGATTCTCCAAGAGCTCTTCACCAACAGCCGCAAGCACGGCGCGATCGGCTCGGCCAAGGGCACGCTCTCGATCCAGTGGAGCCAGAGTGAGCCGGTCCTCAACGCCGACCCCGCGCTGGGCCGCGCGTTTCAGTTGGTCTGGCGCGAGCACGGCGCCGGACCCGCGGCTCGCGCCGACGACGAGGGCCGTGTCGGGCTGCGCCTGATCGAGGGGCTCGCGGGTTCCGAGCTGCGAGGCTCATCGAGTTTCGAGTTCGGAGAGACGGGCTTTGTCTGCACGCTCGACCTGACGCTCGAAAGCCCGGTGCCCGAATCACTCGCGCCGAGGGTCTAGAGTTGCGTTCCACCGAGCGGGCCCGGCCTGAGGTCGCTTGGAGGTGGCGAAAGAGGAGCGATCCGATGAACGCAGTGGACGATGCTCAGACGGGGATCGATCGGGCTTCGGACCGGCACTTCCCGGCCAAGCCCGCGCGGGTGCTGGTGGCCGACGACGAGCACCTCGTCGCAACCGACCTGGCCTTCACGCTCGGTGAACTTGGCTACACCGTGGTTGGCCCGGTGACCGACGGCGAAGCGGCGGTCCAGCTCGCGCGTCGCGCCAAGCCGGACTTGGCTCTGCTCGACATCCGTATGCCCAAGCGTGACGGGCTTTCCGCGGCCGCGGAGCTGTTTGAAGACATGGCGATCCCGGTGATTATTCTTTCCGCCTATTCGGATACCAAGAGCGTCGAGGCGGCCGCCGGTGCGGGAGTCTTCGGGTACCTCGTCAAGCCCGCGGCCGAGGAACAACTGCGAGTGTGCATCGAGGTCGCGTGGAGCCGGTTCCTACACCTAGCCTCGCAGCGGCTCGAATCCGGCAAGCTGCGTCAGCGTCTCGACGAGCGAAAAGCTATCGAGCAGGCCAAATGGCTGCTGGTCTCGAAGCGAAACATGCCCGAGCCCGACGCGATGAAGCTGCTGCACAAAAAAGCTCGCGACTCGCGGCAGACGCTGCTGAGCGTGGCCGAGGCGGTGATCCGGGGCGAAGAGATCGGGGGGTAACGCGAGCGGCGAGAGAGACACTCCCGGCGACCGCCTTAGCCGAGGTTGATCTCGTGGTCGAGCTCGTTGAGCATCTCGTCGAGGGCGGCGTCGATCTTGTCGTCGGTGACGTAGGTTCCCGCGATGATCTGGCTGCGGACTGACGAGACCAGCTCGGCCCGGACGGCGGGGAGAGCGCGAAGAGTGCGAAGGTAGCGTGAGGCCGTGGAGAGTTCGATGGTGTCGTTGTCGGGCGTCTCGTTCGAGGAGGAACTAGACACGTCCGACGAGCGGAGATCAGAGTAATCCGAGGCTGATTCGGTTCCGGAGGATTGAGCGGAGGATACCGAACCGATAAACGCGAAGTCTGACATAGAAAAACCCTCCTGGACACGAACGGTTTTAGGGAATTCGCTTGATGAGACCGGGGAACCGTGAACGCCATTCTCGCACGTCCGTACGGATGTATCGACGGTGCGGGTGAGGCGGCTGCAAAAGACTATGGGTCGAGAAAATTGAATTAACTTCTTATTCTGAATGAACTTAGGAAGAATAACAACCGGGCGGACTCACCAGAAAAATTTCAATCTCGCGAGATAATCTCCGGGGACTGTGTTATTGGGCACCGTGCGCAAAGATTGCCCGTTTTTCAAGTCACCCTCGCGAGAGGCCTTGGGAGCACCTTGATGAGCATCACTTCGAGCACCAACTGGAAACAAGTCAAAAGCCAAACAAATCGAACCGGAAGGAAGCGAACAGAATTGACGGTTCTGACCGCGATGACCGCGCTCGTTTGGCTGTGTTCAGCGGCTGGATGGTCGAATTCATCCAAGGCTTTTGCGGGGCTCGGCGGGTCGCTCGTGGCCCAGCCCGATCGCGACGACGGCGGTCGAGACGCAAAGAAGGTTGGCTGGTCGATCGTGGTGGGGTCAGTGGCGATCGACGAGTCTGTCGATGAGGCGCAGAAGTTGGCGTCGGATGCGTTGGAGCGTGTCCACACCAAGGGCCGGCTGGCCGACGCAAAGTTGGAGAAGCGCGGCCGATCGTTCGTGATTTTTTATGGCAACTACGACAGCCCGGATTCGGAGCGTGCGGTTAAGGACTTGGAACGGATCCGCGCGATCGACATCGACGGCGCGAGGCCCTATGGAAAGGCGTACATGGCGCCGCCGTCGGGCGAGGCATTGCTGGGCACGATCGCGGAGTACGACCTGAGGAACGTGCGACAGGCGAGCGGTTTGGGCGCCGGGTTGGGCGCCGGGCCGGGTGTGGGATTGGGCGGTGGCCAACCGGGCACCAGTAGGTCGAAGGTGATATACACGCTGCAGGTGGGGGTGTATGGCAACGCGGACGCTAGTGCGCCCAAGCCGGAAGATTTGAAGGAGTTTCGGGCGGCCGCAGAGAAGGCGGCGGTGCAACTGCGGCGTGAGGGAGAGATGGCCTTCTACTATCACGCGGCCACGCTGAGCAGTGTGACGGTCGGCCTGTTCGAGGCCGACGAGCTGACCTCGGCAGACCCGCGGGCGACGCCTGGGCAGACGGTTGATACTCCGGAACTGGCGATGCTGCGCAAGCTGCACCCCAACAACCTGCTCAACGGGCAGGGGATCGTGATCAAGCGCGGCGCGGCGGGCGGGCCAGGGGGGTCGAAAGGAAGATCTGGCGAGAAGGCGAAGGTTCTGCAGCCAAGTTTTTTGGTTGAGGTGCCGAAGTAACGCCTTTGCATCTGAGGCAGGGCCGACGGCGGCGCTTTTCAGTTCGGCAGCTCGTGGGGTATCGCTGATCTGAACACTTCGTTCAACGACCCGTCAAGCGAATTGATTCTCTCGGTCAACACCATCGGCGACGCCAACCCCTACTGGTACATCGGCGGCGGCGGCCCGGGCGCGCAGGGCAACAAAATCATGGAAGCCAACCTGTACCACGAAGTCAACGGCGGCTTGAACGGCGTGAACGTGATGTTCAAGGGCTCGGTGACCTCTAACTCGTTCACGTCGGCCCACACGGTCTCTGTGTTCATCAAGGACTTTGCGCCCGACTTCTCCTCGTACGGCGTGACGCAGATCGCCGTGACCCCCGGCAATTTCAGCATCAGCCTGAACACCGATCCGGGCGCGAGCCGACACGTGCAGTGGGGTTTCCAGGTGGTTGGTTCTTGCGTGTAGTTCACTGATGCGGCGGGCTTTGGCTCGGCCGTGATCTCGACGGCGATTCCCTGCCCGTCGGACTTTGACGGCGACGGGCTTGTGACGGGCGACGACTTCGACGCGTATGTCATTGCGTTCGAGGCTGGCTGCTAAGGCTGGTTGATCGAGCGAGGCCTCTGATTGTTCAAGCTCTCAATCTCGCGTTCGGCCCGGGTAACCGGGCTGAATGTTTTTTGCGTTGCATGGCGGTGGCGGCGCAGAAAAAAGCCCACCGTGGGGTGGGCTGATTGAGGGCGGCGATTGAGGGCGGCGATTGAGGGCGGTAGATGTCAGACGACCGGCGTGGTGTGCCCGATCAGTCCTTGGAGCGGCGGGGCTTGCGGCCGGTATCGAAGACGGGGGCGGGCTCGGGGCGAGCGAAGGTGCCCTTGGTGTCCTTGGCGGCGGGCTTGGAGTCGCCCTCGGAGTCCTTCTTCTTGGACTTGGCCTTTTTCTCGGCGGGCTTGTCGTCGGCCTTGTCTGACTTGTCGGCGTGCTTTTCGGCGGACTTGTCTGCGGATTTGTCGGCGGATTTGTCGGCCTTGGGTGCCTTTTCGCTCTTGTGATCGGCTTTGTGATCGCCCTTGTGGTCGGCGTGCTTGTCGCCGTCGCGGCCAGCTTCGGCGCCTTCGGCGGCGTGCTGCTCTTCGCGAGCCTTCTCGAGGTCGAGCTTGCGGTCGGCGACGACCCAGAGCTTAATGCTGGAGTCGAGGTCGCTGTCGAGTTTGACGTGGACTTCGTAGGCGTCGACGCGCTTGATAACTTGGTTCATGCGGACGTCGCGCGGCTTGACTTCGTGGCCTTGTTCCTTGAGGGCCGAAGCGATGTCCTGCTGGGTGATCGCGCCGTAGAGCATGCCTTGGTCATTGCAGGAGCGGATGAGGTGGACCTCGATGCCTTGGAGCTTCTTGTTCAGATCTTCGCGTTGCTTGCGAAGTTCGGCGAGCATCTTCTCGGCCTCGATGCGCTTGGTGGCGAGAGCCTTGATTTTTTCTTCGCTGGGCTGGGTGGCGAGGTCGCGAGGGAGGAGGAAGTTTCGGGCGTAGCCGGTGCGGACGCTGACGACGTCGCCGACGATTCCGAGAGCTTCGACGGTTTCGGTGAGGAGGAGTTTGATATTGGCGGGCACGGTGCTGTCCTTTCGGGCCTGAGATCCGCCCTGATTGAAAAGAGGGCGGAGAGGCCGGGAAGTTAGGAGCCGATCGCGGCGACGGGCCGGATGGACCCCAACGGTGAGGAGGAGATGATAGACGAGGATTCTACTTCAGGCGGGAAAAGACGGAAGAGGTAGGGGGAGAAGAGGCAGGTTGAAAACCTGCCTCACGAGGTCAGGGAGGAAGTGAGAAACGATCAGAAGGGGAT
>CAZIMT010000191.1:0-5501 GCA_964540295.1 uncultured Phycisphaeraceae bacterium
GGTGTACGGGGCGGGGCGAGTCGGCGATCGCGAACCTGTCGGCGTATTCGATGGTGCGTGCGATGGAGAGCGGCATGACCCCGGCGCAGGCGGCGATGGACGCGGCCAAGCGGGCGGCCGACCACACCAAGGAAAAGCGGCTCCGGCGGCCCGATGGCAGGCCAAATTTCAACATCAGTTTTTACTGCTGCCGCAAGGACGGGGCGTATGGCGGGGCGAGTTTTTATCCGGGCGGGACGTTCGCGGTGCATGACGAGACGGAGGGGAAGGTGCTGGCGTGCGTGGCTTTGTTCGAGAAATGATCGGGTTGATCGCAACAGCTGGTTTCGTCAGCCAGTTCCACCGGCTTGTTCCACGGCTTGTTACGCGGCTTGTTCGGCCGTTCTCTTGTCCCGCCCGGCTTTGGCGCTAACATCCTCTCCCTGTCCCGGGCGAGTGGTGGCTTCTGATTCCGATGGCCTGGGCGTTACGGATGGAGTTCTCGATCATGTACGCGATCATTGAAGAGTGCGGCGGGCAGCGGACGGTGGCTCAGGGTCAGGAGATTCTGATCGATCTGGTCGAGGGCGGCGAGGCCGCGGCTGGCAAGTCGATCAAGTTCGACCGGGTTCTCTTGGTCGGCGCCGTCGGCGGCGCGGCCAAGATCGGGTCCCCGTATGTTCCTGGCGCCAGCGTGACGGCCGAGATCCTGGAGCCGATGGTGCAGGGCGAGAAGCTCTACATCCAGCACTTTCAGGCCAAGAAGACTTGGCAGAAGAAGACGGGGCACCGCCAGCGCTACACCAAGGTCAAGGTCACGGCGATCAACGGCTGAGCTGGCTTAGGTAGGTCGGCTTTGGTAGATCGGCTCTCCGAGCCGACTGTTTTCTCCGCAAGCACCATCGCACCCAAGCAGATCACCGTGTGCCGCGCACGCGGTTTTTTCTTGCGCTGGGGTTACGCCATCATGCTTGGCTGGCTTAAAGGCTGATTCAGAACCAAGAAATAGAAGGCTTAATGACGGGTTGAAAACCTGTCCCACTAGAAATTTGAAGGTTCTGAAACAGACTCTTAAATGAAAGTCGCTCGCGTGCGATCTTTCTTGACCCCTGGGAACGGCAGCGCCCGCCCGTGAGCCACGCAGTAGACGCCGGGCGGCAGGATCTCGGTTGCGAAGATCGATTCCGTGAGATTTTGCAGAGCATCAGACCGCTGCATTTCGTAGGGCCTCATCGCCCCGGTCAGGATGATCGGCACGGTCGGCACGATGTTTTTGAGGATTGCTTCGCCGGTGAGTTCGAGCGTGTCGGTGCCGTGCAGCACGACGATGCCGCCGTGAGGCCGAGCGTGGTCTGGACTGGCGTTGCTCTTGTCGAGCTGGGTTGCTCGTTGGACGTGCTCGCCCCCGGCTGCGCGGATCGCTTCGATGATGAACCCGCGGTCCTCGTCGGTCATCAGCAGGCTGTCTTTGCTGAGCAGTTCGATGATGTTGATGGCGGTGTCTTCGAGCCGCAGCCGCGTGAGCATGCGGCGGACGATAGACCGCCGGTTTTCGAGGCTACCGGTGGCCTCGTCGTAGGTTTTCTCGATCGTGCCGCCGGTGGTGATGAGGGTGACGTGACGCATAAGGGTTGAGGATAGCGGTGGTACGATCTTGGCTTCGGACGCCACGATGGACACTCGGCCTCAAACTCTCGCAAGAACTCCGGCCGCTGATCCGGCATCGAACCGTTTGCCGCCTCTTAAGCCGGGCGGCCTGCAGCGCCTTGCCATACTCGGTCTGTTCGCAAACGTTGCGCTCGCGGGGGTCAAGCTCATCGCGGGGATTGTTGGTCATTCGTACGCGCTGGTGGCCGACGCGGTGGAGTCGCTGACGGACATCCTGGGCTCGGCCGTGATCTGGGGTGGGCTCTGGATCGCCGCCAAGCCTCCTGACGAATCTCACCCCTACGGGCACGGCAAGGCCGAGCCGCTGGCGGGGCTGGCGGTGTCGCTCATGGTCGGGCTGGCGGGCATTGTCATCGCGGTTAAGGCTGTACACGAGATCGTGACGCCGAACCAAACCCCGGCCCCGTTCACGCTGATCGTGCTGGTGGTGGTGGTGATCGTGAAAGAAGCGCTGTTTCGTGTGGTGGCGAAACGAGCCAAGGCGGAGGGCAGCGGCGCGGGGAAGGTGGATGCCTGGCACCATCGGGCCGACGCGATTACTTCGCTCGCGGCGTTTGTGGGCATCGCGGTGGCTGTGGCGGGTGGCAAGGGTTATGAGTCTGCGGACGATTGGGCCGCGATGGTCGCCGCGGGGATCATTGTGCTTAACGCGTTCATGATGGGCCGCGGCCCGCTGGCCGAGCTGATGGACGCGGACCAGACGCCGATCACGGGGCGTGTGCGTGAGGTTGCGGAGAAGGTCGCGGGCGTGCGCAACGTGGAGAAGATCAAGGTTCGCAAGTTTGGCACAGAGTATTGGGTGGATATGCACGTGCGGGTCGATCCCGACATGAACGTGCGTGATGCGCACGCGGTGTCGCACGCGGTGAAGGACGCGGTTCGGGCTGAGATTCCGAGGGCTCGCGACGTCCTGATTCATATTGAGCCAGCGAGGCCGGGGTGAGCGTCTGAGCGGCTGCGCCACGATGCGCCGTCATGGTGACCGCGCGGGCTTCATCATCTCGCCCGTGCCCTTGATGTTGGTCAGCCCCTAGTCTCGGATCGCTTCGAGTACGAGGAGCAGAGCACGTCCTCGCGCGGTCAGTTTGTAAGTCGCGCTTCCCGCGCGCTCGGTCGAGGCCGCGGCCTCGACCAGGCGATGCTCGAGCAGCCGCTCCAGACGAGCCGCGAGAATGTTCGTGGCGATCCTCTCGGACGAGCGCAGGAAATCTCTGTACCGTGCTTTGCCGCACAGCATGTCGCGGATGATTAGCAGGGTCCACTTGTTGCCCAGCACGTCGAGTGTGCGGGCGATCGTGCAGACTGAACGTCTTTTGGACTTCGCCGCGCGATCACACTTTGGACCAGCGTTCACAATGGGTCTGGAGTTCGTCTCGACGATCAAGGAATACGAGCCCCTATAACGCCTGAGCTGGGAACCCAGAAAAGCGACGATTCAGGGCTGTTACGGCTGGCTGATCGTCCTCACCGCGGAAGGCCGCACGCTCATCACCGAAGAGAGCCAGCACGGCTTCCTTGCTTCCATGCAGGGGATGTTCATTCTCAACGAGCTACGCCGTCTGCACGATTTCTGGTTGGCGAGGATTCGAGCGCGGGCGGCGGCGAGTTCTCCTACGCCAGCGAGGTTTGATTCGATTCGTGAGGCGTCGACCGCTCGCTCTCCTACACGATCGGTCGCTGTTCGTCTATGCTGTCGGCCCATGCTCGCCCGAGTTCAATCTTTTCTTCTCCAAGGCATCGACGCGCAGCCCTGCGAGGTCGAGGTTGATCTCGATGAGACCGGGGAGCGCAAGGAGGCCGTGGTCGGGCTGCCTGATGCGGGGATCAAGGAAGCGATCGAGCGTGTGAAGTCGGCCGTGGGCAACAGCGGGTACCCGCTGCCGCGCGGGCGGTTGCTCATCAACCTTGCACCCGCCGATGTGCGTAAGGAAGGCCCCGTCTACGACCTGCCTATTGCCATCGGCTTGCTCATCACCCAGGGCGTGGTGCGCGGCGAGCCTCGGCCGACGGCTGGCGGTGTGATCGAGGGCGTGGACCATCGGGCGTTCATGATCGGCGGGGAACTGGCGCTTGATGGGCGAGTGCGTCCGATCAAGGGCGTCATTGCGCTCGCGGCCCTCGCGCGTCAGCGCGGTTACCGCGGCGTGATCGTCCCCGCCGAGAATGCGATCGAGGCGGCGGTGGTCGAGGGCATCGAAGCTCTCGGCGTGCGCACTTTGACGGAGGTCGTCGGCCTGCTGACCGGGCACATCGAGCCCGAGCCGTGCTCGCCGCCAGATGTCGGGCAGATGTTGCGTTCCGCGCACGCGCTGGTGGATTTTTCAGAAGTGCGAGGGCAGGAAGCGGTCAAGCGTGCGATCGTCGTGGCGGCGGCTGGATCACACAACATTCTCCTCCTCGGCCCGGCGGGGACGGGGAAGACGATGATGGCCAAGGCGTTGCCGGGCGTGCTGCCACCGTTGACGGCGTCTGAAGCGATCGAGATTACTCGGGTCTATTCGGCCGCGGGGATGCTCGCGCCGGGTCAAGGGCTGGTTACGACGCGGCCCGTCCGCAGCCCGCACCACACCGCGTCCCCGGCCTCGATCGTGGGAGGGGGCGCTATTCCCAGGCCGGGGGAGATCTCTTTGTCGCATCGTGGCGTGCTGTTCCTGGACGAGCTGGCCGAGTTCCCGCGCGTTGTGCTTGAGACGCTGCGTCAGCCACTGGAAGACCATGTGGTCACGATCTCTCGCTCGCATTCGGCGGTTCGGTTCCCCGCGAATTTCATGCTGGTTGCGGCGATGAACCCAACTCCCAAAGGCACGGTCGCGCCGGGCGAAGTGGGGAAGCGTGCGATGGCGCGATACTTGGAGAAGCTCTCGGGCCCGCTGCTCGACCGCATCGATATCCACGTCGAGGCCCCGGCGGTGCCTTGGAAGGAGCTATCGCAAGCCCCTACCGGCACGAGTTCCGCGCAGATGCGAGCGCAGGTCGGCGCCGCGCGGGCTCGCCAGATTTCGCGCCAGGGTGAGAACACCCCTAACGCGCGACTCACCGGCAAGCAGCTTGATTCGCTGGCGCCGATGGACGATTCGTCTCGCGCGATGCTCGGGCAAGCGATGACCGAGCTGCAACTCTCCGCGCGAGCCTACGACAAGATTCGGCGTCTAGCGCGTACGATCGCGGACCTCGAAGGCGTGGAGAACACCTCGATCGCGCATCTTGGCGAAGCGATCTCGTACCGCCTGCTGGACCGGAACATGTGAGCATGGCACCGGCCGCATTGCTCGCCGCGCTGACTTGTGTCGTTCTGCGCTTCTGCCCTCCCGCCCTTTTGTCTCTCTGCCCCTCTGCACTTCTGCCGTGGCAAGCACTTCGCCCGCTCGGCGTGCGTCCGACCTCGTTGGCAACTCTTTGAGATTGGCGAGGCACGTCTTCGGGCTATCGCGCGACGGCCGGATGGGCATCGGTCGCGCCGACAAGGAGACGGGCGGCTAGCGTCCGCTAGCTGCGCAGGCCGTCGCACAATGTCACGCTGCTGAGACGGGCTTCGCTGCGCCGGGCTGGGCGAATTTATGAGACACCGCGCGCTGTGCGAGACGCGGGATCTGAGATCGCGCGGAGGATCGTGAGGAGCGAGTCAGCAAGGCCGCCGACGGCAGTCCGGAGCCGGGCCTAGTATGGCTGGCAGAAAACTCAGATCCGGGGTGTAGCGCAGCTTGGTAGCGCGTCTCGTTCGGGACGAGAAGGTCGCAGGTTCAAATCCTGTCACCCCGATTTCGCATAAGTCTCGCCGAAACCGTAGGTTACGGCTGCTCGCTGACGGTCAGCGGGGCGGCTTGATGCTCAAATCAGCGCGGTCAATGACCGCG
>CAZIMT010000192.1:0-5459 GCA_964540295.1 uncultured Phycisphaeraceae bacterium
GCGGTGGGCGGGGAACTCGAGAATCGGCGCACGGCGGCGCGAATCTCGTAGGCTGTTGCGAAGTGTCTGGACCTCGCGGGTTCTGGGCCAAAGGCGACGAGACGAGCCGAACGAATGGCAAGAGTTTGAGGGTAGTTTGAGACGGCGGTGGCTTGCCCGGCGGAGAGGTATTGGCCGCGGGGAGACAGCCTGGCGGCTTGCTCGGGGTCGGGTTGGCGGTCGGCCTGGTACAAAGTTCCTGTGCGAAGGCGGTTGCAACTTGACGGCCGGGCGATTATCTTCCGCATCACTTGGGGATTGGCGCACGAGGCGGTACGATGTCGCCCTTGGTGCTGGACCCCGGTGTGCGGCTCGGGTTTGCGGTTCGGGTTTGCGGTTGGTGTGTGCGGGTAAAGCCGTTGGTGGAGAGTTGGTCGCGCGAGAGCGTGGTCGGCCTGAGACCGGGTCGCGTCGAGGTTGAGAACGGTGTCGCATACACGGCCGAGCGCACGAGCTGATGTGTTTTCGAAGATTTGGCCTCAAGATTTGGCCCGCTGTTGGGCCTTGAAGACGACCGCCCCCCGGCCTCATGGCCGACGAGTTTGTTTTTCCTTTGAACGCGGTATGGAGATCACGATGACGACGCAGACCCGCCAGTCCTGCTTGAACCTCTCGGCTCGCACGCCGTCCTTGCTGTCCGCGACGATGAAGTCCGTGACGATCGGGGCGTTGCTGTCGGGCGTGGCTTTGTTCGGTCCCTCGGCTTTGGCGCAGGTGGCGGGAACGAGCACGCCGGTGCCCGACTCCACGAGGCAGGCCAGCCAGACTTTGGCACCGACTTCCGCACCGAGTTCGGCTCAGGGCCTGATCGCGCGAGCGACGGAGTTGATGAAGAGCAATCAGCCCGTGCGGGCTCAGAGTGTGGTCGATGCGATGCTTTCGGGCGACGCGGGTGCGGCCATGAGCGACCGCGAGCGGGTCGAGGGTCTGTCGTTGATGGCCAAGATCAGCGCCCGGATCAAGAGCACCGATCCGATCGAGGTCAGCCTGCAGAAGGCGGAGTTGGCGGCCGAGCAGGGTGACGTGCGGACGACGGAGGCTCAGGCGGCGCTGGCGGTCAAGTCCTCGCGGGCGACGGCCGAGCAGTTGGTGCGCGGCAAGGCGTTGGCGGCCAAGGCCGAGTCGATGCGGCAGGAGATGGCGGCCAAGGTGCCGGTGACCCTAAGCACGGCGGTGGCGGACTACAACGCGGGCCGATTCGCCGAGGCCAAGGCTGGCCTGGTGTCGGTGCGTCGCTCGGGCGTGAAGCTGACCCTGACCCAGGCGCAGGACCTAGACGAGTATCAGTCCAAGATTATTGACCTGGAAAAGGTTCGTGGCGGGTCGTTCAACGCGATAGCCAACGCGGGGGTGGTCGCCGAGCCAGCTCCGGCGGCGGAAACCGCGCTGGCTCCTATCGAGGCGGTTCCTGTTGAGATGGTTCCGGCGGCGGTCGCGGCGGTCGTGAGCGAATCGGCGGCTGTTCAGCCCCCGGCCGAGGAGAAACCGGCCGAAGTCGCTCCGGCGCCGATGGAGTCGCAACCGGCGGTCCAGCCTGCGACGGACCAGCCTGCGACGGACCAGCCCCCGACCGACCAGTTGGACTCGGCTCGGCGTTTCACGGCTCAGCAACTGCTGGCCGAGGCGGACGCGGCGATGCGAGACTCTCGCTACAACGAGGCGATGACCAAGTACTCGCGGCTCAACAGCGATTTCCGCGAGTACCTTTCGCCAGAAGAGTCTAATCGGGTGGCCAACAAGCTCAACGAGGCGCGGATCCAGCTGGGGAACATCCCCACCGGCAACGTGCTGGGCGACGCGATTGAGAGCAACGACATCATTAAGCAGCAGGCGCTGGCGGAGTATCAGAACCAGCAGAATCAGGCTCGCAAGGCGCTGGACTCGGGCGACACGAACCGAGCCCGGGACTTGGCGTTGAGCTCGCGGCTGACCATGAACGCGAACCGCAACGTGTTCAACGAGGTCGAGTTCGAGACGTACCAGAAGCAGGTTGACGCGTTGCTGGCGGACGTGGACACGAGCGCCCGGACGGCCGCAGAGCGTGCGGCGATCGATCGCTCGCAAGCCAATAGAACTCTTCGCCAACAAGAAGATGTCGCGAACGCCAGGAAGGCTGAGAACCGTATCCGCGAGGCGTACGGACGGATCCGCGAGCTGCAGTTGCAGATGGATTACGAGGCCGCGCTGCAGGTGGTCAACGAGCAGATCTTGTTCCTTGATCCGACCAACCCGGCCGGGCTGATTCTCAAGGACGTCCTCACCGATTCGATTATCTTCCAGCGTTACAACCAGATCCAGGGCGAGAAGACGCTCAATTCGGCGTTGCAGCGGCTGGACAACCAGAAGGCGATGGTCCCGCCGCGCGGCATTATTGATTATCCGAAGGATTGGCCAGCGATCAGCGGGCGGCGGAGCGACCAGCTGGCGTTCAACGACAGCGAGGAGAACCGCCGCGTTCGCGGTGTGCTGGCGGAGCGGCCTGAGACGGTTGATTTTCAGGACGTGACGCTCGCGAGCGCTCTGGATTTCATCCGCGGCGTGACGAAGGTGAACCTAGACCCTGACTGGAACAGCCTCGAGTCGATCGGTGTTCGCCCTACGGACACGGTCTCGCTGAGCCTGACGAACGTGCCGATGCAGACGATCCTGAACAAGGTTCTGTCCAAGGTCTCGCACGACCCGCGCACCAAGGCGGGCTGGACGGTGGAGGACGGCGTCCTGACGATCGCGTCGGAGGACGTGATCCGGCAGAAAACCGTAACGGTGTTCTACGACATCAAGGACCTTTTGGTGCAGGTCCCGAACTACACGAACGTTCCGAGCTTTGATCTCACCAGCGTGCTGATGACGGCCCAGTCGCAGGCCCACGGTTCGAGCCCGTTCTCGGGGAGCGAGATCGGTCGGGGCGGGGACAACGCGGACGTGTTCAAGGGCCCCAAGCGTGGCTCGGGCGAAGAAGTCTCGCGAGCGATCGTGGACGTGATCCAGCGGACGATCGATCCGACGGGCTGGAGCGATCTGGGCGGGGCCACGGGCTCGATCACGACGATGAACGGCAACCTGATTATCAAGAACACGCCAGCGAACCATCAGGCGATCAGCGGGCTGTTGAGCAAGCTGCGCGAGGTCCGGGCGATGCAGATCAACGTGGAAGCGCGCTTCATGCTGGTGGCGCAGGATTTCTTTGAGAAGATCGGGTTTGATCTGGACGTGTACTTCAACGCCAACAACAACCAAGTGCGGGCCGCGCAACGAACCGACCCGACGGTCCAGACTTCAGATTTCTTCAACTTCTCGGGCACGCGTCCCGGGCTGCAGCGGAACGTGACGGGCGCGGCCGGGGCCGGGGCAGCGGGGCTCACTCAGGGCGTTGTGAACCCGCGTGCGTGGTCGCCGATCGGTGCGGCACAGAACTCGAGCGATCTGACCAGCACTCTGCTTACGAGCCAGGTGGGCTCCAGCACGGTGGCGGGCCAGGCGCTCGGCGCGGCGCCAGCGCTGGGCATCGCCGGGCAGTTCCTGGACGATGTGCAGGTCGATTTCCTGATCCAGGCGACTCAGGCGGACCGGCGTTCGATCCGGCTGAACGCTCCGCGGTTGACGTTTACGAACGGTCAGACGTCGAACATCTTCGTGGCGACGCAGACGGCGTTCATCTCGGCGTTGACGCCGGTCGTCGGAACTTCCGCGGTCGGCTTTGACCCCACGCTCTCCACGGTGAGCGAGGGTGTACGGTTGCTGGTGGAGGGCACGGTGACGTCGGACCGTCGCTACGTGACCATGAACATCGATACGTCGGTTTCCAACATCGACGGTATCGCGCAGGCTCCGATCACGGCGATCGCGGGCGGCCAGCTCCAGCAGTCCGGGCAGGTCAGCGCGTTCATCCAGATCCCGACGGTGACGGTCACGAGCGTTTCGACCACGGTGACAGTGCCCGACCAAGGCACCATCCTGATCGGCGGTCAGCGGCTGGTGAACGAGTACGAGGTCGAGACGGGCGTGCCGGTGCTCTCGAAGATCCCGATTCTCAACCGATTCTTTGCCAACACCGCCAAGGCCAAGGACGAGCAGACGCTGTTGATCCTCATCAAGCCGACGATCTTAATCCAGAGCGAGCAGGAAGATCAGAACTTCCCAGGCCTGCTGGATTCGCTCAAGACCCCGCTAGGGAACTGACCCGGGCTGTTCGGTCGCGTCGAGTAAACCTTGGCGGGCTGGGCGGGCATCAAAGCATGGTGAGTTCCTCGGGGCGCTCTGAGCGCCCTGTTTTCTTTGAGGGCGTGTCCTTTGAGGTTCTAGGGTTCGGAATGTTCCGGTTCGTCTTTACGCGATCGTCCGCACACCTCGACCTTGGGAAGCTCTCGGGTCTGGCGTCCGAGAGACTTGTCCGGGTGGCTGAGCCGAGGTGCGAGGTCGGGTGATATGATGCTCGGACGCTTGCCGCGGCCTTGGGTGGTTCTTGAGTAGTTCTTAAGTGTGTTGGCCTCGCTCGCGCACGACGCGGTGAGCATGTGACCGGTGGTTTGCGAAGGAGATACGTCAATGGCTTCGCCTGATTCCAGACTCCGTGTCCGACGCCAAGACAATGTGACCCAGATCGAGTTCATCGATCGCAACATTCTCGACGAAGCGAACATTCAGATGATCGGCGAGGAGATCGGCTCCATCATCGAGGCGGAGAAGGTGCCGCGACTGGTGATCAGCTTCACGAACGTAGACCATCTCTCGTCGGCGGCCTTGGGGACGCTGATCACGGTGAACAACAAGGTCCGAGCCCGCGGCGGGCAGCTGCGGCTAGCGAACATTGACCCGCAGATTTACGAGGTCTTCGTGATCACCCGGCTCAACAAACTGTTCCAGATCCATGAGACCGCGGACGACGCGGTGAAGAGCCTCGCTTGATCGTTGTGGCCTGATCGTTTTGGCCTGATCGTTGTGGCGTCACGCCGCGCGAGCTCGCGCGGCACCGCACTCCCTGTCGAACTTTCTGATGAACCGCTCGATCACGTTTCCTGACGCACGGACCAGGCCTGCATGAGCAAGCACCGACCCACCAGCCACGCTTTCCAAGCGATGAAGGTCCAGAACGACCGGCAGGCGATCGAAACGGTCGAGACGGTGGTGCTGAGCGCCGTCGAGCAGCACGGGTACGCCAAGGCCTCGCGGTTTGCGATCAAGCTGGCGCTCGAAGAAGCGATCGCTAACGCGTTCCGGCACGGGCACAAGAACCTGCCGCCCGAGACGCCGATCACGATCGAGTACACGGTGGACCCGGCCGAGGTTCATATCCGGGTGCAGGACGAGGGGCCGGGCTTCAATCCGGGGATCATCCCCGACCCGACGCTGGATGAGAATCTGGAGCAGACGTCGGGCCGCGGGGTGATGCTGATCCGGGCGTACATGACCAAGGTTGAGTT
>CAZIMT010000193.1:0-5436 GCA_964540295.1 uncultured Phycisphaeraceae bacterium
TGATGATTTCGATGAAGGCTCATGCTCTAACTTCCTTGCGTGCTTGTGCGGTCGGCGGCGCTGCTGTTGGTGCTGTTGGCGGCGGCGTGGTTCACGGGCGCTGCGGCGGCTAGTTGGGCGGGCGCTTGGGCGAAGAGTCTACACTGCTCGTTCTCATGGCCAACGACCCACAAAGTGACACACGAAGTGAGCCCGCCGCCGCGCCAGCTGCCAACCCGATCATCACGTTCCGTCGGCTCGCGCCGTCGGATTCGATCAGCGAGCTGACGGCGTTGTTGCACAAGGCGTACGCCAAGCAGGTGGAGATTGGGCTCAAGCCGCTGGCGGGTCGGCAGGACGATTCGGTGACCAAGTCGCGAGTTTTTAGCGGTGAATGTTACGTGGCGGTGCATCACACAGAGAACCGGCAGAAGCTGGTGGGGACGATTTTGTTCCACGAGATCGAGGAGGCCGCGGGCCCGCCGTGGTTTCATCGGCTCGACGTGGCGAGCTTCAGTCAGTTGGCGGTCGATCCGGGGATGCAGGGGCACGGGATCGGGCAGATGCTGATGGGCGTGGTGGAAGACCGGGCTCGCAAGACGGGAGCGACAGAGATTGCGCTGAGCATGGCCGATCCGGATAACGACTTGAAAAACTTTTACCTTCGTCGCGGGTATCGGCTGATCGAGCAGTGGCAGTGGCCGTATACGAATTACAAGAGCGCGATTTTGAGCAAGACGATCGGGAAGCGGTGAGCGAGCTTGGAAGCTGAAAAGAAAAGGGCACGAGATCTTTGCCCGTGCCCTTTGTTTGTTGGATCGCCCGGTGAGCCGTCGGCGATGTGAGGCCCGAACGATTTGAACCTACTTCTTCATTCTTACTTCTTGTTGGCGGGCGCCACGGCGGGGGCGGGCTTGGTCTTGGGCTCGCGCTTCTCTTCCTTCTTCTCGGCTTTGGTCTGGCCGGTGGAGCGCGTGTACGCGAGTTCGGCGACTTTGTTTTCTTTGCCGCCAGCGGTCACAAAGACTTCTTCCTTGCAGGCGTCCTTGTTGGTCATGGTGAGGACAGCTTTCTTGGTGATGGACTTGCCGGTGGCCGGATCGATCGCCTTTCCAGAGAATGTGATGACCTTGCCAGCGGCGTCGGCCGAGCCGGTCATGTAGGCGATTTCGGTGCTGCTGGTGTCGGCGTAGTACTGCTCGAAGCGTTTCTCGGCGTTGCTGTAGCCAAGCATGCCAGAGCCCTTCGCAAACTTGCCGTGCGCGCGGCCGTCGTAGGAAAAATCGAGGAACCGGCCACCCATGACCATCTTGGCGGTGGTGGTGCCCTTGTCGGTCGAGGCGGGCTTTCCGTCCTCGCCGAACTCGGTCGTGACCGTGTCCCATTCGCCCTCGAGCTGAGCGAGCAGCTTGTGATTGGGCCCGGCGTCGGTGGCCTTATCGTCGGCGGCCTTGTCCTCGTTTGAGATTTTCAGAGCTGGCTTCTTTTCGATCGTGGGCGTGAGCTTGGTCCCGGGCTGGGCGACGGAGGGCTTCTCGCCCTTGGGCGTGGCGGTGGTATTCTGGGCCCACGCTGGAGCCGCGACGAGAAGGGCGAACGAGGCAAGGAGCGTGGTGATGCTGCGTTTCATGCGTTCTTTCTCCGAGATGCTCGGCGGCCGAGCGCTGCGATTGCCTGAACGATCCTCGCGCAACGATGCGAGCTTTTTCGCTTTTAGGCCACGAACAATCATAGATCAGTATTTGCGGGCGTAAGGAAGCGCCGTGAGGCCGGATTACAGCTTTCTCGGCCCGGCCCGGCTCGTGAATGGTGCGTGAGAGTCGCGAGGAGAACGGACCGATACGAGAGAGCGAGCGATTGCTCGATCGCCCAACTGTCATTTTGTGGATGGCCTGAGCTTGGGAGCGTTGCGATGAACTTCGGGAACCCTTGGTCGCTGGTGTCGGGGTTGTTCATCGGCCTGCTCGGCATGGCGCTGTTCATTTACGGCAAGAAGCAAGCGGACATGAAGTGCCTGCTCGCCGGCGGCGTGCTGTGTGTGTTCCCGTATTTCGTCACGTCTGTGGTGCTGATGTGGGTGATCACGGGGGCGTGCGTGGGCGGGCTGTATTGGTGGGCGAAGATGGACGCGTGAAGCGCGGATTGATTCGAGGCCGATCTCACGGCTTGGCGAGCGCAACGAGGCGTTCTTTGGTCGTGACGACCACGCCGCCGGGCCGTTCGACGGTGACCGCGAATACGGCCGCCTGCCCGACGCGGATCTTGGCATCGATGAGGATAATGGCTTCGGTAACACCCGCGGGGATGTCGAAGACGCCGCCGTCGACGGGGAAGTTGGCGTCGGCACCCTTGGCGTCGAAGATCCACAACTGATACTGGTTGGCCTTGGGGTCGTTCGCGGCGAGACCGGTGAAGCGGATGTAACCGCGGTTGAGCGAGTCGCTCCAGACGATGTCGCCAGCCATGCCTTTGGCGGTCGGGTCGGCTTGAGGTGCCCACGGTAGGGCCTTGGCGTCCGAAGCCTGCGCGAGCAGGGCCTGACGCTGCTGCGCGACCGTCGAGATGGCGGCGGGGAAGATCCTCGGCCACCACGACACGGCGGCGAGCGCCAGACCCGCAGCGGCAGCGAGCCAGGGGAGGGTGATGCTTCGCGCGAGCCGCGGACGGGCGTGAGCGATGCGGAACGAGCCTCGATCCGAGCTCGCTTCTTTGGAACGGTGCGCGGCGGCGTTGGCGGTCAACTCCGCAACCGCGGCGAGCGCGATGCGATCGGCGAGTTCGGTCGGGAGCGCGGCCGAGTGTGCGGAAGGCTTGGCGTCGGCGCGAGGCTCCATGAACGCGCTGGCGGCCGCGAGATCGAACGAGGCGGGATCGACCTGCGGGTGCTGGCGCAGGAGCGCATCGAGCTCGGCCGATTCGGTCGTGGTGATCTCTTCGAGGGCGCGCGTGGCAAGCAGGTCGTAGAGCCGTTCGAGGCTGGCCGGTCCGCTGGCGTTGGGGCCAGAGTTGTTGATGGGGTTGGTCGTGCTCACTGTGCGGCCTCCATCGTGAGCGACGACGGGCGGCGCGCGGGTGTGTTCAGCACCAAGTTCAAGGCGAGGAGCGCGGAACGGACGCGTGTCTTGACGGTTCCGAGCGGGATGCTAAGCGCGGTGGCGGCCTCTTGTTGCGTGAGGCCGCGCTGCACGGTGAGGCGGATCGCTTCCTGTTGTTCGAGGCTGAGCATTTTCATGGCGGACATGGCACGCTGAGCATCGGCGAGGAACGCGGCGGATCGATCTGCCGAGTCGTCAACGAGCGCGGTCGCGCGGGCGGTGCGTTGAGATTCAGCGAGGTCGTGGGAGAAATCAGACGTGGTTTCCTTCGGACGGCGACGGCGAAAATCGATGACGGCGTTGCGTGCAACCGTTGCAACGAACGCGGCCTCGGAGGCGACGCTCGGGTCGTACTTGGGGGTCCGCCCGCCAGATCTTCACGAACGCTTCCTGCACCGCGTCTTCTGCGTCATGCTGGGCCCGGCAATAGGTTCGGGCGATGGACCACACGAGCGGGCTGTAGGCGTCGAGCGCGCGACGGACAGCGCTGGCATCGCCGCGCGCGATGGCGAAGAGGATGGGCTCGTGTGCTCGCTCGAGATGGGGCGCGGTGTCTGGTTGCAACAGCGTTCCAACAGCAAACGAGGGGTAAATCAAACGGCAAATCAAACGGGCAAGTCAGAGCGTGTCCGCACGAAGTCTCTTTGCCCGCCAACCGTGAATGTTTAAGTATTCTGAGATGATAACCGAGCCGAGGGTCCGAATCGTGGTCGGGCGAAGGAGGTATCAGAGTTTGTTCGATCCCAAGGCTGGCGCGAGGATTCTTCGTCAAGTACGCGGTCGAGGACGGTTGAGATTTTGGATCCGACCCCGCAATGCGTGCGTGTTCAGGCGGCGGTGCCTGATTCGAGCAGGAAGATCATCTTCCAGAGCCGGTCGATCTGGCCGCGCTCGACGACTTCGACAGGCTTGAGGCCGTCGAACGCGAGGTTGGGCGTGTCGAGCCAGACCGCGATGGAGTCGGGGCGCATCACCGTGGCTAGGGCGCGGTGGAGTCTGGCGAGTTCGGCCAGTCGCAGCGCTGCTTGATCGCTCGGGGCCTTGCTGCCGCTCTCCCAGTTGGCTTGCGAGCGGACAGAGAAGCCGGAGAGGCGGCCGAATTTTTCGCGGCTCATGCCGTAGGCCTCGCGCAGCGCGCGGAGCGCGGGGCTGGCGGCCTTGACGGTCGTCGCGGCGGCTTTGGCGACCGCTTTCACCGCGGGCTTAGCGGCCCGGGCGGGGCTCGCGGGCTGGGCGCGGCGGCGTGCGGTCTTCTTGGACGAGCGGCGCGTGGCCTTGGTGGAAACGCGGGCCGAGGCTCGAGATGTCGGCTTGGTGGTCACGGTCGAACTCCTCTCCAGTAGGTCTACGGGCGAGTAGGCTCGCAGGCGGTTCATCGGCGTCGGGCCGTGGGCGGGTGAACGTGCCTGCAACTTTGCATGCAAGAGTATACGCACGTTGGGCGGCCCGGTTCGCTGGATTCCAGGCCTAGGTGGGGTCGGGCGGTTCCCACGGGCGGAGAGCTTCGAGCACACCGTCGGGCCGGATATTGTGCGGGAAGACGACGACGTTGGACTCGATGGCGACTGGTCTGGCGACTGGGCTGGTACCGGGGCCGCCGCCGGGGCCTGTCGCGGCGGGAACGAGCAGGGCGTGCAGCCCGAGCTCGAACGCGGCCAGGCCCAGTGCCTGGGTCAGCGATTCGGCCTGTTTTTCCTGAGCTTTTCGCCAGTCGTGCCGTGTCATGCGGTCGAGCGACACCCGCAGCGTGGTCCGGACTTCCGGCGGCCGGAGGTCCAGCACGCGGCGAAGCTTGATCCGGATCGCCACAAAGACACGGGGCATGGCGTCGTGCTCGGGGATGCGGTAGTACCGGTAATGCGACAAGGCCTCACGCATGGCGGTCTCGGGGTCGAGGCTGGCGTAGACCGCGTTCATGGTCCCGGGCGGGTTCCATCGCCCGCCGACGCGTCGGCTGCCCAGGCCGCTGAGCAGGTCGGCGCTTCGTGCGTACTTGGGCGTGACCGAGCGATAGACGATGCCCTCCCACGGGGCGGCGAGCTTGAGACAGCGATCCAGCGCGGCCCGCAGGTGGACGGAACTGCGCGTGGGCTTGGGGCCAGTGTTGTCGGAAGGATCGACAGCGGTCATCGCGCGGAGCGTAGGGGCGGGCGTGGTGGCGATAACGAAGCGCGCGGGCGACGGGCTCACCACGCCGTGCTGAACGATCCTGATTCGCCACCTTCTCAAGCGAGAGATTCGCCAAACCGCCCGCGACGCGCAGCCGTCGCGGTGGACGGTTCTTCGTGGCGCGAACCGCGTGCTTTGCTGGTTGATCCCGGGGCTTGGTGCACACTCGAACTGTCAGGGCCGAGGTCGGGCG
>CAZIMT010000194.1:0-5406 GCA_964540295.1 uncultured Phycisphaeraceae bacterium
GGTACGCGGTGGCGGCCCGGTCGATGGGGTGGGGGATGCGTGTCGGGTACGTCGCGCGCGCTCGGCATCTTGATTTCGAGCTAGCCCCGCTGGCAGGTGTGCGCTTTGAGCTTGACGAAGGCCTGCGCTGGGCCGACGTGGTGAGCGTGCATACGCCGCTTACGCTGGCGACGCGGCACCTCATCAACGCTCAGCGGCTTTCGCTGATGAAACCGACGGCGATCCTGATCAACACCTCGCGCGGGCCGGTGGTGGACGAGGCGGCGCTCGCTGAGGCGCTTGAGCAACGAAAGATCTACGGCGCGGGGCTGGACGTGTTTGAACTTGAACCGAAAGTACACGCGGGGCTGGTCGAGTCGGTGTATTGCACGCTGACGCCGCACATTGGGAGCGCGGAGACGAAGTATCGGCTGATCATGACGGAGATGGTGTGCGAGAACGCGGGGGCGATTTTGGCAGGGGAAGAGCCGCCAAATCGGATTGCGTGAGGCACGGGACGGCGCGCCGGAACGCGCGGCTTACGGTCGCTCAGGATGCACTCTTGGTACGACGTTTCTCCCGGGATTGATGTCGGCGCTGCGCTTCCGCGGCATTTCAAGGCGATCATTGAGATCACCAAGAACTGCAACAACAAGTACGAGCTAGACAAGGGCATGAGGATGCTCAAGCTGGACCGCGTGCTGTCGTCGGCGGTGTTTTAACTGGCGAACTACGGGTTCATCTCGCAGACGCTGGCCGAGGACCGCGACGCGCTGGACGTGCAGGTCTTCTGCACCGAGGAGATCTCGCCGATGACGCTGCGCGAGGCGCGAGCGGTGGGGATGATGACGATGATTGACCACGGCGAGCCGGGCCACAAGACCATCAGCGTGCTGATGGCCGACCCAATCTATTCAGATATCCAGAGGAGCAGCGACTTTCCGCGGCACATGCTCAAGATGCTCAAACGGTTCTTTCTGGACTACAAGATGCTGGAGAACAAGCAGGTCGAGGTCGAGGACATCCTGCGAGCGAAGGCGGCGGACGCGATCGTGGAGTCGTGCTTGTCGAGGTATTCCCGGGCGCGAAGAACGGGTGAGATCAAAGAGTTGATCTCCTGAAGCGGCCTTCCGAATCCCTATATTCTCTTGTCAGGTGGCGTCCCGCCCGCCTCTGCGTTTTTCTACAAAAGCTTTGCTGGGCGGGTGTCGATCAAAGCTGTCGATCAAACTCGTTGAGAAAAGT
Organism: uncultured Phycisphaeraceae bacterium; assembly: GCA_964540295.1. Lineage (GTDB taxonomy): Bacteria > Planctomycetota > Phycisphaerae > Phycisphaerales > UBA1924 > CAZCPB01. The sequence continues at coordinate 1,225 of CAZIMT010000194.1, forward strand.
AGAAGATGGAGAAGGCAGGCGAGACGAGTGCCGCACAAGGTTGGGTAGAGGTTTGCGCAACGGCTGGCTTTCGTCCGGCCACGCTTATCTGGGCCACGCGATCGTGGTCCCGGACTTGTACGCTTCCGTTATCTTGTCAGCCCAGTCGTTTAGCATTTGAGGCAGGTGCGGGTTGCGTTTTGGGTTGTGGCGAAAGAGCTTGCATTCGTTGTACGCATCGTCGATCGGCGTGCCCTGGGTGATGTGGCGGTAAAGCACCATGGCCATGCCCGTGCGCTCGGCTCCCGCGCCGCAGTGGACCAGCACGGGCTGGTTGGCGGGGTCGGTCATGAGGCGGAGTGCCTCGACGTACTCGTTGGGATTGCCGGTGGAATCGCCTTCGAGGTTGAAGACGTGGCGGGTGATGCCGAGGAGTTGGGCTGTGCGCTTCTCGCGGTTTTCGTCGGCGGTGTCGGGCTCGTGCGTGCCGAGGTCGATGATGGTTTTGATGCCGTGGCGTTCGCGGAGCAGCTTGAACGCGGCCGGGGTGAGTGCGCCGGAGCGGTAGACCTTGCCTTCGTCCACAACGCCGAAGTTTTTCGGGAAGAGATTCGGCGCGACGGCCTTGGTCCAGAGGAATGCGCCTAGGCCGACGATCAGGGCGATCGCAACACCGGTCCGCACGAGCTTGAAACGGTCAGGGCGGTTCATGGTGAGATGATAGGTTGGTCGGCTCGTCTCTCGCGTACTGTTTCGCGATGGCTCGCGACGGCAAGAACAACACGGACAAGAACGAGGTCGGAGACAAGAACGCTGCCGATCGCGCGGCGGGTCGGGGCGCATCTGCTGCGCCCGTCAAACGCCCGACGGCGTACCCGGCCGCGGTGGATCGTCTGATTTCCGAGTTCACGAAACTCCCCGGCATCGGGCGTCGCAGCGCCGAGCGACTGGCGTTTTACATTCTCAAGGCCGACGAGCCGACAGCCTTGGCCTTGGCGCGCGCGATCGCGGACGTGAAGCAGAGTGTGCGGCATTGTCGAGTGTGTTCGAACTTGAGCGAGGCGGAGATCTGTGCGGTCTGTGCGGATCCGGGGCGCGATCGCGCGAAGGTGCTGGTGGTTGAGCAGCCCAAGGACTTGATCGCGCTGGAGCAGACGGGGATGTACTCGGGGCTGTATCACGTGCTGATGGGCCGGCTGAGCCCCTTGGATGGGATCGGGCCCAGCGAGCTGACGGTGGCTGAGCTTTTGCACCGGATCGATCATCCGAACGAGAGCCCCGGCGGCGTGGCGGTGCGGGAAGTGATCCTCGGGCTGAACCCGACGCTGGAGGGGGACGGCACCTCGCTGTACTTGGCTCAGGAGCTTCGCACGAGGTCGGTGGAGGTCAGCAGGCTGGCTCGCGGGCTGCCGACGGGTTCGCAGTTGGAGTACGCCAACAAGGCGGTCTTGGCGGACGCGATCCAGGCGCGGCGCCCGATGGACTCGTGAAGCGCGGCGGTTCTCGGACTTTTTTAATTCTCGCGAGCGATCAAAGATCGGGTCCTGAACGCCGAGAACGTGGTTTCCCAAGAATAAACTGGCCCGGCATAACACTTGCTGTATACGGGAATCGTCTGGGATGAGAGAATCCGTTGCCCGGGTTCGTTTGGACCGATGAGAGGGCTGCCAGCAACGAGGATGCCAGCAAAGCATTTCACGTTCCGGCGGCCCGGGTGAACGGACTCGCTCGTGCCTGCTTTCTTCCGACCCGCGATCAGACCTTCCGCTGTAGATCCCTATGCGTTTCGACACCTCTCAACACATGAAGCTTGGGCAGAGCATGAAGCTGGCCCCGCGGATGATCCAGTCGATGGAAGTCCTGCAGATGTCGCTCACCGAGTTGGAAGAGCGGATCGAGCAGGAACTGGAGAACAACGCGACGCTGGAGCGGGTGGAGGGGGACGCTCAGGCGGGCATCATGGACGGCAACGACGCGGTCCACGCTGACGAGCCGCGCGGCAGCGAGGCCGAGGACTTTGAACGCCTTGACGACTTCTCTGACGCCAACCCTGACGCCGCTGCGAACGAGTTCGAGGGCAATCAAGAGCACGAGGCCCCGGCCGCGAGCTCGGACAGTTGGGAGCGGAACTCGTGGGAGCCCGAGCTTGGGCCGCGGCAGCGGAATGACGGCGAGCGCGACGCCAAGATGGACGCGATGGCTGCCGCCCCGGCGCGATCGGCTTCGCTCATCGATCAACTGCAGGGGCAATGGGGCCTTGCTGATGTGAAGCTCGAGTTCCGGGCGGACGGCGAGCTGTTGATCTCATTTCTTGACGACGACGGGTATCTGCGAACGCCGCTGGAGACCATCATTGACCGCACGCCCAACGACCGGGCCAGGCCGACGGTCGAACATTTGGAGCGGGCGTTGCAGGCGGTGCAGTTGTTCCTTGAACCGGCGGGCACGGCCGCACGCAACGCGCGAGAGTGTTTGCTGCTGCAGATCAGTGCTCTGGAAGACAATCTGGACGAACTCTCGGCGAGCGCGCGCGATCATGCTCGCGAGGGCACGCGCGACGCACGCGACCGCGACGTCGCGACGCACTCCAAAGAGAACACCGCGCAGGAGCGGGTTGCGAATGAGCGGGCCGAGCACGATCAGGTTTCGCTCGACAAGGAGCGTGAGATCCTGCCGCGTGTGCGCACGCTGATCGAGAGTCACCTTGACGACCTGATGCAGAACCGCTTGCCGAAGGTGGCGGAGAAGACGGGTTTCACGCTTGAGGAGATCAAGGCCGCGCTGCTGCGGATGCGGACGTTGAGCCTGGCGCCCGCGCGGCGGCTTGTGAACGACGTTCCCAACGCGATCACGCCCGACGCGATCATCGAGTACGACGCGGACGCGGACCGGTACATCGCGTACTTGAACGACCGGCGGCTGCCGTTGCTGCGTGTGAACCAGGAGTACGCGTTGATGGCCAAGGATCGGGCCGTCCCCAAGCCCGACCGCGAGTTTTTGAAGACCAACATCGGCAACGCGCAGTGGCTGATCGACGCCGTGCAACAGCGGCAGAACACGCTGCTGCGCGTGATCAAGGTCGTGGTCGCGGCTCAGCGTGAGTACTTTGACTTCGGTCCGCAGGCGTTGAAGCCGCTGCCGATGACGCAGGTGGCCGAGCAGTTGGGGATCCATGTGGCGACGGTGTCGCGCGCGGTCGCGGAGAAATATGTGCAGACCCCGCGCGGCGTGGTGCCGCTGCGGAAGTTTTTCAGTGGCGGCACGCAGACGGACACGGGCGAAGACGTAAGCTGGGACGCGATCAAGGCCGCGCTGCGAGACGTGATCGAGGCCGAGGACAAGGCCAAGCCGCTGAGCGATGAGGCGCTGGTGGAGGAGTTGAAGGCGCGAGGGATTGAAATTGCGCGAAGGACGGTGGCGAAGTATCGAGATCAGTTGGGGATTCCGTCGGCGCGGTTGAGGAAGGCGTTTTAGGTTTGTGTGGTGATACGACCGAGTGCAAGAAAGTTGTCGGATCACCTTGGCGGAGCAAACCAACTTTGTTCCACATGTCACTTCTTCTTCGGCAGAATCGGCAGGAACTCCTCGAAGTCGCCGCGCTCCTGAGCGGAAACCTTAATTCGCGGCCTTTCCCGGTCGTTGCTTACTTCGATGCTGGCTTCCAGCAGGGTTCGCCTGATGTTGCCGCGTCTGGCCTCGAGCACATACTCGATGGATTGGAGGCGGCGAGTGCGCGGCCAGGCGGTGGTGACGGTGGTGAGGTAGAGATCGACGTCCTTGGCTTTGACCTGGAAAAAGTCGCGGATGAACTGCTCGATGCCTCGGTTCTGGAGTTGCTGGTTGACTTCCTTCGGGGCGTACAGGATGCCGTGTGGGGATTCGTGTCCAGTGCCGGCGCCCTGACTGTGGCTGCGTTCCCAGCCTTTGAGCCCAAGCTCGATACTTGGAAACATGAGCCTCTCAAAGTTGCTTCGCGGCACGGGAGCGCTGATCTTGCTGTGGATGACGGTGCGCATGGCGTGTGTCCTCTTCAAACAGAGAGGCGATGGCGAGCACGGCGTGCGCGAAGGAATTGAAGAAACTTTTGGGGTAGTGGAACTCGCTCGAATCTGAAACGGTTCGCGCTGCGAAGATTTTTCTAAAACTGTTGGGACCTCTGAACAACCTACCACCTTTCCGCGTTTCCAAAAAACCGCTGGCCCG
>CAZIMT010000195.1:0-5336 GCA_964540295.1 uncultured Phycisphaeraceae bacterium
TCCCGCAACCCCGCCCCCCGGCCTGCGAAATACTCGCAGCTCGTGGCCGTACCACCACCGCGCCGCGTTCTCCCGCTGTTCCAGCAGCATCCCAAGCTCTTTGCACCACACCTCGATCTGCGCGATCGGCGCGTACCGAATCCACTGCCGGGCCAGCAACAGGTCGTGCCCTCGATTTGCCCACGCTCGCCACGCTGGCTCCCGGCACATGTCCTTGTACACCAGCACCCCGCCCGGCCTGACCTTCTCGAACGCCAGCCTCAGCACGCCCTTCCATGCGCTGGGCGGCACATGGTGCATGACATCAATGATGCACACCGCATCAAACTGACCCGTCGGCCAGTCCGCGTTAACATCGATCCGCTCAAACTCCAAAGCGACTCCCGGGAACTTCTCTCGAGCCCGCCTCGCCATTGCCCGCGCCGCTTTGATCGCTGGCTCGGAGGAATCAAACCCCACCCCAACATCCAGCCGACCGCTCGCCGCCAGCAACGCCAGCAGAAGCCCGCCGCCGCACCCCACGTCCAGCACTCTCGCGCTCTCGGGCACCACCGGAAGAATCAGTTCAAACGGGCAAATGAACGGCCTGTATTTCTGCAACAACCGCATCAGCACCGGCCCGCTCGTGTACAGCGCAGCCGCCGTCGCTGACAGCCCGGCTGGTGACAGCGCCGTCGCGCCCCGACTCAGTTTCGCACTCGAGCCCGCGGCCGCAACCGATTCATCGCCAGGATTTCGGGCTACGCCCGAACGCTCGCCCGCCATGTTCGTATCCTACTCGTTCCACGCCCCTCGTTCAGCATTAGTCGCGGAGCTCGAATGCCAAAGGCCAAAGACCTACTGAAACTCGCTCGACCAACCCAATGGTCCAAGGGTGTTTTCGTCCTCATCGGCCCGCTCTACGGCTTCCGCGCCCTCGCCCCTGATCGGCCTCACGCCGAGTTCCTTCTCGAAGCCTTTCTCGCCTTCGTCATCTTCGGGCTCGCCAGCAGCGGCAGCTACGTCATCAACGACATCCTCGACGCCGATGCCGACCGGAACCATCCACGCAAACGCAGACGCCCCATCCCCAGCGGGACCGTCTCTGTCCCCGCCGCCAAACTCTTCGCGGCCTTGCTGTTCGCCGCCGCCGCCATCCCTCTCGTCGGCCTCTCCCCAACCGCCCGCCTCTGGGTCTGCGTCTTCGTGGGCCTCTACGTCCTCAACGTGCTCGCCTATTCCTTCTGGCTCAAGCATCTCGCGGTCCTCGACGTCATGAGCCTCTCGCTCGGCTTCGTGCTCCGCGTTCTCGGCGGGTGCGCAGCCGTCGCCATCGCGCCCACCGCCTGGCTCCTCAACGTTACCTTCTTCCTCGCCATGTTCCTCGCGTTCGGAAAGCGTCTCGGAGAACGCCGAACCCTCGGGGGAGCCGACCAGGCCGCCGCCGCACGCGCCGTTCATGCCGTTTACACCGACGAGTTGCTCCGCATGGTCGTGGTCGTCACCGGCGTCATCTCTCTCGTTACCTACGCCGATTACGTCCAAACCCAGACCGCCAACTTTCAACTCAGCATCGCCCCAGGATCTCTCATCCTGCTCTGGATCACCATCCTGCCCGCGACCTACGGCCTACTCCGCTGCATCGTCCTCCTCGAAACCGGCCGCTACGACGACCCCACCGAACTAGCTGTCCACGACCGCCCGTTCCAGCTCGCCGCCGTCCTCTTCGCCGCGATCAACCTCGCGCTCCTGTGGTCCATGAAAGGCAACGCCTTTTCGTGAGAGCAGATCCGAACGCAGCGCGGTCATTCTCGCGGCGGGCACCCTGCGCGTGCGCCGCGGATCTCGCCCGCACCAGGCCTCCACGCTCCACGTTTCGCTCAGCGCCGGACCGAACTTGAAGTGAGCCTAGATTTCGATCGCCGTCCCGGTATCGACGCCCGACCATGTGTTGGTTACCGTGTCAAACGTAAACACCAGCAAGGACTTGGTCGAGCCCGAGGCCCGCCCGGCAACCAGCATCTTGTTCCCCACCGCCGCCGCACCCAGCGGAAGCTCGATGCCCTTGCCCGTCGTTGAGGTCGAGATATCCGTGTACCTCCAGATCGGGTCGGCTGGCTTCCAACGCAGCACCGTCAACGCGTTTCCGCCGTCGGTCGAAAAGAGGTTGATCCCGCCGTCGCCCGAAACCGCGACCTCCGTCCCGTTGCTCGTCAGCGGCGCGCCCGCAGCTTGCGTGATGCTGGTCACGTTCCAAGGCCCCAGGCCCGGGGCCCACCAGTAGGTGTAAAGCTCGCCCGCCGAAGTACGCCCCGCGATGTTCAATCCGCCCCACGGCGTCACGTACGCATCGAGCTGGTTCACGAACGTCGGGCCGTTGAACAACGTCGTCATGTTCAACGTCTGCCAACCGGTCTGAAGCAGTTCGAGCGACCACCAGTACACGATCACCTCGCCCGCCTCGTTCAGCCCCGCGAAATTGATCCCGTCCCACGGCGCCACATACCCCGTCAGCCCGCGCTTCATGATCGGCCCGTTGAACGCCACCGTCAGGTCGGAGAACTGCCACGCCGTGCTCACGCCCGGCTGATAGAAGTAGTTCACCGCGTGCCCACGCGCATCCAGCCCCGCGATCTGGATCGTCCCCCAGCTCGGGATGTAGTGCGTCAAATCGCCGGTCAACCCGGGCGCGTTGATCGACGCAGTGAGGTCCTGCACTGTCCAGGCCGCCGTCGCCGTGTTCCCTGAGAACAGCCAGAGGTGATGGTCTTCGTCGGTCACCGCCAGGTACACCACCCCGTTGAGCACGAACGGGTCCATATCCACAACCCGACCCGTGAATCGAGCGATCGACGAAATGTCCTGCAACGTCACCGCGCCGGTCGTCGTGTTCTGTATGCGGGCCATCGGCTGAGACCCCTGGTCAAAGAAGAACGTGACCAGGTTCGTGCCCGATTCAACCGACGTAACTCGCTGCGCCTGCCCCGTCGCGGCCCGGGCCTTGAACTTCACCGCCACGTCCTTGGCGAACGCCGGAAGATCAAAGCTTAGTTGCCCCGTGCTCACGAACACGCCCGATACCGTGCTTAGCGGCGCGACCGCGCCCGAGGCCGTGGACCAGATCTCGACATCAACAATCGAGTCGGCCTGCAGCCCGCTGATGACAACCCTGCCGTCGGTCACGTTCCCCGTGGTCTGGTTCGTGTCCTGAAGGATGTACACGATCCCCTGCTGGCGATCGCCCACGCCCCACGACTTCAGCTTCTTCCCCGCTTGGCTGGTCACCGCCAGATCGCCAGCCAGTGAGGAATAGTTAAAGTGCGCGAAGTCGATCTTCACGCCGTTCGAACCCACAAAGTTCGAGAGCGTCTTCTGCGAGTTCCGCATCGCGTCGGTCAGGATGTACCCCTGCGTGCGGTTGGTTCCCGTCGAGAAGTTAAGCTCCTCGGTCGGGATACGCAGGCTGGTGCCGAACTGGCCGCTCGCGAAGCCTGACCAGATCATCGTGCGATAAAGGTTCTCGTCCTCGGCCTGCGTGAAATTGGTGCCGTAGCTCACCACCCCGCCCGGCCACGCCGCGCGAGTCATGCCCCACTCCCCGTTGAGGATCGGGGTCCGGCTCTCCGTCGAGTTCAGCCACGCCGTTGTCAGCGTCGCGTTCTGCACCGCCGCTCGGATCGAACGATCCGCGTCCGGGTTGTTCACGGGCTCCTCGTTCGCGTTCGTGTAAAGATGCGGCATCAGCACGTCGAAGTTCCGGCTGAGGAACACCACCCGAGCCGCGGGCCCGCGCGGGTCTTGGGCGATCGTGCTGTTGAGCACGAGCCGCTCTGGATCTCGCTGCTTGACGTAGGCCGCGAGCTGGTCGATCCACTGAGACCGCCGGCGGAACTCGGTCTCACGCCCCGGCTCGTTGTTCCCTTCGGCATTGAGTGTCCACTCGTAGCTGTCCCACTCGTTGAGCACCTCCCAGCCCATCAGCCTGTGCGCGTACGGCTTGAACTCTGCGCTCTGCAGCCACCCCGTCACCACGTCCATCCGCGCCTTGGCCAGCGTGAGCACGGCCGGGGTCTGGAAGAAATCGTCGATCGAAGACAGCGGCCCGCCGTTCGCGGCCGACCACGGGAACTCCGTCGAGAACGCGTCGTCGTACGAGAACGTATCGAACGGCGAGAAGATAATCGACATGTTGTGCACGTCCGCCTGCCGCAGCACGTTCAACATGAACTGACGCATCTCCGGGTTGAACTGCGTCGCCTGCCCAACCTTCTTCGATTCCAGCCACAGCGTCCCACGCGGACGCTGATTCGTCGGCGGGAAATACACGTTCTGCAACTCGAGGAACACGCGCATGGTGTTCACGCCACGCGACGCCAGCGTGTCAAAGTAAGGCCCCGCCGTGCCCTCGAACGATGGGTTCGTGTTGAAGTTGATGTACGAACTGTTCGTCGGGTTCCACACGTCACCCGTGTACAGATTCCGCGTGTAATTCCAGCTCAGCCCCAGATGGTCCCCCACCGCCACGAACGGCTCGTCGTTCTCACGCACCAGGTTGCGACCGAACGGCGAGGGTACTAGCCGCTGACCCCCTGACATGTCCTGCGCCGTTGTCTGCGTCGTGATCTGCAGGCTGTTCGACAACCCGCCGAGGTTCCCCGCCGCGTCGACGCCCCGCACCGCAACGAAGTACGTCGTGCCCGGGCTCAGCTTGATCACCCGCATCGACTCGGTCAGCCCCGCCAAGCGCGGCACGTACCGCTGCTCGAACTTCGTCGCCGAAACCCACGCCGCTTCCGACGTGATCGGCGTCGTGCTGTACCGGACTTGGTACGAAGAAACACTCCCGCTCGAAGCCGTCCCCGAAACCCCTGCTGGCGAAGTGAACGTCAGGGTCGATGAATACCCCGTTGTGTGCGACGTCGCCAGGTTCGTGATCGACGCTGGCAACGACCGAGCCGCCGGGTCGAGGAACATCAACTGCGCGTAGTTCACCGGCCCGTGCGTGCCCGAGTTCGTCGCCGCGTAACTGCTGTGCACGCCCTCGATCTGGTCGTCGATGAACGCTGGCTTTGTCCAGCGGTCCGCGCCGCCGTTGGCCGTGCGATAGTCCGTCAGGTCACGCTCCCTGCCGTTGTTGTCAAAGAACAACTGAAAGTTCATCCCGATCGTCTGACCGTTGCTGGGCCCCGTGTTCAACATCCCCAGCGCGGTCCATGGCAAGAACATCTCCGTCGTCCAACCGATATCTACGTTGTTGTCGTTGTTCACGGTCCCGTTGCGCACCGTCCGCCACGTCAACCCCGTCGCCAGCGTGCCACCGGGCACCACATCGGGCGCCCCTCCCGCCCCGTCGCCCA
>CAZIMT010000196.1:0-5298 GCA_964540295.1 uncultured Phycisphaeraceae bacterium
AGCCATCCCCCCCCCCCCGCGTTCGACGGCCCCGAGAAACGCAACGCACGCCGCAACCACGACGAGATCCGATTCTGGGCCGACTACGTCGGCAACGCCTCCTACCTCGTCGACGATAACGACACCCCCGGCGGCTACACCGAGACCGTGCCTTTCATCATCCTCGGCGACCTTAACGCCGATCCCGAGAAAGGCGACAGCTTCAAGTCGCCGCTCAAGACCGTGCTCTTCGGCCCGGGCAACGTGAACACCGCGACCATCCCCGTCTCCGATGCGCCGCTCAAAGGTCTCGAGCCCTCCGACACAGCCATGTTCAAACTCCGCGTCGATTACGTCCTCCCCTCCACCGATCTCACCGTCCTTCGCTCGGGGATCTGGACCCCTGCTCAACGCGAAACCCTCGGCCCGCAGTTCCCCTCCGACCATTTCCCCGTCTGGATGGAAATCGCCGTCCCCGCCATCAAGAGCAGGTAAATTCATACTCTCGCTACCAAAACATCTAGCGGCGAAAATCTGACGAACTCGTTCTGGTCTATGATGAATTGTTCTCGGCAAGCAGTAATCCCAGTTCGCGATTTTCGACCCGATCAGAACCCGATCCGACATTTCCCCAGGGGTGAGGTCGAGTGAGATTCGAGACCAACGACACAGGACTCGGCACAGGACACGACGTAGGACGCGACCCAGAACCCGACGCAGGAGTTAATGGCTTGAACCAACCCGCCGAGGTGACATCCCCAACGCCAGCCGCCGCAGTGACCGCCACGCTCGTCGCCCCGCCGTCCGTGTTTGCCAGCCTCATCGAGACCACCAAGCCAGGCATCACGCGGCTCGTCACGATCACTGCCTTGGTCGGGTTCGTCATGGCGGCCGTGCAACGCACCTGGACCTTCCCGCATCTCCTCCTCACCGCTCTCGGATGCGTCGTCGGCACCGCACTCTCAGCCGCTGGCGCCAACGCCCTCAACCAATGGCTCGAACGCGAACGCGACGCCACCATGGACCGCACCGCGACCCGCCCCCTCCCTCAAGGCCGACTCACGCCCCGCACCGTCTTTCTCCTCGGCGCAGCGCTCAGCGCCGTCGGCGTCGCCCTCCTCTGGGGCACCGTCGGCTACATCCCCGCCGTTCTCTCGCTTGCCTGCGTCGTCGTCTACACCGTTTTCTACACGCCGATGAAGGTGCTCACGCCCATGGCCACGTTCGTCGGCACCATCCCCGGCGCGCTCCCGCCGCTCATCGGATGGACGGCCGCGTCCTCCGCGCCCGGCTATCACGCCCTTCTCGAATGGGGCGGGCTCTCATTGTTCATCCTGATGACCGTCTGGCAGATCCCGCACTTCCTCGCCATCGCGTGGATGCACAAGGACGACTACGCCAAGGGCGGATTCTGCGTGCTCCCCACGCAGAAAAACGGTGAACGCCGCACCGTCTTCACGATCGCCGCGTGGACCATCCTGCTCATCCCCGCCACGCTCGCCCCGGGATGGCTCATCCCACAGCTCGGACTGCCGTATCTGATCGTCGCGAGCGTCTCGGGCCTCGCGTTCATGGTGCTGGCCTACCGCCTCATCCGCGACCGCACCCGCCCCAGCGCCCGCAATCTCTTCCTCGGCTCCATCATGCACCTGCCCCTGCTGCTCGTGGCCATGGTCGCGGTAGCGATCGTCCGCGTGATCGCGTAAATCTGGCTACTTCATCTTGCGAGGATCCTGTCAGGTGGGCGTCCCGCCCGCCTCTACTTTTTCTAAATCTTGAACTTCTTTCCTTGGCCTTGATCGCGCCCGGAACGCGTGCCCGTCTCATCCTGTGACCGGCACTCCCAGCGCCGCCCGGATCAACTCTCGCACTCGCTCCGAGTTCATCTCCTTCTTCCCAAACCCAGGCCTGGCCCCCGCCGCTACAGCCTCCTCCTGCGCATCCGCAAAGTTGCTGACCAGCATCAACGCGGGCACGCGTTGGTCGGTCGCCTTCGCGCGTGCCGCCAATGATCGAACAAGCTCGACCCCGCCCGTCGATTCAAACTCACCATCCAGCACGCGATTCACCAGCAACAAATCCGCCGATTCGAACTCTGCCTCAACCGCCCGCGCATCGTTCGCAAACACAACCTGCACGCCAAGAATCGTCCGCCCGACCGCTGATCTCAGCATGAACGAATCAGGCCCGCAGTGCCCCACCAAAGCGATCCGTGTTGAGCGACCATTCATCCGCGTTCTCCTGTATCAGACTCACCCCGCAACTCGATCCTCACGCGCCGCGCCGTGACACGAACAACCATCCCACCGAGCACGAACCGTTTCGGCTCGCGTGATTCGGCCCGCACCGACTCCGCCACCTTTAACACCGACCGCGCCGACACGCGGTCCATGCCGATGCCATCGACCAGATCCGCGACACTCGCCCGGACCAATTCCCCCAGAACCACCGCAGGCTCTCGCCCAAGCGTCTCACGCGACCACTCCAAGGACCGGACGCCCGACTCACAGGCTGGCTCACAGGCCAACTCACAGGCCGACTCGTCAACCTTCCATTCCAAAGCTCCTCCAGACGATTGCCTAGAACTCCGCTCCGCAAGCATCAACAACTCAGATGCTCGCCGCCGCACCACGTCACCAGCCTCGCGCGATAACCGCGCCGTCGTCGCCACGCGCTCGCGCACCGTCGGCCCAAGTTCCAGCAGCACCGGCACCACCCGATGCCGCACCGCCGAACGCAGCAAGCTCTCGTCCGCGTTGGTCGCGTCCTCACGCCACGACCACCCCGCCTCGACGCACAGCCGCCTCGTTTCTTCGCGCGCGATCGATAGCATCGGCCGGACCAGCGTCACGCCGCGCCCAATCGGCCGCGTCTCCGCGATCCCACCCAGCCCCGTCGGACCCGCCCCGCGCATCAGCCGCATCAGCACCGTCTCCAACTGATCATCCGCGTGATGACCGGTCGCCACCCACGAGCACCTCGCGCGCTCGGCCAGCTCGGCCAGCGCCGCGTACCGCGCCCGACGAGCGCGTGCCTCCAAGTTGGTCGTCACTCCGCGCAACCCAGTCTCACGGACGCGCACGCTCGCCTCGATAAACTCCAGCCCCAGCTTCTCCGCAAGGCTCTTCGTCGCGTCACGATCCGCCAACGCCTGCTCGGCTGGCCTCAGGTCATGCAACACATGCCCCACCGTCACGCCCGGCCTGATCCGCGCCAGGGCCAGCACCAACGCCGAAGAATCCGCACCACCCGAGCACGCCACCACCGTGCGCCGCCCAGCATCCCGCGTCGCCCGCCCGCCCGTCAGCTCGCGCCAACGCCGCACGATCTCGGCCACCGCGACATCACGCCGAGCAAGCGGCTTGATTTGAAGTTCTTCGCTCACCGCTCAATCGTACGAGCCCAGCACCACACTCGCGTCTCAACCCCCCGGCACCGAGCCTGACACCGACGCCAGCACCGCGTCCAGCGCCAGGATCTCGAACATCACGTGCGCCGCCAGCAACGCCGTGATCCCGCTCGGGTCGCGGTCGGGCAGCACCTCGACCACGTCCGCGCCCAGCACGCTCGTCCCGCGCAGCGACCTCAACAACCCCAGCACTTCCGCCGATGTAAACCCGCCGACCGACGGCGTCCCCGTCCCCGGCGCGAACGCCGGGTCCACGCAATCAATATCAAACGTCACATACGCCCCAGCCCGCCCCAGCCGCTTCAAAAACGCCGCGATCGGCTTCACCCCCTCACGCCGCCACCGCTCGTACGTCACGATCTCGACCCCGTGCTCCTTCGCAAACAGCAAGTCCGTCGCCGAGTTCAGCGGCCCCTTCACGCCGATCGAGATCATCCGCCGCGGATCAACAATTTCGTCCTCGATCGCGCGAATAAACGGCGAAGCGTGCCCCCACCGCTCGCCCCACACGCTGTCCACCGTGTCAAGGTGACTATCAAAGTGGATCAGCGGCAGCCCCTTCTTCGGCTTGTTCAACCGCTCCCACGTCGCTCGAATGTTCGCGTACGCGATCGAGTGGTCCCCGCCGATCGCCAGCAGCCGTGTGATCGCCGCCTTCTTCGCACCCGCGTTGGGCTTGCACAGCCCCGCCGCGAACGCGCACACCACGTCCGCGTTCTCCCTCGGCGAATACGGCCTCACCGGCGCATCACCCGCGTCCGCAATGCTCAACGCCTCGCACACGTTCACGTCAAACTCAACGTGGTACGGCTTGACGTACTGCGACTCCTCTCGCACCGCGCGCGGCCCAAACCGCGCACCGGGCCGGTACGTCACGCCGCCGTCGTAGGGCACGCCATAAATCGCCCAGTCCAGCGGCAAGTTCTCCGGCAAAACCTGCTCAAGCAGCGGGTACCGGCAGAACGTCGAAACCCCGGCAAAGCGCGGCGAACGACGAGAATCTGGCAACACGGTTCGTGGCATCGCGAGCAACTCGTCCTTTCACACGCCCAGCTTAAACAGAGACGCCGGATCTTAAACTTTGCGAAGGTCCGGGTTCGCTCTCAAACCAATCAATCACCGCAACCACTCGTCCTCGATCCGCATCCCCACCGCCGTCGTCGCCATCGTCCCGCTCTCGATCATGCTCGCCATCGGGTACGCGCAATAGTCCAAACTAAACGCACCCGCCGGGCGATGGTTCCCCGACATCCCCACCCCGCCAAACGGCAGCTTGCTGCTCGCGCCCGCCGTCCCCGTGTTGACATTCACGCACCCGGCCTTGCACTCGATGAGGAACCGAGCCTGGGCCGCCGCGTCCGTCGTAAAGATCGACGCCGCCAGCCCATAATTCGTCGCGTTGCTCTGCTCGATCGCCTCATCAAGCGACCGAACCACGCTCACTCGCAACAGCGGCCCGAACACCTCACGGTCACACCCCGCGTCGCTCACCAAATCGCTCACGCTGAACCGCTCCACCCGAACAACGCTCGGCGTGAGATAAAAACCCTCTTCCACAGTCTCGATCGCCGTCGAAGGAACGATCACCTCGCCGCCCGCCTTGGCCAACTGCGCCTGAAAATCCAGCACCGCACGCCGCGACGCCTCGTTGATGATCGGACCCATGAACACCGGATGAGCCGCCCGCGGATCGCCCACGATCAGGTTCGACGCCGCCTTCGCCAGCGCCGACAAGAACCGCCCCGCGATCATTTCGTGCAGGATCAGCCTCCGCGTGCACGTACACCGCTGGCCCGTCGTGATGAACGCGCAGCGCACGCACTCGATCAACGCCTGCTTCAGATCCGCATCCGGCATCACCACCGCCGGGTTGTTCCCGCCCATCTCCAGCGCGATCATCCGACTCGGCC
>CAZIMT010000197.1:0-5051 GCA_964540295.1 uncultured Phycisphaeraceae bacterium
GCTTGAGGTGCAGCGTCTCGATAAGCCGCCCCGCGCGCCCGCCCCGCCCCAGGCTCAAGAGCCCGCCGGAAAGACTGCCCGGGACGTGAACCTTGACCGCGCCGCTCGCGCCCGACTTTGACTTCCCGCCCGAGGACATCCCGGCCCCGGCCGCCATCGCGACGATCGAGATCGCCGCCGCCCCGGCCGTGGCGAGGATCGATTCGGCCTCCAGCCCCGACAGCGCGTCCACGTACGACTCGTACGACAACGGCTCGTGCGGACAGACCATCATCAGCCCGCCGCCGAGGTTCACGGGGACGATCGAGCTCGCCGTCCCCGCGGGCGTGCCGGTCGCGTGCGCGACCCCGGCCGTGCGCTCGTTCTCGAGCGCTCCCGCAGTGACCGCGACAAACATGCTTTTCTCGCCCAACGCCGGGACGTGGATGTATCGGTGCAGCGACGACGAATAGGCCGGGAGCCCGACCTTGGCGAGCACGGCGTCGTCGGCGCACAAGGCCCAGAGATCGCTCGTGCCGAGGTTGGCGAGATACCGCAAAGTCAACGCCTTGGCGTCGAGCACGATCGGGCTCGGGTGCTTGGTCTCCCACCCCGCGCGCACGAGGCCGACCATCGCGTCGGCGCGCGCGGTCCAGCGCTCGTCGAGCTTGGAGTTGGTCAGCGTCTCGCGGTACGTGGGCAGGGCCTGGGCCAGTCCCGCGATGTCTTGGACCCACACCTCGACCCAGCGATGGACGTGGTCTGAGCCGTCGATGAGGCACCCCAGCAGCACGCGAGCATCGAGAAGATCGCGGAGCACGACCAGTGGCCCGCCAGCTGGCGAGACATCAGGCCCGGCAGGGCTCGCGCCCGTCTTGCGCGCGACGAGCGCTAGACGAAGCCCGCCATTGGGTTCACCGTCGGATGCGGGCACGCCGCTCTCGGGCCACGCCACGGCGGCGTAGCCCTCGGGCAGCAGAGTTCCCATCGTTCCCAGCACCAAGGCTGTCGGCGTCAGCATAATCAGATCGTCCCCCGGACCATGTTCACCACTCGTGAGGCCCAGAGTGTCCATCGGCGCGGCCGAATTGTCAAAGGAGGGTGGCTTTGGACCGCCCGGGTGGGGACGAGAGATTGGCGCAAGGTCGGCGCAGGTGGGAAGGAAAAATCGGCTCGGAGAGCCGACCTACCAAAATAACTCTCAGTGCAGCGTCCGAGTGGCGAGTGGTTAGGTATCGAGCTTGCGCAGGCTCAGCCCGAACTCGGTAAGGCGCTCGCGGACTTCCGTGAGCGAGGTCGCGCCGAAGTTCTTGACACCCATCAGCTCGGCCTCGGTGTGGCTGGCTAGGTCGCCCATCGTTTGGATGTCCAGAAGTTGGAGCGCCTTACGAGCGCGAACCGAGAGCTGGAGATCGGTGACAGGCTTGGCGAGAAGGGTTTCCTGGCCGGTGCCCTTATACTGCTCGACGAGCGTGCGGCGGGCGGCGCGGTGGGCATCTTCGAGGCCTTGGCCCAGCCGCAGGTTGCGGACGGTGAGCATCTTCTTGATCTCGACCAGGCTGGACTCGCCGAAGTTCTTGTAGCTCATCAGCTCGGCCTCGGTGCTCCGGAGGAGATCGCCCAGCGTGCGGATGTTCATCTTCTTGAGGCAGGTGCGGGCCCGTACGGAGAGCTCGAAGTCCGTGACCGGCGTGTCCATCAAGGCCTTGCGCTTGAAGGTGTCGCGGTCGGGGTCGTCCTCGACAACCATCTCGCGGCTGGCCTGCACGTCCTTCATGTACAGGCGGGCGCGAGCGTGGTTGGGGTGGGTGTCCAGAACCTGCCGCAGGCAGCGCTCGGCCCGGGCGAAATCTCCGCGGTCCTCATACAGGATGCCCAAGTTGATCAGCGCGTTGATCGGCGCGGGCGGGTTCTCGCAGGCGCTTTCATAGAGCGCGAGAGCTTCTTCTTCCTCGCCCACCAAGTCGAGCTGGTAGCCGAGGTGGAACATGATCTCGGCGTTGTGCGGGTCGGCGGCGGTGGCGCTGCGAAGTTCGGCGATCGCGGTGACGCGGTCGGACTGCTCCTCGGCCTTTTTGGCGGCCGAGAGGTGCTTGGCAGCGCCTGCGGTGTCACGTCGAACTGATTCGTCCACACCGATCATGGTGTCCAATGGATCATGAGCCATGCCGAAAGTCCTCGATTCAAAGTGCGGGATTGAAAAGCGCTGAAAAGTTCTGGAGGGAGCGCCAACACAGGCCAGACAAGACGGGCCGGACGAGCCGGGCCGCGGGCGGAGGCGATTCTATCCCGCCCGAAGGCTCGGCGCTCGCGCCCCGACGGCGCGAGTGCGCAGCAGAAAGGAGCCAACAAGGCCCCGAACTATCGCGATCGAGAGAGTTCGCAGCTCGTTCAGCGCCGCCGGCGTTCCAGCATCAGGCATCCGCTCAGCAGGATCATCCCTGCCCCCGGGCTGGGGACGAGAACGGTCAGCACGCTCAAGTTCGTGACCGAGAACGCTTGGCCGACCGCGAACTGGACGCTGTTCTGAGTACCGTCGATCCCGTCTTGGTACCCCACGGACCCGTTGGCACCTCCGAACGCGGGGCCCTCGTTAATGGCCTGGTAGAGCATTTGGGCGGCCACCCCGTCGATGATGTCCGTAGGGATTTGAAGCTGGAAAGTGACGGCCGAGGCATCAGGAAATCCCTCGAACTTCTTTTTGTCCCATTGCACGACCAGCACATTCCCGACCTCCGCCGCGAAGATGTTGCCAACGTGGTTGCCGATGTCCGACCAGTAGGGCAGGAGTGCTTTGGAACCGCCGAAGGCACGTTCGCTGGGGATGGGCTCGGGGTCGTCAGAAAGGAAGGGGTCGGCCGGGTTGAACGCGATCCCGCCGTTGTTGGAGATGACGATCTCGCCAGCCGGAAAAATCTCGTTCCCGATCGTCGTCGTAAAGAACCCCGAGGCGTTCCCGAACAAGTGGTAGACTGTTCCGGTGTCTTTGATGTCCTTGAACGCCCCGGGCCGATCGTCGACGATTCGGATGGACGCAAAGGCCGACGGCGCGGCGGACGCCAGCACACCCAGAGCGGTCAACACGGTCAGGCCGACTCGTTTCGCGGCTGGGCCGCGAGCTTGATTGGACCTCTTCACGTGAGACCTCCAGATCCAGAACGATGAAGGACATGAAGAACTCGGTCTTTCATCGGAAGCCGAGATGCTCTCTCTCTGCGTCACGCACGAAGAGTTCGACGATTCGGACGCCTCGGCTGACCTCTCTCACCCAGAATATCGGTTCGACGCCCTGAACACCAGAGGATCTGTCACCACGAAACTTTATCAAAGTCCAAACAAGCGCTCGCTGACCTTTCCTGTCCGACCAGCACGTCATCCGTTCCCCGAAGCGGATCGAACGAGAGGCGGGGCGTGGGCACGAACCAGAGATCTAACCTGTTGTTCCGAAAGAACTTCAGAGCAGTGAGAGCGATTGAAGGCGGCCTTGCGGACAAAATCCAGCAAGATCAGTGCTTTGGTCCGAGAATGTAGCGCGAGGGCGATCAGTTTGGCCAGGTTTCGGGCAGAGAGAAGCGCGGACGAGGCCGAGATCTGATTCGCAGGGTTTCTCGAGAGCGCGACGCCGACGAGGTTGGAGTGTTAGGCCAACCGTTTGCGAAGCTCGGCGGGCAGGTCGGCGATAGGCGTTCGGTTCTGGTCCTGTACGCTCGTGCGGATGTCCTTGATCGTCGCTTCGGTGGCGGACTCGACGATCACCGCGAACCGGGCGTTGCACTTCACGGCGTCCTGGAGCAGCTTGCCAATGTTTTTGGTGCTCTTATAAGACCGCCGAGCGTGCAGCCCATAGTCGGGGCCCAAAGTAGGTCGGCTCTCCGAGCCGAGCTTCTTTTCTTCTCTCTCCTGAACAGACATCCCGCGCCGGAGCGACGCGAGCACCGCGGGCACGGCCGCGTCGGCCTCGAGGGTGCCGTTAGAGATCACGAAGGCGTCGGGCCATTGCCCGGCGATGCCCATGAGCTGGGCGTCGCTGGGCATGAGGCCTTTGTCTTGGAGAACGAGCGAGAGGACGACATCGCCCATGCCGAAGCCGACGGCGGGGGTTGGCGGGCCGCCGAACATCTCGATGAGGTTGTCGTATCGGCCGCCGCCAGCGACGGCGCGTTCGTTGTCGACGATGACTTCGAAGACGGTGCCGGTGTAGTAGGCGAGGCCGCGGACAATCATGGAATCAAATTCACACCAATCTTCGACTCCGAGTTTCGTCAATTCTTCAGACACAGATCCTCCAGAGTGTTCCTGTTCGTAGTAGAGCTTTGCCTCGGCGAGGCTTACTTCAAAATAGTCTGCGATCTCCTCGACCGAAGAATTTACAGGAAGGCACACCGGATCTTCGGGATCGTGATCTTCAATAAATGCTTGCGGAAGGCCCATCGCCGCGGCTTTGACCTTATATTCCCCGAGTTTGAGCTTGGGACGTTGATCTAAGAATGCAATTACGGCGTCCGCCCTCGCTTCGGATATTCCATGTCGCTGCATTGATCTGTGTGCTTGCCTTCGTGATCCAATTTTCACGCGTGCGTCTTCCGGCTTGAAGCCCATCGATCGCAATAGATCTACTAATACTGCAATTATTTCTGCATCGCATATTCTTCGATTTAAATCATCTTCCGCTCCGAGAATGTCACAATTCCACTGCAAAAACTCCCTTAACCTCCCGCGTTGCGGCCTTTCCGCTCTAAAAAACGGACCGGCCGTGAACCACTTGGTCGGCTTGGGCATGCTTGCGGCCTTGGACGCGTACATGCGGGCGAGGGTGGGCGTGAACTCGGGGCGGAGGGCGTAGGTCTTTTCGCCGCCAGCGCGTTCGAAGCTGAAGAGTTCGGAAACGATGCCTTCGCCAGATTTGACGGTGTAGAGGTCGAGGTGCTCGAAGGTTGGGCCGTCGATCTCTTCGAAGCCGTGGTTGATGGAGACTTTTCGCCAGGCGTCCATGATGAATCGGCGGCGGGCGGCCTCGACGGGGTAGAGGTCGCGCGTGCCGGTGGGGGCTTGGAAGACGTGCTGTTTGGAAG
>CAZIMT010000198.1:0-5040 GCA_964540295.1 uncultured Phycisphaeraceae bacterium
GGTCAAGGCTACGGCTCTGGCGGGGGCAGGGGCGGATACAGCTCGAACCAGCAGGGCAATCAGCAGGGTGCCTACGGCGGGTCTCAGGGTGGGTACGGCGGGTCTCACGAGCGGCGCGGGATGCCGCTGTCGGAGCTCGATCCGGCCCTGACGGAGATCAGCCGCAAGGTCATCGGCTGCGCCATCGACGTGCACCGCACGCTGGGCCCGGGCTACACGATCGACGTCTATCGCGCGGCACTGGCCAGCGAACTCCAGACCGTCGGCGTCTTAGGCTCGTTCGCACACACGCTCGACGTGACGTACAAGGGTGCCAAAATCGGCGCCGTGGTCGCGGACCTCTACGTCGAAGGCAAGTTCATCGTCACGCTGCTCAACCGCCCGGGCGAGATCGGCGGGTTCGAGCGGGCTCAACTGCGGGCTCAACTCAAGTCTGCGGACCTCGACCTGGGGCTGATCATCAACTTCGGCGAGCGGCGTCTGAAGGACGGCCTGGTCCGCGTCCTCAACATCGAGAAGCTCAACGCCGAGCGCGAGGACGAGTACGAGGACGACGATTCGGGCGAGCACGGCCAAGCCCAAGGTCACGCGCCCGAACAGAGTGCGGGCGGCGGGACACCCGGGAACACTGTTAGCTTCTCATGAACAATCGGTAAAGCTTGAGTCATTTGAGTGAACTTTCCGGCGGTGCGACCGAGCACGCCGGGTGCTGGCAATACGCCGCGCCGTTGTGCTATTATTGTGCGTCGAGCACAAGAGGTGCTCTGCGCGAAAAACTGCCCGAGCTTGAGGATGCCACGTATGAACAAGACCGCACGAACGAGTGTTGTATCAGCCAGAGCGTCGGCCGTGACGGCCGTAACGGCCTTGACCGCGTTGCTTTCACTCTCAGCCTCTGCCCTCGCTCAGGTTACACCAGCCTCGGCTCCGCCAGCAGATTCAGCTCTCGGCGCGATCAAGCCGGTGCCAGCGGTCGCGGTTCCTTCTGCGAAGGAGATCGTTTCGAAGTACGTTGCGGCCTTGGGTGGCGAGGACGCGCTGCGCAAGATCACCAGCCGGGTCGATTCAGGTTCGATCGAGATGACGGGGGTCAAGGCCGATTTTAAGTTGATCGCGGCCGCGCCAGATCGTCGGATCGTCGTCGTCTCGTCGCCCACGTTGGGGGGCGACCAGATCCAGGGCTATGACGGGTCGGTCGCGTGGGACCTCACGCCCACGAGCAAGCGATTACTTTCGGGCTCCGAGCTTTCGTACCGAGCATTGACGTGCGATTTTTACCGCCCGCTCAGCCTTGGATCTAAGTTCGATCTGCGAGTGCTGGGCGTGGAAGAGCGCGACGGCAAGCCGTGCTACAAGCTCACCGCGACGCCGATCTCCGAGCCCGTCAAGGGCGGCGTGGAACCCGGCCAGAACTCGGAGAAGCCGCGCGAAGCGACGCTGTTCTTTGATATTGAATCGGGGCTATTGGTGGGGCAGATCGTGCTTCGTCCGACGGCCTCGGGCGACCTTGGAGTGGACACGTCGTACGCCGAGTTCAAGAAGTTCGGCGATATTCTGGTGCCGACCAAGACCACCTCGAAGGTCGCGAACTCGGTGCAGTCGGTCACGGTCACGAGCGTTGAGTTCAACAAAGTCGCCGCCGACGCGTTCGAGATCCCCGCGGCGATTAAAGAATTGATGCCCAAGCCAGCCGGGGCACCCGCGCCCGTACCGACGCCAGTTCCGACCAAGAAATAGCACCTCTACTCAGAGCGGCCGATGTCGTCCGAATCCTTGCAGAGCCTCCCGGTTACGACCTCCGCTCGCGCTCCCGACGCCGCGAGGTTGTTTGATCGACTCAGCGCGAAGCTCTCCGACCTGTCGCGCTCTCGATCAAACCAGCCCGGGGAGAGCGGAGACGGCGCTGCGCGGTCGGGCCGCCGGGCCCTGATCAGGCCGACGGTGATCCGGCGGACAGCGATCGGGCGAGCGGTGATCCTGGGCACGGTTGGCGTGGCGGTGAGCGCGGCGATCGGGGTGCCGCTGACCATGAGGATGATGGCTCGAGCGCCGTCGTGGTGGCGCAGCATCGACCCGCGCAGCGCGGCAACGATCCGCGTAGG
Source organism: uncultured Phycisphaeraceae bacterium (assembly GCA_964540295.1). Taxonomy (GTDB): domain Bacteria; phylum Planctomycetota; class Phycisphaerae; order Phycisphaerales; family UBA1924; genus CAZCPB01. The sequence goes on from CAZIMT010000198.1 coordinate 2,103, forward strand.
GACCGACCTCGAGAACCAGATCGTCGAGATCATGCGGCTGGTCCGGCCCTCGGCCAAGCCCGCCGCAGGAAGTCCGCCCGGGCCGGGCGCGTATCAGAGCGAGCCGTGGACCATCGCCATCCGGGCCGCGGACGCCAACGCATGGGTGAACGCGCGGCTTCCCAAGTGGGTGGCGAGCCAGGGCCCCGACAGTGCTACGAGTTCTGGCCAGATCGCCCTGGCTACCAAGAGCAAGCCTCGGACGTTCGCGTGGCCCGAGCAGGTCGAGCAGGTTCAGGTCGAGTTCGCGCGCGGGATGATCCACGTCGGCGCACGGATCCGGGAATCAACGCCTCAGGTATCGAGGAACGACAGTTCCAAAAGCGCGGCGCGCATTGTTTCAGCGTCGCTGGTTCCGGAATTGGCGGCCGACGGTTCACTGTGGATGCGGGCCGAGAGTGTCGGTGTCGGAAGTTTGCCGCTACCAACGTCGCTGCTTTTATCGAGCGCGAGCGCTGGGAACATGGTGGCGTTGCCGCGCGAGCTCCGCGATCTGCCGGAGACGGCGGCGTTGCTGCGCGCGTTCACGGGCGACACGCCGCTGACGGTGACGCCGACCCTGACGCTGGGCGATGGCCGGCGCGTGCGAGTGCTGGCGATCAGGTCGGAAGACGGACTCCTGATCCTGACTTGCCGGACGGAGCGAAAATAGCGAGCGCTGATTCAGGCAGATGGCACGACCATCTCTTTGTACCACTCCACGGTGCGCTTCAATCCCTCGTCGAGCGCGACCCTGGGCTCCCAGTTCAGCACGCGCTTGGCCCTTGAAATATCGAGACAGCGGCGAGCCTGGCCGTCGGGCTTGCTGGTGTCCCAGGTGATCCGCCCTCGGTACCCGGCGTGCTTGGCGATGGTCTGGGCAAGCTGCTTGATCGAGACCTCGCTGCCCGAGGCTAGGTTGATCGGGCTCGGCTCGTCTATCTCTTCAGCGGCCCGCAGCACCCCCTCGGCGGCGTCGTCGATGAACAGAAAATCGCGCGTGGGTGCGCCCGATCCCCAGCACACGACCTCAGCGTGGTTGAAGGCCGCGGCCTCGACGAACTTGCGGACCAGTGCACCGGCGACGTGCGAGTTCTCGGGGTCAGCGATGTTGTCGCCGGGGCCGAAGAGGTTCACGGGAATGAGATAGGCCGAGCGGAGCGCGTGCTCGAGACGGAACGCGTCGAGCATCTGCCAGAGCGCCAGCTTGGCGACGCCGTAGGGCGCGCTGACGGCGTCGGGATAGCCGGTCCAGAGGCTTTCTTCTTGATACGGGATGGGTGCGGCGGCGGGGTAGGAACACATGGTGCCGATCTGAACGAACTTGAGCTCGCGCTCGATGAGCCCGCGACGCTGAGCCTCGACGGCGAGGTTGAGCCCCATCATGAGGTTGTCGGCGAAAAAACGCGCGGGATAGCGGCGGTTAGCGCCGATGCCGCCGACAAAGCCCGCGGCGTGGATGATGAGCGAAGCGCCCGAGCCGGGGAACGCGTCGGCGAGAAGACGACGCACGGCCGCGGCGTCGGTCAGGTCGTAGTCCCGGCGGCGCGGCACGAAGACACGATCATCAGCGACGCCACGCTCGCGGAGCAGGCGGCAGATCGATCGGCCCAGGAACCCGGCCCCGCCGGTGACGATGATGCGTTGGGTGGTGAGTTGGTGCATGAAAACTCCAGTGTGACAGCGAGCAGAGGGTCAAAGATTAGGTTCCGATCGGCGGGGCTCGTCTAGGCTTTGCCATGTCCACGCCGACGAACCCAAACCTCGCGTCGAATCTCACCAGCCAGCCGCACGTCCCACCAGCCTTGCAAGCGCCGTGGCGGTTGCGATATCTGGAATCGATGGACGCGAAAGAGCCCGTGCCCAAGGCTGGCGTAAAGCTGGCGAGCGGTGCGCCGCCGTGGTCGGGCTCGTTCCTGCGCGACTACTGGCTCGACCCAGACGCGGATGAGAAGAACCACGTGATCGTGCGCACGAACGCGGGCATGGTGCTGCTCAACGCGTACCCGTACTCGAACGGACATCTGTTAGTGGCGCTGGGCGAACCGCGGCCGACGCTGCTGGATTACGGCCCAGAACAGCGCGCTCAACTCTGGCTGCTTACAGAATTGGCGATGGAGCTGATGCAGCGGGCCTTGGAGCCGCAGGGGATCAACGTCGGGATCAACCAGGGCCGAGCCGCGGGCGCGGGCGTGCCGCAGCATCTGCACGTGCATCTCGTGCCGCGGTGGTCGGGAGATGTGAACTTCATGAGCGTGGTGGGGCAGGTGCGGGTGATCCCGTCGTCGCTGGAGGCGATGGCGGCACGGTACCGAGCGGCGTGGGCGGGCACGCTGGCCGCACGCGAGAGTGATTGATCGCCGCCGACCCGCTCTATCATCCGCGTCAGAATCTCGATGTCCCTGTGAAAGCACCCATGACCACCACCGACCCCACCCCGTCTGTCCCCGTTCCAACTCACAAGCTCGAGGCTCAGCGCCGCGAGAACCGGGCGGCCGTGGCCGCGCTTGGGTTGAAACCCTACGGGCAGCGGACAGGGGAGACGGATCTTATCGCCGACATCAAGCTGGCGCGCGAGCGGTACGACGCCGACGCCGACGCGGCCCACCAGCAGGCGAGCAAGGACGCCAAGGCGGCGGGCGGGGCGGGCGGCCCGATCGTTGACACTCGGCCGACCGTCACCGTCGCAGGCCGGGTTGTGCTTCATCGTGATAACGGCAAGCTGGTGTGGATGAACCTGCGCGACCACACGAGCGACGTTCAAGTTGCGGTCAGCCAGCGCGAGTGCGTCGCGACCGGTTTTCAGCTCGGCAAGCTCACCGACCTCGGTGACGTGCTGGTCGCGCGCGGGCGGTTGATGAAGACAAAGACGGGCGAGGTCACGATCTGGGCCGACGATCTTTCGCCCGCGAGCAAGTGC
>CAZIMT010000199.1:0-5013 GCA_964540295.1 uncultured Phycisphaeraceae bacterium
TCGGCACGCACCGCTCGCGCAGCCGCCGGGCCAGTTCGCCCAGCCCGACCGACTCGCCGAGGTACGTGTCGAAGATGAACTTGACTGTTCAGGCCTCGATCTCTTCAACCGCCGGGCGCTTGCGGTCCGCGGCGTCCTGAACAACGCGGTAGCCGTAGGGCGGCTCGCCGCCGGTCCACTGATGCTGCCGGTGCCGCTGCACCATGCCCGACCTGGTGCGTTCGCCCAGAACCCGGCTGAAGTCGGCGGCCACCACCAGCTGCACCTCACGCGCCAGCGCGTTGGTCCCCTCGGTGACACTGATGACCTGAACGTCGAAGGACTCAAGATCCTCGACCAGCACGTGCGTCTCGGCGACCCGGCCGAGGCGGTCTAACTTGTAGACAAATAGTCGCCCGATCTGGCCGTCGCGGGCGTCGTCGAGCAGCCGGAGTAGTTGCCCGCGCCCGCCCATGGTCCGGCCGGTCCTGGCCTCGTCGATGTAACGGCGGAGCAATGTCCCCGCAGACTTTTCGCACGCCTCGATCTGGACGGCGATGCTGGTGGAGTCGCGCTTGGCCTCGCTGGAGTAGCGGGCGTACATCGCGTCAGCGCGGGTCGAGGTGTTGCCGCGGGCCATCTTCCGACTCCCTGGAACGTTTGCGCTCGACGGTTTCCACAGCCCGCTCGGCGATCGCGTGGACCAACCAGGCCCGCATTTTAGCGCGGTCGATAAGCAACGGACCCGGCCTCGCCTAGATCAGTTTGACCATGGTCATGGGTTCACCCGAGCCCGCACCCCGGGCCGCGTGCGGGCCCTCACGGGTCGCTTGATGCGGAGGCGTTGAGTCCCGCGCCAAGCTCTAGGCCCACACTCGCGATCGCGCGGAGCTCGTTGAGGTCGCGGGTGGTGGCCTCGTCGCGGCGGCGGTTGATGTCGGGGTCGTCGTGGAAGCCGAGCGTGCCGATAGACCGCAGGACTTCGAAGAGCGCCTTGTTAAGGCGGTCAAAGAGCGAGAGCTGCTGGCCGACGGACCAGTCGGTGAACGAATCGGTCGGATCACGGACGGCTGGCGGGAACGAGATGCCTTCAACGTCATCGCGATCAGCCAGACTGAGCTTGCTAGCCCCCGGTGTCATTGCGCGGCGATCGGCGTCGGAAGCGATCTCGCGTTCCTTGTGGTCGTCGTTCTCGTTGTTGTCGTACTTCTGGTTGTTCTCGACGAAAAAGGCTTGGTCTTTCGCGTGACCGAGTACTCGCGGTTGTAGATCTCGTCGAATTCGTCGTCGAAGGCACGGATGCCCACCAGCTGTTCGGCGCGGTGGAGGCTCAGGGTCGGCTTCGCGGCCTGAATAGGGTTCAAGCTTGGACAATTGTCCAAGTTTGAACGGTTTCGCAAAGGTGGACCGTCGACCAAATTTGGCCAATTGTCCAAGTTTCGCCCTTCGTCCGCGTCCAGGTCCTGCTCGGCGGCGTGTTCGGCGGCGGCCAGCTTGGCCTCGCCGATGGTGCCGCCGGGTGTGGCCAGGCGAGCGGCCAGCCGCATCGCTCTGGCGATCGTGTGGCGGTTGATGCCGACCTCGAATGCGACGCGGTCGAGGTAGTTCCCTCAACGCCCGTGCGCAATCTGGCCTTTGATCTGGAGAAGGGCCGAGCCAAGCTTTGAGCCGCAACTCAAGCAGAGCGTTCTCTGCGGGCTTGATCGGCCGCCAGAGGTGGCGGATGAGGTTGAGCGTCTGGCCCTCGGAGGTAAAGCCCGAGGTCTCGCCGCTAATCGTCACGGTGATGGTCGTCACTGAAGAAGCCACTTCACACCGCCTTTCTTCTTTGCATTACTAGAGTTCGTTCACTTTCTACAGCGCTGAGAGTTCTCATCGGAAACCGTCGACGTTCCGATCGAGGTCATTGAAATGGACAACACGGCGATCAGGGAGAGATTCATCCCACCCGAGCCCGAACGCGAACCGCTTCCGACCGACGCGCGGGTTGCAGATCGGAAGGCCGGGGGATGAGCGTGGAACCGAACAAATCTGGCCCAGATCGCATCTGCCTCGCGCAGGCACGATAACTCGCCGAGGCCAGGTCCGCCGCCCGAAAACTGCTGCGAATCGCGCCCGCCGCCGAGATCTTCATCAAACCGGCCGAGTCTCGATCAGCCAAGCCCACGCCCGTCGCCAAAGCCATGCCGGATCCGCGGCCCGTGTCAAAGCCGATACCTCCGCCTAATAAGCGGACCGCGGCACGATCGGGCGCCAAGATCTCAAAGATGCAAGAGCTCGTACAGCTTCGGCGCCTCCGCGTCGCCACCGAAAAGATCAACCAGCGGCAGGGATTTAGCGTCGTGAGGGTGGTCTACACTTTTGTCTTCCTCTGCGGGCTGTTTCTGTGGATAGTCCCGTTCGGCAGCCAGAATGGGCACTATTTAATGATCTCAAGGATCAAGTTTGGTTGTGTGGATGTTGCGCACGAACGGGTCGAGCAAGTCGTTACGCTTCCATCACGAAATCAAGTAAAAGCCTATCCCGCACCCAACAAACCGGGACCTTCCTCTCGTGCGTTACAACTCTTACACAGTAAATACCTATACCCCCCCTCACTCGCACAAATGGATTCCAACCCAGGGGCCGGGGAACTAGGCGCATCACGCACGCCGACACCGCGCATTCCCGAAACGACCGACCCGTCTGCGGCACCCTTCCACACCTCACCGATCTCCCCAAGCTCCGTCACTGGGTCGTCGGCGGCCTTCTCCGGCACGCCCGCGGCTTTCTGCCGGCCCGGTTGCGCATGCCGCCGCGCCCTAGGACGGGTTTGTTCTGCTCACGTCTCCGTTCGCACACCGCACGGTCAAAGAGCCTCTTGCGTCCCTTGCCCGCGATTGGCATCTCAGCCTTGACATGCGTGCTGATCGTCCCCTTCGTGACCACGAACAACCTCGCGAGCTTCCTGGCATCGACGAACGCGCCGGGCCTTTTGAGCATCGGATCGCGGAGCACCGGTTCCGCCCCCGTCGAGTTCTCAGGTTCGCTCATCCGACCCGCCAGATCCTTTGATTGGCGGTCCTGCCATACTCGGCACCCCTGATCCACCCCGCGAACTCTTCTGTGACACCCAAGCCCTCCACGAGCGACACCGGGTCAATCTTCTCCACCTTGCACGTCGCCATCAGCACGGACTGGAACCACCCGGCATTCTGGCCGAGCGTGAGAGGCGAGAGCGAGTAACGATCGGCGATCTCCGCCGCCGTGAGCTCGTCACCGTGGAACAGCTCGTCCCAGACCCCATTGACGAGGCTCTCGTCCTTGCCGTCGAGGAACGAGCGCAGGATCGCCCGCAGGGCCCACGCCTCACGGGAGCAGCTGTCGTCCGTCGCGCTGTTCATTGGCGGTCGCCATCGGATCGAAACCCAGCTCCCTTTCTATATCCAACCATGTTCGCATCAACTTCTGAGCCAACTTTCCCCCTCCCCAGACCGGAACGTGGGGCGAGTGAACACAGGCCGAACGCCGGACGACAACCTCGCGCTCTGGCATGCCAACCCGACCGACCGAGCACGAGGGCGATCTTCTTATGCTTTTTGTAATCTTACATTCAATGTTGTACTGCGGCATTCTAATACTTGGCTTGCGTGGTCCTCGGGAGTAGCGCCCAGCGGAGATCATTAGCGACCCCAGCTCGGATTCATCTTTGCAAGCACCAGGTCGCGGACCGCGGTGACAGTACGTCGGGTGTCGCCGATTCCGATTCCATCGATGCCATCGAGCTGGAGCTGCTGCTCGAAAGTTTCGTCAAAACAGAGTCGATCGACGCCTCGGCGTTGTTAAGTTGCTCCGCGAGGTACTCACGCGGTACGGACCTCAACGCGCGGACGGCGCGTCGACCGGCCGTCGAGCGTTGGGAACGAGGTAATCGTTCAGACCGCCGGATCCGTCTTTTTCTCGTGGGCCGAATCATAAGAATCGCAGGTTGGAAGCAGCGGACGCGGGTCGTCCTGCGCGACGCAGACTAAGACGACGGCGGAGTTCTTATAACGTCCGATCTCGGCGACCTGCTCGGCCTTGCGAACCCTGGCGACTTCGGCGTCTGCCATCTCGGTGGGTGATAGATCTCGAACACAAAGTTTTTGACTTTTCTTGCGGGGAGATCGGCGCACACCGTTTGGCGACGCCAGCGGCGGTCCGTTGCCAGCCTTGATCGGCTCGAACGTCGGGTCGCGGAACGTCTGTTCGACCGGATGTGGCTCGGCCGATCGTGGGACGGAACTTCGGTCCGGAGGCTGGCTGTTGGTGTGCCCGTTGAATGGTGAATGGTGATCGCCATGGCCACCCGGGTGGGCGGCCCTGTCTTCTTTGGTTGAGAGATCCACAGACCTACCTTCGCGCGTGCAACCGCCTTCAGATAAGAGCCGGTCGGACGCAGGTTGAGCGAGCCGTGAGAAGCGGCCCGCGGTACGCAGTTGGCGGTGGTTGGATCTAGTGCATCGAGCCGCGTAAGGCTGTCAAGGCCTCAAAGTCCTTTCCCCTCCCTGTTCATTCCCCCTTGACCAACCCCTTCTCCCTTTTGTTGTACGCGACCGCAAGAAGTGAGAAATAATAAGAAGTTCTCACCATCGATGAATTCTGAGGGCGCAAGAAGTTAGCCGAGGTCCAGACTGGCCACGGGCTCTTGAGTTCCTCGCGCGTACCGTTCATCTCTCCATCGTCTCCTGCCCAGTGGCCTGCTCGTCTTCCGCCCACTTGAACTCGAACTCGGCGATCTTGGGTGCGTCGAAGGCCTCCACGACCTTGGCAATTTGGGCCGCAGGCCCCATTGTAAGTCATCGTCAACCGGCAGCCGCGGCCGATCACCGTATCGCCGTCTACCTCGGCTGCATCGAACGCGCCAACGACCGCGGCGGCCACACGCTCTACTGCTCGCTCGTCTACATCGAGCTCGACAGTGTGATCGGCTTGGTCCACCGCTAACTCATGCCCACCTATGAGGAGCGGCTGGTCTGGGGCATCGGCGATGGCCACGGCCTGCGCTGCCACGCG
>CAZIMT010000200.1:0-4928 GCA_964540295.1 uncultured Phycisphaeraceae bacterium
AGGAAGACCCGGTCGCCGCGATCATGAAACTCACGGGCGGCAAGGGTGTCGATTCCGCGATCGAGGCCTTGGGCTCGGTGCAGACCTTCGCCGCGTGTGTGAGCGTCACGCGACCCGGCGGGACGATCTCCAATATCGGCTACCACGGCGACGGCGAGAGCGTGCTGATCCCACGGCTTGATTGGGGCGTGGGGATGAGCGACAAGACCATCCGCACGGCGCTCTGTCCGGGCGGGTCCGAGCGGATGGGTCGCCTGCTGCGATTGATCCAGACCGGGCGTGTTGATCCGCTCGCCATGACCACGCACCGCTTCGCGTTTAAGGATATTGAGCGAGCGTTCAGGATGATGCAGAATAAAGAGGACGGGATGATCAAGCCGCTGATCACGTTCGCGTAGCGGGCGCGAGCGACAAGGCGTTGTACACGAGCAAGCGAAAGGTTGACGCCGATGAGGCCAAACGGATCGGTGCCACGCTGGGTATCGACTAGGGCAAGCTTGATCTCGACCAGTTCCGCCGCGGGCTGGACGTCGAGTTTGAGCACGAGCAACCCGATCCGGAAAGGAACGTCACCAACGACGGTGCCGTGCTCACAAATAAGATCGCTTGGGCACACCTTAAAGAAGCCTCGAATTACTGTGAGCGGCTCGACCGGCTTGAGACCGAGGCGAACATCTACCGGGCATCGCGCCGATAGGCGTCGCGCTCGAAGTCTCTTCGCGCAGGCTTGGCCGCTTGGTGGCGGAATTCCGTCGGAAGGGCGGCACTTCAATTGCTGAACACGGAGAAGACCATCGGCTCGATGTCACAAAGGTCAACGCCCGCGGACATCGTGAGTTGGGCGGGACTTGGGCTCGGGCCAATCCTCGCGATCGTTGTATGGTTTCTGCTGCCGGGCATTCGGCTCGATGAGGCTGGCACGTCCATCGGCGGCCTGACCGACGCAGGGCGGTTTACCGGAGCCATCGCGGTGCTTATGGCGTGCTGGTGGCTGACCGAGGCGATCCCACTCAGCGTGACGGCTCTCCTGCCGCTGGTGGTGTTCCCCGTTGCTGGCGTGCTGAGTTTCTCCGCCGCGGCCTCGCCGTACGCGAGCGAGGTCATCTTGCTGTTTATGGGCGGGTTTATCCTGGGGTTGGCGATGGAGCGGTGCGGGCTTCACAAGCGTGTGGCGTTGCTGACGGTGCTGCTCGTGGGGACCAGCCCCAAGCGGCTCGTCGGCGGCTTCATGCTCGCCTCGGCGATGATCAGCATGTGGGTCAGCAACACCGCTACCGCGATCATGATGCTGCCCATCGCGCTCAGCGTCATCGCTCTGGTCCGCGAGCGTCATGCGCCACCCGGTACGCCGCCCGGAGAGCGACGCTCGCCCGATCCTAACTTTGAGTCCACCCTCATGCTCGGAGTCGCGTATGCGGCGTCGATCGGCGGCGTCGCCACGCTCATCGGAACTCCGCCCAATGCCGTGTTCAAGGGCTTCGTCGAATCACATTACAAACATGAGGTTGGGTTCACGGATTGGATGAAGGTCGGGCTGCCACTGGTCGCGGTGTATTTGCCGCTGGCGTGGTTCTATCTCACGAGCATCAGCCAGCCGGTTCGGCTCAAAGAGATTCCCGGCGGACGAGCGATGATCCGAGGCGAGTTAGCTGCCCTTGGCCGAATGAACCTGGGTGAATGGGTCGTGCTGCTGGTCTTTCTGCTCACCGTGGCGCTCTGGGTGTCCCGTCCGGCGATCATCCAGCTGGGCAAGGCGCACGAGATGCCGGGGATGAGCGCGCTCAACGACGCATCGATCGTGCTCTTCTCGTGCCTGCTGCTTTTCGTCATCCCGATCAAGCCGCGAGAGCGGGTCTTTGCGATGGACTGGAAAACGGCCGAACGTCTGCCATGGGGCACCCTCATCCTGTTCGGCGGCGGGCTCAGTCTCGCGGCGGCGATCTCGGCAAACGGGCTGGATATCTTCATCGGGCAGTTCTTCACGGGCTTGGCCGGGCTGCCGACGTGGCTCGTCGTCCTGGTGTTGGTCGCGGTCGTGATCTTTGCCTCCGAACTCGCGAGCAACATCGCCATCGCCACCGCGATCCTGCCGATTCTGGCGGCCGCGGCCCCGTCCATGGGCATCGATCCGTTTCGGCTGCTCATTCCGGCGACCATTGCGGCGAGCATGGCGTTCATGCTGCCCGTGGGCACGCCTCCCAACGCGATCGTGTTCGCGACCGGGCACGTCACGATGAGCCAGATGCTCCGAGCAGGGTTCGGGCTCAATATGTTGGCGGTCGTCGCGATCACCGCGGCGACAGAACTTCTTGGCCTGTTGGTGATGCAGAAGTGATATTGCCTCCAATTTCTGGCCGCTCGGATCTCACCAATCGGCGGTTTCCCGGCCCTCACACTCGAACGCCTTTCAAGAAAAGTTCTCTCGGTGTTCTGTCACCCCGATTTGAATCGTCCAAGTCAGATGCAAATGCTGAAACTTCCTAGACCGACGCTGCGTTTAACCTCATCTTGCCGTTCCGATTGGCACGATGATCATCGGTGATCGTCAGGGCAATTTGTGTTTGGATGAACTTCAAAGCGTTGACCGCGGCTACTCAGAGAACTCTCCTAAGAGAACTCCCCGCCTCGGGCCGTGAATCACCCAACGGGCGCATTACGCTTCGGCACAGACGGACCCGGGCCTTCCGTATCCTATGAGATCTTAAGGCGCGCCCGGGCCCGCTACGGCAACGACGACCGACCGAGGCTCGCTCCGCCATCGACATGAAGGGCCTGCCCGATGAGGAACCCGCCGCCGCTTCGAGCAAGAACACTACCGCGGCGGCAATCTCTTCGAGATCACCCAGACGTCGCATCGGCTCCATCGCCGTGTATCGTTGCTCGCCAACGCTCTCGGCTGGGTTGTTCTTCCGGAACAGACGGTCTAGGTCGGCACGGGGCCCACGGCGTTCAAGGTGATCTCGCGCTGCGCCAGCTCCAGCGCCCACGACCGTGTGAAGCTGGTGAGCGCGGCCTTCGCCGCGGCATATGCGGTCCGCTCCGGCGCGCCAAGCACGACCAAGCTCGTGATGTTGACAATCTGGCCTCATCGCCGCTCGCGCATCTGCGGCAGCACCGCCTGCGTGAGCGCGAGGCGAAGGTTTAGATCGAGCACATCATCGAGATTCTGTTGCCGGACTCCGTCGACGCCCCCCGGCCGCACCAGCTCAACGTTGTTGACAACGCCGTCGATCCGCCGGTCCAGGCGGCGCCAGCGAGCGGCTCGGCCTCAAGCCCACAACCTTGGCGTCCAAACTGAAATAGTTCGGCGTCCATCTCGAGCGAGTCAACGTGCGAGCCGGCTCGTTGGCTGGCGGTGTGCGGCACGTGCCCGAGATCGCCGACGCGGAAGCTCCGCACACAGCACGCGGGTGCTTCTTCTAGGCTTGGTCGGTCGCGGAGATGTTGCGGCTGGACCGGGTCGTTCTCGCGATCGACTCATCTTCTGCGTAGAGGCTGACGTCAAGGGTGAGCCATCACATCGAGTAGGCATCGCGGGAGAGTTTTCGGTCGAAGCCGACGCCCCCCCGGTCGATCAGAACGTTCGGAGAGTCAGTTCACACCGTTCGGAGGATTCGATGCCCGCCGCCGCAGCCCATGTTTCGAACGCGCTGAAGCGGCACTGGCCGGAGTACCTGATCGAAGCGGCGGCGCTGGGAACGTTCATGGTTTCAGCGACGGTCGTCACCGTTCTGTTCGAGCTGATGACGTCGCCCGTACACCGAGCGATCAAGAGCGCAGGGGTCCGCCGAGCGATGATCGGCGTCGCGATGAGCCTGACGGCGATCGCGCTGATGTACTCAAGGCCCGGGCGGCGTTCGGGTGCGTACATGAACCCCGCCATCACGCTCACCTTCCTGCGGCTTGGGAAGATCGAGCCTTGAGACGCGTTCTTTTACGTGTTGGCGCAGTTTGGCGGCGCGCTTGCCGCGGTTCGGGACAGACCCGGCCACGAGCGTCTTGGATCTCAACTGCCGGGCGTAGGATCTCGAGAACTTGTACGTCGTGGACGGGTCGTTCTTCCCGTCGAGTAGCGCTGTCAATCCCTCGCTCACGATCATGGCCAACGCGCTCCGAGTGGCGGATCACCTTCTGGCTCGGCTTGAGATTTCCGTTCGAACAGAAGAAGGGGCGATGGCATGAAGGATCGAGCTCAGGAGAAGGCGGCGCTCGCGTCACCCATTGTTCTGGGCGAGAGCGCGAGCGATGGCGCGGAGGTCCGGAGATTGCGCGCGGCCGACCGTCGTGAAGCGCCGTGGAAGCAGTGGGGGCCGTACTTGTCGGAGCGGCAGTGGGGGACGGTGCGCGAGGACTACTCGGCCGACGGCGATTGCTGGAACTATTTTCCGCACGACCATGCGCGCAGCCGGGCTTACCGATGGGGCGAAGACGGGCTGCTGGGCATCAGCGACGATCACGGCTTGATGTGCTTCGGGCTCGCGCTCTGGAATGACAAGGACCCGATCCTGAAAGAGCGTCTCTTCGGGCTCACCGGCCTCGAGGGCAACCACGGCGAGGACGTCAAGGAGCATTACTTCTATCTCGACTCCACGCCCACGCATTCGTATATGAAGGCGTTGTACAAGTACCCGCAGGCCGAGTTCCCGTACGAGAACCTCGTCCGCGAGAACCGGCGTCGTGGGCGTTTTGATGCCGAGTTCGAGCTGGCCGACACAGGGGCGTTCGCGGACGAGAAGTACTGGGACGTGCAGGTCGAGTACGCCAAGGCGACGCCCGACGACGTGCTCGTGCGGGTCACGGTGACAAACCGAGGGCCCGAGGGGGCGACGCTGCACCTGCTGCCGACGCTGTGGTTCCGCAACACGTGGTCGTGGGGCGGGGCCGGGGCGGGGCCCGACGCCAAGCCATCGATCACGGGCACATCCCCC
>CAZIMT010000201.1:0-4915 GCA_964540295.1 uncultured Phycisphaeraceae bacterium
GGGCGGGCTCGTTCAGGTCGATGGAAGCCCGTGCTTTGGGCGACGGTGATGGCGGTAGGGATCGAGGTTTGCTTGTTGATCTCACCCTACGCCAAGTTCTTTGCGATCCACATGACGCCGCGGTTCGTGGTGGTCACGATGCTGGCTCACCTGATCTTCGGTGTCGGGCTGGGGCTGTGCTATGTGTGGTGCGTGAGAAGGTGGCGGGCGCTTCCGTTGCGTTGAGAGCGTTGATTGGAAGGCGCTGGTCGAAGGGCGCTACTTGGGGGGCGCGATGGGCACGGGCGAATAGTCCACCGATTCGATCATCGAGAAGTTTTCCGCCCCGCCGATCGCGGCCGCGAAACGTTCTTCGATACCCGTGAACCATTCGGGCGGGAGCGAGTGCCAGGCCTTGCGGCTGGTCCAGTGCGCGACGATGACGACCTCTCCGCCTCCGGGCTTGATCCAGGTTTCTTTCTTGATGAACGCGGGCGATCGGCGCAGCGCGACAGTCCAGATCTGATCGTCGGCTTCAAGGAACTTCTGCTCGATCCCAGGCTTCACTTTGAAGCGAAGGAACTCGATGGCGGGGTCATCGGCCGTGACTGGCGCCGTGCGATGAGCGCCGTCGGTCGCGCTGGTCGCGCACGCGCCCAGCGTGATGCTGGCGAGAGCGATCGACGATGCGGCCAGAACGCGGAGACGAAGAGGCCAATGGTTAGGTTTGGTCGGCATCGGAAAGGTTCACCTCGCGCTTTGATTTTAGTTTGTGATTTTGGGTTGATTGATCCAGCCGAACTTGTGCTCGGGGGAATCGCGCCACGAGACCCACCAATTGTTGTCTGCGCCGTTAGACGAGGCGTAGATGTCGTAGTTCACGAGGTTGAGATCCTTGGCTTCCTTGGCAGCGTCGCTGTTCTGATCAGACGTGAGCTTCTCGTCGATCTTGACCGGCGGCTTGAAGAGGATGACCTCGCCGCTGGTGTTGACCATGTGCCCGCCCTTGGCATGGCGCTGGGTGAACTGGTCGGAGGCAGCGAAGCGGCCGTCGTCTCGGTCCCAGTTGTTGAGGTACGTGCTTTCCTCGACGAAGAACGGGATGCCCGCGAACAGGGTAAGGTTTTTAGGTGCCGTCCCAGAGAGCTTGGTGGGGTAGTTCGATGCTTTAGGAGGAAGCCATGCGACGCGAGTTTGCGAGCCGAGCTTCGCGCCTTGAGCGGAGTAGAACATGGTGTAATCCCACTCGACGCCGGTGAACCCGCCCCACATGTTAGAGCCGTCGGAGTTGGCGTTGTTGTCGCTGGTTTTGCGCTTGACGTCCTCGCCGTTCTTGCCCTTGCGGCGGTTGGAGGGACACTCTCCGATCTTCTGGGCGTTGTCGGTGTACTTGAAGAGCAGGCCGGGCACGTCAACCTTGGCCTTGGTGGAATCGGGGTCGCGAGCCCAGGCGTTGGCGGGCCAGATCGAGTCCTTGTTGTCGTTGGCGTAGAACGTGCCAGCCAGACCGAGCTGCTTGACATTCGAGAGGCAGACCACCGATTTGCCTGACTCGCGAGCCTTGCCCAGCGCGGGGAGCAGGATGCCGATCAGTATCGCGATGATGGCGATGACCACCAAGAGCTCGATGAGCGTGAACGCGGCACGACGAGCCCGAAATGATGCGACGACCGCGCGATTGCTTTTCATGTGCTCCCTTTCAAACCTTTCCGCGAGCCCGAAGTATTCGATCCGACAGCTCTGTTCGATGCGATCACGGTAAAAACGTAAGGCGAGGCAGATGCGTTTCCGAAACAGTTACATCGTCAATAAGATACCTACTCGGCTTGACCAATGCAAGACCGTTGAAGATTCTGATGCATATTTCCGTACACCGTTACATCAATACCCATACAAAGACCGTTTATTCTAAACCTGTTAATGCATCGAGTTAGAGCAATTCACAAGCAGGGAGTTCCACGGGCGGTGCTCGATGGCTGTTCCGACGAACAATTTACGCGTTGGCCTCAATGTGTGGTCAAGAAAAAAGGCTCTCGCTTGCGCGAGAGCCTTGGTGCTCGGTTTTAAGAATGAAGGAAGTTTCGAGTTCAGCACCCTGCTTCGAACAAGACCGCGAAGGCGTCGAAGTCGTCGCCGTTGACGAACCCGTTGCCGTCGAAGTCGGCCTTGAGGCTGCCAGCGGTGAACGCGTCCACGAACGCGTCGTAGTCATCGCCGTTCACGAAGCCGTTGCAGTCATAGTCGGCGGCGCAGAACTCGACGAGCCAGGACTCGTCATCGGACCCAGCCGGGTTGGTGGCGCGGATGCGGAACGTGGTGGTGCCCGAGACCGCGTTGTTCCAGCGAACGACGCCGGTCGAACTGTTGATCGTCGTGCCCGCGGGCGCCGTGACGATCGACCAGGTTACGGGCACCGAGCCCTCGGAGAGCGACGGGGCGGGCCCGAAATAGTCCTGCTTGGTGCAGAATGACTCGTTGCCGATGGCGGCGACGATAGGCCTTTGCCAAACCTTGAAGGTGTAGTCGCTGGTGCCGAAGTTCTCGTTGGTGACCGCGAAGCCGTGGATGCTGGTCTCGGCGGCGGTGAAGACGATGGTTTCCGCTCCGGCCGTGCCGGTGCCGTTGTTGGACTCGGAGGCTCCGTCGTTATCGAAACGCCGGCCGTTAAACCGCGAGCCCTTGAACATGAACAAGTCCACGTCGCAGTTGCCGTTCGTAGGGCTGACGACCGCGGCGTAGGTCTTCCCGCTGGTCAGGGAGCACTCCCAGAGATCGAGCACCTGAGCGGTGAGGTCGAACGACCCGGCCAGCGTGCTGCCGACGCCGAGATCGAAGGATTGGTTGCGGACTTCCATGCGGAAGCCGGTGGGACCGGTGGAATAGGTGACGCGAGCGTGGTGGTACTCGTTGCCGTATTTGGTGCCGTTGGCGACGATGAAGTCGCGGGCGTCGACCCCGAGCGTGGCGGACTGGTAGGGAGAGCCGAAGGGGCAGGTCGTGGACGCGGCGAGGTTGTAGTTGCCGCCGATCTGCTGGTACATCGCGATCCCGGCCCAGTCGCCCGAACGGATGCGGAAGGTGTAGTACCGCAGCGTATCGGAAATGAACCCGGTGGTGTCAAGGTCTTCAAGATGAGTCACGTTGGGGAGCCCGAAGCTGGACGAGCCGATCCAGGTCGTCCACTGAGTGGTCGTGCGGGCATATTGCGAAGCGAAGAACGCGCCGCGCGAATCGCCAGCGCAGTCCGTGCCGATGCCGTTGTAGTCGCCCCAGCGTTCAACGGTGTTGCCGGAGGCGTTGTACGTGGTTTCGCCAGCCTTGAGCAGGGCGCTGCCCTGCATGGTGGCGTCGGTCTCAAGCCGGCCCGAGTAACGGATGCCGGGGAACTCCGACGCGCCGGTGCGACCGAAGACGATGGTCAGATCGTTGGAGGTGTCCACGGTCACGTTGGGGTAGTTGTAGTAGAAGTTGTCCTGGCCGAAACGCTCGTCCCAGACGACAGCGTTGGAGGTGGCGTTGATCTTGAACTGGTGGACCACGGCCTCGACGTTCGCGGGCGTACCCCAGTCGAGCGTGTCAACGCAGGCGGTGTAGAGAAACCCGTTGCGGTAGGTGACGTCCTGCGTTCGGCAGTCCCCCGAGTCAATCAAAAGCGTCGTGCCGCCGCCGCTTTGCTTGCCAGCGGGCGGAACGTCATAGGAGTTGACCGCGATCGCCGTCGGGCCGGTCAGCGTCGGGCCGCTGGCGAGCGGGTTGGTGATTCGGTATTTTGTGAGTTCGCTCCCGCCGCTCGAGCGGGTGTTGAGGAAGTACATCGTCGGCGATCCGGTGGCGGTGTACATCTGAGCGGGCTTGGAAGTGAACACGTTGCTGCCGTCGGCGTTATTGAAGCTGATGAAGTCCCACCAGTTCACGCTGCCCGAGCCTTTGTAGAGCTGGTTCTTGCGAAGCACGCGGATTTTGGAGTATTGGAACGCGTCGCTCGCGGTGTACATGTTCGACGTTACATACAGCCCGCCGCCGGTGGTCAACGACACGGTCGTGTCACCGCTGTCGTACCCGAGGCCCGGGTAGTCGGCCCAGTTCCCCGTGTCGGCCGAGCCGTCGATGTCCGAACGCAAGTAGTACACCCACCAGCTGTCCTCGGGGTTGGAAGTCTGGGAGATGGCGATCGCCCAATAGGTCTGCGCGAGGCGGCGGCCGTTGATCGCCAACATCACGAAGCGGTTCTCGTGAACGTCGTAGATGATCTTGGGATCAAAGAGATCGTTCCCGGCTGGGTTTCCCGAAAAGAACGCCGCGAGATCGGTCGGGCCGACGACGACGGTTCCGTCCTTGCGATAGAACGCGAGTTCGGTGTTGACCATGATGCCAATGTGGGCCGCACCAACGGCGAGGTGGGTATCAGACGGGCGGCTGGTGTCCTCGATGCCCTGCCAGTTCTGATTGCCGTCGGGGGCTCGATTGTCGAAGGCACCGCTGGGGTCCGTGGCCGGGATCACCGCGCCGCCAGCATTGCCCTCCGCGCCGTTGGCTGCGCCCGCTGCGCCGCCGTTGGCTTGACCGAGCTGACGGATGCGAGCGCTGATGGTCGGGGTGGTTCCGTCTTGCGTATCGGTCGCGGGGTTGAAGGTCTGCCAGAAGCGAGGAGGCTGCTGACCGGCGGCGATGGCCGCGGCAGCTTTGGCCTCGAAATCGACGATGCGAGCCTTCTTGGCCGCGATCAGCTCGGGGTTCTCGTACCGCATGCCCTTGACCAGCAGCGGGCTGATGGGCTCGGGGCGGAAGATTACCGGCGCGGGCACTCCCTTGAGGCGTTCCTCGGCCTTGCGAACATCGTCCCACGATTGCGAGATCACCTGCACCGTCGCCGAGCCGGGCCCGCTCTGCACCGGGTCGCTGAGCTTGGCCGCGTTCGGCTTGGCGATTTCAGGGG
>CAZIMT010000202.1:0-4824 GCA_964540295.1 uncultured Phycisphaeraceae bacterium
GGCCCGTCGTGAAACGGTGTCTGCATCGCACTTTCTCGTGCGGATCCGACTGTTCACTTGTCAAAGATGGACACCCGCTGTCCGGGGCCGCTGTCGGCGTCCGGGCAACTGGTGGGAGGAGAGTCTAACCGACCGCGCGATCGGGTCAAGTCACTGCTCGAACGATTTCTTTGAATTCATCGCAAATCCTTTTCAGCAAAGGCTTTGCAAACTTTGTCCTTCCTGCCATCCACCTTCGCGGCTACCTCTATCGGACGAATCGTTCCATCTGGTACATACTCCTTCATCTGATCGTTCTTTGTTCGGATAGTCCTCTCAGGCTCGTCTCTGTTCGGTCGATTCCCATTGGTTTTCGGTCTCATCCGTGGCCGAGTTCGCCTTTGGGATCGCCGCTCGTCGAGAGCCGGTTGGTGTCACGCCGAGCACAGCCGCCCAGACGCGCGGGGTTGTGGATTCGGCCGCCTCACCATCTTCTTGGTGGGCCGTGGACCCGGTTCTGGGACTTGCACGAGGCAGGGAGACCAAAGCCCGGCACGCGGCCGACATGGTGGCGCCGGTGGTCATCACGTCGTCGATGAGGATGACGAGCGTGCTGAGGCTCAGCGCCGCGTTTCGCTTCGAGCGGAATGTGCCCGCGACGTTCTGAGCCCGGGCGCTGGGCGGGACATCGAGCTGAGATGGACGATGATCGCGCGCGATGGGTCTCACGATCTGGCCGCCGAGGATCTCTTGCATGCCGCGCGCGATGACGAGCGTGTGATCGATACCACGAGCCATGCGTCGGCGGAAGGTGGTGGGCATGGGAAGAAGAACAAGCTGAGGAATTTGTGCATCGGGCAGCGGACCGGTTTGGCTCGCGCGATCGTCGCGGTCGTTGGTGGGGCGATCAGATTCGATCACTTGGACGAGCTGTCGCCCGAGCGAACGGCCCAGCGTGGTCCCGAGGTTTCGCCAAGCTTCGAACTTGATCTCGTGGATCGCCTCGCGCAGCAGCGCCGTGTAAGGACCAAGACGAACGCAGCGCTCCCATGGCCGGCGCTGGGTTCGGCACGCGCTGCACTTGGGAACGCGAGGAAGAACGCCGAGGTTGGCTCGCTGAGCGGGCACCCAGAGTTCGTGCGTGCCGACGCTCTGGCCGCAGGTCGGGCAGAATTCGCCGGGGCGGTCTGGCTTCCAGTTCGCATTGGCCGCGCGCACCGCCCACACGGGCTTGGCTAGGCCGAGCCACTGCTGCTCAACGGCGAAGGCCCAACGCGACCAGCGCGAAGTGGGCAGCGCGGACGAAGAGGGCGGCTTTACTCGCGCGGCGATGCGTTCGAGCCCGGAGGCGGCGTCTGGGAGGACCCCGTCGGCAACTGGCTCGTCGAATAATTCCAGCGCGAGTTCCTGACCATCGCTGGCAACCGCTTCTTCGTGATCCAGCGCTGCTGGCGGCGCGATGGTCGGCTTCTTTGGAGGCCAGACGAATCGCTCGGGCGACGAAGGCGCGTTGGTCGGCGCATCGTGAACTTGGCCACGGTCGTCGTCGTCGGTTGGCTCGGAGGCGTGCGCCATAGCTCGGGCAGCGTAACCGACGGATGAGCAACGCACCGAACATCCGGGCTTGACCAAGTGACTTATGCTTTTACTCGTGGGCACTGGGCGACGGACGAAATAAGGCCTCACGCGGTCGTTGTTGAGGTCTTCATGAACAAGAACCTTCCAATTAATCCTTCCTTCACGCCCAAGAATGCGTTAGACCAGGCGGCCCAAGTCGGGCACGAGCCCTCGCGTGAGCCGCGACACGGGGCGGCGGACGAGCGTCAGCTTCTTGCACGACTCCGGCAGGGTGACGACCGCGCGTACGAGGAGTTTGTGCGTGCGCACGGTGACGCTCTGCTGGCGGTTGCGCGGCGGTTCCTGCGGAACGAGGACGACGCGCGAGATGCGTTACAAGACGCGTTCCTTGCCGCCTTTAAGGCTCTTCACAACTTTGAGGGTGGTTCCAAGCTTTCGACCTGGCTGCACCGCATCGTGGTCAACGCGTGCCTGATGAAAATGCGTTCGTCGCGGCGACGGCGTGAATCGTCGACCGATTCGCTGCTGCCAACGTTCTTACCAGACGGGCACCGCGCGGACGTCGGGCCCGGGTGGGCGGCGACGGCCGACGAACTGCTCTCCGACGGCGAGACGCAGGCGATGGTGCGTGCGAAGCTCGACGAACTTCCCGACGATTTCCGAACCGTCCTGTGGCTTCGTGACATCGAAGAGCTTGACACTGCCGCCACCGCGGCGGCGTTGGAAATCTCTGAAGCGGCGGTCAAAACCCGGCTTCACCGGGCGCGGCAGGCTCTGCGAACCCTCCTCGAACGCGAGTTTTCTCGATGAACAAGTACATCACGTGCGACCAACTGATCACTGACTTTCTTCACGACTATGTCGCCACGACGCTGTCGCCGGAGAAGGCCTTCGAGTTCGAGCGGCACCTCGGGGTCTGCCCGCCCTGCAAGCGGTACCTGAAGAACTACCGTGAGACGATCGTGATGGCGAAGACGGTTGGCTCGACGCCGCGAACGCTCGAACGCGTCCCCGATGATCTGGTCCGAGCGATCCTGAAGACGCGCCGTTCGGGCGGCTAAGACTCCGAGGCCAGCGCCGCGTCGCATCTGATCTCTTCTCCAGTTCTCTCGAACCTCGCGTTTCGCTTCCGAAGCGTGGGGTCGTTGCGACGTTGGGCTACTTGGAGCGGATTCGGTTTCTTTGTATCGATTGAATACGAACGCAGAGAGAGCAGAGAGGATCAGAGGAACGCGCAGCAGGATCAGGGTTGGAAGCAAAGTCTCGGGGTTGAATCAGCTCTTCTCACAGTCCACGCTCTGAGTTCCTCTGATCCTCTCTGCTCTCTCTGCGTTCTCTCCGGGCCGTTCGCCACAACCGAAAATTATCTAGCAGCCAGCCTCGAAGGTTCTGACGAACTGATCGAAGTCGTCGCCGGTGACGAAGCCGTCGCGGTCGATGTCAGCGCCCGTGGCCCCGTTAGTGAACAGGACGATGAACCGGTCGAAGTCGTCCCCGTTTACGAAACCGTCGTTGTCAAAATCGGCGGGGCAGCGGTAGACCGAGGGCTCCAAGCTCGCGATCGGTCCGCGCGGTTTGCCGATCGGGTTGATGTAGTTGACGATAAGACAGCTCCAGCGAAGCTCGGAGGGCGAGAGGCGTGCGCTCGTGACACCGGTCCAGACAACGGACTCGCCCTTGAAAGTTGGGACCCAGAGCGAGCGCCCGTTGCCGAGGGTTGGCCCGTTGTTGTAACCCGAGGTGTTGGTGATGGCGCGCCAAGGGCCGCCCGAGAGCGACCCGGGATCCGAGGCCCAGTCTTCAAAGGGGCTTTTGCTGATGGAGCGATCGGCAAAGATGATCCACCCGTACCCGTCGCCCTTGGTCCACGTCCCACTGGGATCGTCGAGCGTGAGCACGAAGGAGTAGCGGTACGTGCCGTCGCTTAAGTCCGCGATCGAATAGCGGAGCGTCAGCGGAGGTGCGGCGATGGCCTGGAAGCACACCACGGCGAGGCACGCCGTGGCGGCCAGGTGTCGAAACTGCATGCAGTCGTCTCCTTGTACAACCCACCTGGCCACACCCCGTCTTGAGGGAGCGCGACCAACTGGTGGCGGGCTGTCCCGATGCCTCTTGGGTCTTCGGGTGCGACAGGATCGCCAAACTGAATGGTTTGTCAAGACAAATTGCGAGGATCTTGAGGATTTGGCGCACAAGCGGGGTGTTTGCACCCCCGAACAAAGTTTGATCGTCATCGCAAGCGTCATAAAAGCACGGTACTTGCGCGGCGTCAGGCTGCGCGTTCACGAATTTCATGCGAGGTCTGGACGTAGATTTTCGGCGCGTTTAATAGGTACTTTGAGGCGTTTGCTGTGCGGAACTCTTTGGACGCGCGATCTTTCTGAGCGAGGCGCAGGGAATCCGAGGCGGTTCCCCAGCACCGTTTGAGATTCGCGTTATGAGTGATTCTCTAAATTAACATCCGGCCTCGAACGCAGCGATGAAGGTGTCGAAATCGTCGCCAGTTGCAAAGCCGTCGCCGTTGAAGTCGGCGCGCGATTCGCCGAGCGCGAACGCGACGATGAATGCGTCGAAGTCTTCGCCGGTCAGAAAGCCGTCGTTGGTGAAATCGGCGCGACAGTGCAGAATCGCGGGCTCGAAATTCGCGATCGGGCCTCGAGGCTTTCCGAACGTGTCGGCGTAAGAGGCGATCAGGCAACTCCAGCGAAGTTGATCGGGGTTGAGCAGCGCGGCGCTGACGCCCGACCAGAGAACGGACTCGCCCTGGCGTGTCGGGGTCCAGAGCGCACGCCCGTTGCCAAGCGTGGCTCCGTTGTTGTACCCCGAGGTCTGGGTGAAGAAGGACCAAGGTCCGCTGGCGAGTGAGTCCGCGTCGGAGACCCAATCGCGAAAATCGCTCGGGGCGTTTGGGCGGTCGCCGAAGATGATCCAGCCGTAGCCGTCGCCCGGCATCCAAGTCCTGTTCGGGTCGTCGAGCGTCAAGGCGAAGTCGTAGCGGTGGGTTCCGTTGCTCAGGCCGGTGACCGAGTAACGAAGCGTGAGCGGGGGCGCGGCAACGGCGTGTGTGCACGCCACGGCGAGGCACGCCGTGGCGGCCAAGTATCTGCTCTGCATTGTTTCGTCTCCTCATGAACCCACCTGAGCCACGCCCGGAGGGCGCGTCCAAAGTTCTGTGGGTTCTTCGTTTTTTCGCGTGCGGCGATCGGTTGCTTTAGCATCGCATTTGCGAGCTTCTTGTCAAGACAAATCCTGAACGTTTGCGGTTCA
>CAZIMT010000203.1:0-4763 GCA_964540295.1 uncultured Phycisphaeraceae bacterium
GGCCATCCGGTTGATCTCCGCGACGCAGGCCTCCACGTCGTGCGTGTAACCGGCGGTCATGGTCTGGACGCTGATGGGCGCGGGCGTCGTCGGATTGCCGTGCTTATCGGGCAGGCCACCGCCGACCAGAACAATGCCGGTGCGAGCGTCTCCGATGCAGATCTGACGGGTGGGGCGGCGTGGGTTCATCGAGAAATGTTAGGCGGATCGAGCCCGGAGTCGGTCTTCTCGCGAGGCCTTCGAGGTCGGCAAAGGCGCACGAGGCTTTGAAGAGGTTGAAGGCTGTACGAAGACTTAGCGCCCTGCCGGTCGGTGCGAGGACCCCGTGATCCCGCGCCAGAGGCCCGGCGAGCGGTCGTAGCCGGGGTCGCCCGGGCTCAGCCCGTCAACCTCGGGCGTGCGCCAGATGAGCATGACCACGCCCGCGGCCGCGCAGATGAGGGCGCAGACCCCCACGCCGACCTGGGTCGAGAGCCCGTCGTGCCAGAGATCCGGCGAGCGATGCTGGATAACAGATGAACCGAACTCACCGATGCCGTTGGCGAAGAAATAGCCAGCGGGCATGAAGCCGAGGGTGACCATGTTCAGGACCGCGAGCACCCGGCCGCGCATCGCGTCGGGGACCAGAAGCTGCAGCGCGCCCATCCCCGAGTTGAACGCCCACATCCAGAACCATCCCACGAAGACGATGCACCCCCCCGCGGCCCACGGATTGGTGCAGATCGAGAACAGGAAGATCCAGAGCCCGCCCAGGAGGACCGAAACCGGGATCAGGTGGTGCTTGGGATACCAGGCGGGGACGCGCTTGAGAAGAAGCCCGCCGACGACCGCGCCAGCACCCATGAGCCCGGTCATGATTCCAAACGCTCGCTCTTGCAGGTGATACACGTTGTGTACAAAGAGCGAAAGGAACCGCATGATCGGTGTGGCGAATGTCGCGAAGACGACCGTGGCAAGAAACGCGGCCCGCGGGCCCGGGAGTAGGAACACGAATCTCGCGGCCTCTCGGGTGTCCTTCCACAGAACGCCGATGTTCTTGAGCCGCCACCAGCCCTCGCGCTCGGGCGGCGCGGGCGAGTCGGGGGTGGTGAGCACGGCCAGGAAGACGCCGACGAAGGTTACGGCGTTAAAGACGAACAGAACGGTCGGGTTCCAATTGGCCATGATCACGCCAGCGATCGCTGGTCCGATCGCGCGGGCGGCGTTAAAGGAGATCCCGTTGAGCGTGATGGCCTTGAAAAGTTCGTCGCGCGGGACGAGGCGCGGCGTGAGCACCTGCCAGGCTGGGTTGTTGAACGCGATGGCGATGCCCTGCGCGAGCGAGAGCACGAGCAGCCAGCGCAAAAGCCACTCCGGGCTCGGATCAATCCACACTACGGCGGCGAACCCTAAGGCGATCAGCATCATGGCCAACTGCGTGAGCAGGATGAGCGTGCGCCGGTTGACGCTGTCGGCGACGATCCCGCCCAGCAAGCCAAGCACGAGCGTGGGAAGAAGCTGCGCGGTGCCGAGATAGCTCGACCAGAGCATCGACCCGGTCTTCTCGGTAACGATCCACTGCGTGCCCACGAACTCGAACCACCCGCCAAGGTAGGAGAAGCAGGAGGCGAACCAGACCGTGCGATAGTGCCGGTGCCGCAGCACGCCCCACCGATCCGCGATCGCTGGTGCCCCACTCGGGTTCTCGGGCGTAATCACGGGCGTTCCGGCGGCCACAGGGGCCAAGTCGGTCTTCAAGCTTGCTGGCGCAGACGGCGTCCCGGGAGATTCGGTTGGGGGGGCTGTCGTCAAGTCCATGAGTGGTCGCCGGTGGCGATGCGGACGAGACAATAGGTCAGGAAGCGGCGGAATTCGCACTTACAGAGGTGAGTTGCGGCGCGCCCGCGACGCTCGACGACGTGGCGTGGTTGGCGAAGCGGTTGCGGCGCACGCCGAAGTACACGAGCCACTCGAACGCGATCATGCCGCCGATCAGCCCCGCCGCGTATCCGAGAATCGACGCAGCCGCCGAGACCGGCATGTTGAACGAGAGGTAGGGCGAAAAGTCGATCGGCTTCTGCGCGATGCCCAGCGCTCGAACGAGCATGATCGCGGCGGGGGCGAGCAGGTACGGCAAAGTCCCGGCCGCCAGCCAGCCAACGCTGGCGTGGGCGCAGACCTGGGCGGCGGCGTCGCGCGAGAGACGGAAACGGCGTCGGCCTGCGAAAAAGCGGATACCGACGAACTCGACCAGCGTGAGGGCCGCGAAGGACGCGAAGATCACCATCGTTACACCCAATAGGCTGACGACCCACGCGAGCGATTCCATCACCGGCCCGCGCCCGCGCCAGGCGCGAAAGAGATCAATCGTCAGGACACCGATCATTGGAGGCGCGACGAGGAGGCT
Source organism: uncultured Phycisphaeraceae bacterium (assembly GCA_964540295.1). Lineage (GTDB taxonomy): Bacteria > Planctomycetota > Phycisphaerae > Phycisphaerales > UBA1924 > CAZCPB01. The sequence goes on from CAZIMT010000203.1 coordinate 2,387, forward strand.
GACCAGCAGCAGGTTCAACGCGAGCAGACTTCTGGCTCCCTTGCGAATGATCATGTCACCGAAGGTAGTCGTCGGGTGCCGGACCATCGCGTGCATGGTGCGCACCCATGAAGCCAGGCCGGGGCGTCGCTGCCAAGGTGAACCGGTGCGGCGTTCGGGGAGCGAATCCGCGATCGGCGTGCCACATTCCGGGCATTGCGGCGGGCGGGCGGGCGCGAGGCTTTCTGCGGACACATTGGGAGCCATGCGTTCGGCGTGAGGGTGAGATGCGACGAGGGACGCGACAGGGGACGCGACGAGAGCCGGGACGGTGTCGCGAGGCAGCCCTTGGATCGGGTAGCCGCAGGTTTCGCAGAGCAGGGAAAGGTCGTTCACTGTGGATGGTATTCTTCGAGCTGCGCGGCTTGGTTCTAAAAACTCAGCTCCGCTCCCGAGTCTCGCTGGACGAACCCTACGCGCAAACGTGGCAGTCATCCGAGTCTTCCCACGCGTGCGCATGAGGCTTGTTTCGTGGGGCACGACGCCCTAACCCGCACTGCTCTACTATTCCGTGAGACTTCAACACCCGGAGTGCGCTGTGCAGAAACCGACTTCACCCGACTTTCGCGCCCTCTTCGCGTCGCACGGCCTGCGCTACACGCGGCAGCGCGCGGCCCTGTACGCGACGCTCGCTGGCACCACCTCACACCCGACGGCCGAAGAACTCTTCGAGATGACGCGGCGCGAGTTCGCACGTGGGAACGACGGTCGCGTCCCCGCGCGAGGCCTGAGTCTTTCGACGGTGTATAACGCGCTCGAAACGCTGGTCGATCGCGGGCTCTGTCGGCGCATGACCTGCCCGGGCGGGGTCGGCACGCCGGGCGCACGCGGCGCTGGGCCTTGCCGGTTCGACGCGGATGTTTCTGAGCACATCCACGTTGTCATGGCCGACGGGAGCGTACGCGACGTGCCCGGTGCGATCGCCGACCGGGTTCTGGCGGGGCTGTTCGGTGCGGGCGAGGATTCGCAGGGAAACACAGATTCGCGCGTGCCTTCGCAAGCGCAGGCTGCAAGCCGTGGGATCATCGGAGACGTTGAGCGCGCGATGGGAGTGCGGATCAAGCGCGCGAGCCTCCAACTGATCGCCGAGGCGTGACGTTGCCCGACCTTCGATCAATCGATGAGCTCGCGGCCGCGGCCAACCGTGACCGCAGCGCTGAAGCGATGGGCACGCTCTGGTCCGCCGCGTTCGCGGCTGAATCGTGGACGCTGATCGGACGCGCAGGGACGCGACGGTTCGAACCCCTGACCACTACATACGAACATCTTCTCTGCGCGCTGGCGTTCACAAGCCACGATCGAGCCACGGCGTTCGCAGCGGTGGAAGGGTTGCGCGCGAAGGCGAGCCCGAACGTTCACAACCGCGCCGAGCTGGTCTCGATGCCAGTCCCCGCGGCCGTGGATCTTCTCGACGAGCTGCGCTCGGTGGGCGTGGAATGTTTATTGATGAACGAGGGGAGCGCGCCGTTTATCGCGCCCTTGTCTGGATTGTTGCGGTTGTTTGCGGTACACGGCGGCGTATGAGATAACGGTGGGTTCCCGTGCGTCGGCGTGAGGCTCGTTGAGACGTGTTCTTCGGTGGCGCGGAGGCCTTGGCGTGTCGCAACCAATTCCATCATCGTCCTCTTCGTCGCCATCGAGAAAGATCTGCGTGCGCTGCGGGCAGGACTGCTCGGACCGCCCGCGTGTGAAGGATATCAGCGGGCGTTATTGCTGCAAGGCTTGCGTAGATCTGAAGCCCACGGTGCCGAGCAGTGCGGCGGCGACGAGTAGCGCGGCGGCACCGGGCCCTGTTCCGGTTCAGGCAGCGGGCGACGAGGCGTGGGACGTCGGGCTGGACCCGATCGAATTTGAGCCGATGAAGTTGCCCGGGTCGAGCCTCAAGCTTTGTGTGGGCTGCGGGATGACGTTGCAGCCCGGCTCGGCGATCTGCGTGACGTGCGGGTACAACCAGACCACGGGTGAGGCGGCCGGGCTGGTCGTGGCGGGTGAAGACAAACCCGGAAAGGCGCCCAAGCCGTTGCGTGTGTGCTCCAAATGCGGGTATGACCTGGCCGGTCTGAAGACGCCCAAGTGCCCCGAGTGCGGCACCGTGAACTACAAGAAAAAGCGCGGGATCGACCTCGACCGCGAGGCGGCCGCCAAGGCGTACAGGTGGGACTACATCAAGCCGCTGGCGATTCTTGGGGTGTGCGGCACGATCGAAGCGCTGGTCCTGTTCAACAACTATCGCGGGATGCCGCTGTTGGGCGCGACGGTGATCTCGCTGGCCCGCATCCCGGTCGGGATCGCCGCGTACTTTGTGTGCGCGTTTGCCTGGCTGGGCTTCGAGCACACG
>CAZIMT010000204.1:0-4697 GCA_964540295.1 uncultured Phycisphaeraceae bacterium
CCAGCACCTTCGCGGCGGCGATCGACTCCTGCGTGATCGTCTCGCTCCGCTGTCCGTAGGCGATCTTGGCGTGCAAAGTTTTCACGTCCGCGACGAGCCGTAGGGCCTTGTCGGAGACGCCCAGCACGGTCGCGTTGAGCCGTGCGTCGGCGGCCTTGATTTTGGTGGGGCGCAGCCACAGGGCGGTAAAGGTCTGGATGGCCTGCGCCCCGACGAACGAGCCGCCGCTCACCGGGTCGAAGGGGAAACGAAGCGTGAGCGAGAGGACCGGGTTGGGCAGAAGTCTCGCTTGCACCAGGTCGGCGCGTCCCACGGCGATCTCCTCCACCTGGCCCCGAATCTCGCGGTTGTTCTTGAGCGCAGTCACCACGGCCTGCTCGGCGCTCAGGGGCGAAACCCCGTCCCACGCTTCAAAGTGATCGGCCCAAGGCTGATCCCACGCGGGAGCGAAGCCCGAGCGCCCCTGCACGGTCGTTGCCGCCCGGTTGATGTCGCCCTCGGGGTCGAGCGAGACGCACCCAGAGAGGCCGCCCGCGATCAGTGCGGCCGTACCCGCTAGCGCGGCGAGCCACCGGGAGGAAGTGTGAGGGTTCATCGTGATTCGCAGCGTCATGGGGCCATTCTCCAGAGTCAATGCGCCCCGCGCCGCGTCGGCGAGGCGGGGCGTGAAGGTGCGTTACTTGTGATCATGTCCGTGGCCCGCGTCGGGCGACTTCGCTGGCGCGAAGGCATCGAGCTTCTTCTCCGCCCGGCTCGACCAATGCAGGTGCGCGATGCGGGGCGTGCCTTCATCGTCCACCACCACATAGGTCACGGCGGCGAGGTACTTCTTGGTGAGGTCCTTGTTCGCAGGGTCGGGGACCGTGAACGAGCCGATCTGCCGCACGATCGAGGTCGCGCCGAAGGTCTGCACATCCTCCTTCGTGATGCTCAAGGCAAAGCCCGGCATCTCCTTGAGCTCAGGCATGAGATGGTGGTCGCGGTAGGTCTCCCACGAGCCCTCATCGCTGGCGTTCTCGCTCACGGTCGCGCGACCTTTGTCAAGGAAGATCGCATCGAGGGCCTTCGTGTCGGCTTTGCCGCACGCATCAAGGTAAGTGCGGGCGACCTTGACCGCCGGGTTGCTCGCCAGCGCATCCGCTGTGGTCGCGGCGGCGGGTTGCGCCGCCCGCTTTGACGCATCATCCGCGGCGAGGATCGCGGTGATGGCTTCGGGCGAGGCTTTGGCGAGCAGGGTCATCTTCTCGGCGTCGGTCTTCTTGTCCCACTTGCGGTCGCACCCGGGGCAGCAGAACCCGATGGTCACGCCCTTGAACTCACGGGTCGGCGTCTCGGCATCCACCTCCTTGCCCATGATGGGGCAGTTCTTGTTGACGGGTCCGGCGGCAAGCACGGCCGACTCGCGCGCCAGCGCGAAAGCGGACATCGATGGAAGGGCCGAAGCGCCCGCCAGGAGCGCGAGAACAGGAACAACGGTGAAAACAGAACGTTTCATGGGTGACACTCCGGGAAAGGGTGAGACCGTCGCCTTCGCGCGAGGCGTGCAGGCGTGGGTAACGCGAACGCTGCCCGACGCAACGAGCGCGAGGCGATGAGCTACAAGGGGAACAGTGGCGTCGCACACCGAGATCGTGAGCCACGCCTGTTCGAGTTATTTCTTGACATAGAACGACGGATCCCGGATCTCCGCTGGCGATTCCTTCGCCAGCAGCACGAACTCGTCGATGCACGGCGGGCAGCAGAACTGGTAGGTCTTGCCGCCGATGACCCAAGCGAACTTGGGGTTGACCTTCGTCAGCGTGATCGGGCAGATCGTGTCCCCGGCCTTGGGCTTGAAATCGTGCTTGGACATCACGCCCTTGAACTTGGCATCCGCCGTCACCGAGCCGTTGGCGTTGATGTCGGCCTCGGTGTACATGCCGCCGGGCTTCAGGTACAACTCGCGCGCCTGGGCGTCCTCCAGCCCGTCGGGCATGCCGTCGTCATGTCCTCCCGACCCCCCGCCCGGAGTGCCCAAGGCAAGCGCAGCCACGAACTTGGTCATCCGCTCCTCGTCCTTGAGCCTGTCCCACACCGTCGCGCTCGCGGCATCGTGGAACCCGACCAACTGGCCCTTGAAATCGCGCGTGATCGCGGCGTCGGCGACCTCGCGGGTGATCGGGCACGTGCCGTTCACCGGCTTGGCCTCGTGCTTGTGCCCATCGGAAGCCGCGTCCTTGCCATCGCCCTTGGCGACCTTGAACGTGAAGGGCACGGTGATGACCTGCTCCTTCGCGGTCGTGCCGACGTTGAACTGAGCCCAGCCCTTGTAGATGCCCGCGGCCTTGAAATGAGCCTCAAAGTCTACCTTGGGGCCGCCCTTCGTCGCTGCGCCGTGCTCGGCGCCTTCCTCGTGCGGGTGCGAATGGACGAACTCCTTGAGATCACTGCTGATGATGACCAGATGGCCCATCGCGCCCAGGTACGGCTGCAGGTCCGTGACCGGCTTGCCATCCTTGGCGACGGTGTATGTCATGTGCGTGGCCGCGCCGGTCTTCACCGAGCCGCCGGTGTCAAGTGAGACCGTGTACCCCTCCACGGTCTTGGGCTTGTCGGCATCGACCGTCAATACGCGCTTGGCCGGGGCGGTGCTCGGGGGGCCTTCGACGGTGATCGGCACCTGCACGACTTGCTGGCCGACGCTGGGCGGCGTGAAGTCGTTGTAGAACACAAACTCGCCCGCCTCGGGGAAGGTGTAGGTGAAGGTGAACGTGCCGTCCGCTTGAATCACCGGGTGCTCGTGAGCGTACCACGCGAGGTCTTTGCTGACCATGAGCAGGTGCAGCAGTTTCTCATGGACCTCTTCGACCTTCGTGACGGGCAGGCCGGTGGGATCCTTGATGGTGAAGATCATCGTCGCGGGCTTGCCGACGACGATCTTGCCGCCCACCGGCTTCACCTCCATCGTGAACTTGTCGGAGGTCTGCTTCTTCAGGTTCATGGAGCAGACGGGGCACTTGCCGGGCTTGTCGTAGGTCTTGGCTCCCTCGCAGTGCATGGGGCAGAAGTACGTCGCGGGCGCGGCCGCGCTGAGCGTGTCGATCTGCGCCTTGCCCTTGGCGAACGCGGCCTTCGCCCCGGCCATGTCCTTCTTCTCGCCCGCATCATGAATGGAATCCATCTGCTCGGCGATGGCCTTGCCTGCGAGGTTAATGCCCTTGACCTGGTCCTTGGCAACACCCGAACCAGGCTTTAAGGCCAGCGCGCCCAGTGAGCGAGCGATGGCCGCGATGGCGTCGCTCTCCTCGTGAGCCGCGTCGAGGTCGCCCTTGCCCAGCGCCGCCTCGACTTCGGCAGCGCGGCTGGCTATCTCGGCGACGGCCTTGGCGTAGGTCTCGGGCATCTTGGCCGCGGCGCCGTGCGCGTGGCCATCCGCGCCGTGTCCGGGCTGGTCTTTCTTGGGCGCGGCGTGGTCGTGCTGCGCCAAGGCCGCCGGCGCGCCGAAGGCGAGCGCCGCCCCGGCGACGAGCAGTGCGAACAGGTTGGAACGATGAAGATGCTTCATGTCAGGACTCCTTGAAAACGTGGAGGGAGGGAACGAAGTGAATCGCGCGGGCATCGGCGACGAGCCGGGCCGCGCGAGGTTGACAGATGAGAGAAGCGGCGAGAACACGAAAGACTTGCACGCCGCCCGCAGCCGCGCGAAGATCACGATGCCTTAGGCCCCGGCGGGGCTGAGTGCTGTTGCCACAAATGAAGGAGGCGCTTCGCCGACGAAACCCGTGGAAGCAATCTCGCTCGCGCGAACCCGTTCCAACGCGGCGGAGGAATTGCCAAAGTTCAGACTCTCCTCGTATGGCCAATACAATGCAGACATGAACGACGCGGTCATTGCTCAGGTCTATCAGCGGCTGAGGCGAGCCGGTGTGCCCGCCACGGTCCCCGGCTCGCTTCCGGTCACCTGCTTTGGCGATCTGTGGACCGCGCGTGTCGGCACGGTCGGGCTCAATCCTTCGTGGAAGGAGTATCTTTCCAAGAGCCGGACCGAACTCGTCGGTAAGAATCGCCACTTCGAAACCTTGGGGTCGCTCGGTGCATACGAGCGTGGCGAACTGACCGACGCTCAATGCGAACGCGCGATCACGACCATGCGCGGCTACTTCGGACCAGACAAACCTGTGTACTCCTGGTTCGCCGGTCTGAGCCGCGTGGTTGAAGGCTTTGGAGTCTCGTTCCGAGATGGGTCGGCCGCGCACCTCGATCTGGTTCAGGAGCCCACCGATCCGGTTTGGAGCGACGTGTTCAAGGCTAACCGTGACGCGGGCGCGGCGATGCTCAACGCCGACCTGCCCTTTCTGCGCTGGCAGATCGAGGCCTTCGCGCTCTCGGCGGTCATCTGCACCAGTCGAACGGTGCTCGATGCCGTCGCACGCATCACGTCTGCCGAGGTGATCGAAACGGGAACTTTCGCCGAGCGTCGCTGGACGATTGCTCGGGCGGAGTTGAACGGGCGAGCGGTCGCGGTGGTCGGCTGGAACATCCCGCTCGTGCGTCAACCCGGCCTGACGCGCCAAGAGCAGACAGAGTTGGGCAGCGTCCTGCGGGCTAGGGTTGACGCGGCTGGCTTGCGTCCAGAATCGGCGTGAGCTTTGACTCCCTATGCCTAAGACTGCCTCCACCCCGGCGGGGCGGAGGAGGGAACCAAACCCGCGCGAGCA
>CAZIMT010000205.1:0-4692 GCA_964540295.1 uncultured Phycisphaeraceae bacterium
GGTTTATTCTGCGCCGTCAACGCGTTCTGCATCGAGTACCTTTATACTTCTCGAAAGGACAGACTGTGATTTTTGAGAAAACAATGTCTTGGTCGCTCGTTGGGTTGATCGCATCGGCCGCGGGAGCTGGCTTGATTCTCTCTGCGTGCGAAGCCACCGCTTCACGTTGCACTTATTACGTTGATGGTTCGTGCTTGACAGAGACTCTTGAGATTAAGATCAACCCGATCCGCGATATCCTACCGGGCGGGCTTGTACCTCCAAACACAACCATCACCCCGCCAACCGGGGCCCCTCCTGGAACCGTCTGGCAATATCCCGACGGGCGGAAGACCTGGCGTCCCAACAACAACCCCGGGCGTGAATACCCGATCGAGCTTCGGCCACCAACCCAAGGGCTGCCCCAGCTAATCCGTGGTGCCGACTGTTGCGCCACCCGGGACATCCTGAACGCATCCTTCGAATACAACGCAAGCACGGCACGCGTCTCGTTCACGCTTGATGCCAACGTCGTCGGCGACCGCCTTGCCGATGTTCCCGCGGACCACGCCACGGTGGTCCAGAACACCGACGGGACGATTACATTCACTCTCGACCGCGATTCCCTCGGCACCTTCTGCCTCCGAAACGGTATCGCATCCATTCAAACCGAGATTGCTGGCGTCTTCCTTGAGTTTGGCAGCGCGACGCTGAACCGCAAGCAGATGGGTGGTGTACCATATCTCAAGACCGAGGACCCAGTCAACGGAACCCAATACACGATGATCGTGACCAAATGGTAATTCGGCGATTCTTCACAGCGGTTGCGACCGCCGCCCTGCTCATCGGGCAGGGCGGCGGCTGCGCCGTGCGCACCAATCCGACGCCCGCGTTTTACTTCGAGGGATTTCCGCCAGTTTCTATGATACTTACGGAAGATGTATTCACGGAAAACGCCGAGCCGCAACCGGACCACAAGCAACCGATCTTTGGATCACGGCCGATGGATTCGGGAACAGCGTGCATCATAAGCCCGCATCGCCTCCTGACGGCCTACCACTGCATTGGTCTCGATCGTGGTCGCATCGTTGTGGATGGATTCCTCACCAACTACACGCGCACGCCGGAATCTCGCCCCGAAGACGACATCGCATATCTGGACCTCGATCCTCCCCTGCCGTACAGCTATACAACCATCGGCATCGACCTTGACTATCTCTTGAGCCCCGGGGACGATATCTTTGTCCTCACTCGAACAGCTTCTTCTGAGTTCAGGTTGACGGGCGTGGGAACATTCACAACGGTCGTGTTGCACGGTCGAGTCATACCGGCATCACACCCTCAGCGGCCCCGGAGCATCACGGTTGAGTTCGACCATCACGCGGTCAAGCATGGAATGTCGGGCTCGCCGTGTTGGGCTCGCACGCCCGAAGGGTGGCGAATCATCGGAGTGCTCAGCTCGAATTGCCAGCATCTCGAACGGGGCTATCAACACACCATCATCGGGCGCTGAAGCCCATCTCAATTCTTCAGTTCATCACCATCGCAACATTACTCACCATCCCCGCCCCCTGCTGGTCAAGCGCGGCCGCATAATTCAGCAACTGCACGTCCGCCGGCTTCACCGCCAGCAGCGTCGCCACCAGGTTCCCCGTCGAACACCAGCGGGTGGGGTTCTGCTGCCACGCCATGGCCGCGACCAGCTCCTCGGGCTTGTTCTGCCGAACGAACTCGATCATCTCGCGGTCGTGCTGAAACACCTTGTTGCGAGCCTGAGTCGGGGCTTCCTCTTCGCCGAAGAGCGTCTCCTGATCGCCGAACGCCGGCCCGGCGTGGCTGAGATCGGCGGATGCAATAACAAGAGTCTTACCCGGAAGCGTTTCGAACACTTCTCGAAGTGCCGCCACGAACGGCTCTAATGCTACACCCTTGCCGTCATAACTCTCGCCGTTATTCACGGCCGGGTCGTGAACGAGCGCCCCGAAAACCTTACAAAATTTCCCGTTCTCGTCCGCGCCCAAAATATGCTGGATCCACGGGATCTGCAATTCGATCGAGTGCTCGCGCTCGTGGTCGTACCGATTCGCAAACAGCGTGTCGCCCAGCCGCTTGCGCATGATCTCGACCACCTCCGCATCGACCTCGCAAGTCCCAAACGGCGTCTGGAACCCCTTGTCGCACCCCACCACCCCGGTGCCCTCTCCGAAGTGGTTGGTCCCCAGAATAATCACTCGATCGGGACGATCCACCACCCGCATCCGCCCCCACACCGAAGCGTAATTCAGCCAGCCGCGAGCGTAATCGATGTGCGGGGCCACGATCGCCTTGGGCAGCGTGTCAAAGCTGGGGTTCTGGACATTCTGGAGAGCCTGAGCGATCCACTCGTCGAACGCGGCCTTGAGCTTAATCGGCCCTTCCTCTCTCTTCTGCTCGTCGGTCGCGCCCTCGCCCAAGGCTTGGGTCGCCAAGGCGTCGGCCATCGCGGCGGTCGAGGCCGGGGGAAGCACGGGGTTGTTGTCAAAGTCTGCCCGCATCTTGGCGACCATGGCGTCGAACGTCGGGCCGGTGATCAGCCCCGCATCGTCAAGCTGGGCCACCAGTTGCTCGACCAGAGGCCGACTCAACCCCCGACCCACCTCCGACACGATCGTGTCCACGTCACGGCTTCCGTCCATCAGCGGCAGGATCAACTGAGCCCCCGGCATGGTGAAAACCACGCGATCCGAGATCTGCCGGGCGTCGGCCAGCCCGAGGACCTGCTGCTCGCCCACCTGGGCCGGGAAACCTCGCACCGCCCGCAGCTTGGGCCGCTGCTGGTGGGCCGCGCTTGGGTCAAATGGCGGCACGTCGCGTGGTGCCGGTCCGGGGTCGCCTTGCGAGTTGCCTTGATCGTCGCCTTGATGGTCTTGGTTGGCGGGCTGGTCAGTCATAGAGGAAGTGTAGACGAGCGTTGGCGAGGGTCAGCACAGGCGGGTGGATTCTGCGAAGCCCTCGTCTATCATTTCGACCATACCCGGAACGCTGGGGAGCCAGAATTCTGACCGAGACCTCGCGGGCACTAGACCCTAGACCCCAGACCTCCAGGCCGCAGACCAAGGAACGACCCATGCCCGAGACGAGCATCTTCGACAATATCAAGGCTGGCCAGAGCATCGTCTGCACGATCGCCGCCGCTCCTCGCACCGCCGACCAGAAGAGCACGCTCGAGCGGCTCATGCGCAACGACCCCGAGGCCAAGCGAGGCCTTCGCAAGGGCCAGCGCCAGCGCCGCCAGGGCATGATCGTCTATAACCGCGGCAACCGCGACTGGTACAAGCGCGAACTCTGCAGCAAGATCATCCACCCCGTCCCCGGCCAGACCTGGTCGATGCGCTTCACCTTCGACCTCGTCAACGACTTTAACGCCGTCAAGGACCTCGTCACGGTCAAGGGCGCCTAATCGAACTCAAAGAACCTGAAGCGAGCCGGGGCCTGTGGCCCCGGTTTTTATTTCGGCGCTCTCGTCTGCTTCATCGACCTCCTCTTCCGTCTGCTTCCTATCTTTTCATCCATGGGCGCACCCTCTTCACTGGTTCGGATCCTCCCGGCAATCGCCGCGTTCGCGGTGGCCGGGGTCGTGGCGACAATAATCTTTCGCGCAACGTCCGGACCATCGGCATCGAACAACGCTCCGACCGCGCCAACGCCCGATTCGCCGTCTACTGCGCCGAGCACGCCCTCGCCGACCTCGCCCTCGCTGACCAAAAAAACCTACACCATCCGAGGCCGCATCGAGCAGCTCCCCGACCCAACGGTGAAGGGCTCCATGCTCCAGATCCACCACGAACGTATCGAAGACTGGGTCAACAGCAAGGGCGACGCGAAGGGGATGAACTCGATGATCATGCCGTTCCCGCCCATGCAAGGAGTCTCGCTCGACGGGCTTGCCATCGGCGACCTCGTGGAGTTCAAGGCCGAGTTCGACTATTCCAGACTCCCGCCGCAGCGCACGGTGTCGATCACCAAGCTCGCGCCGGACACGGTCCTGAATATTCAGGGGAACTGACCGCTCTTCTGATTTCTTCGAGTCCTTGGAGCTCTGCCAAACCTTCGAGTTCAACGAGAAGAATCTGAACTTCAAGCTTTCGAAGAGATCGAAGCCGAGCCGAGACTTGGAAGCGAAAGAAAACACCCGAGCGTGCGGACGCTCGGGTGTCGTGGATGCTTTCGATTGACCGTCACGCTTGACGCCCAGATCTTGACTCCCAGACCTTGACGCCCAGACCTTGACGCCTAGCTCTTACGTCGAGCCCGCGTTGGCCCCCACCGGCTTCTCGGTCTCCGGCGGCGGGGTCGAGGCGGTGGCCGTGAAGTACAGGTGATCCTCGAACTTCCCGTCGCTGTCCTTGCGGCGGGTCACGTGCACCGTGCCTCCGACGGGGATGTCCTTGGACAGGAGCATCTCGCTAAGCGGGTCTTCGATGTACGTCCCGATCGAGCGACGCAGTGGCCGCGCGCCGTACTCGGGGTTGTACCCCTTCTCGATCAGGAACTCGCGAGCAACGTCGTCGAGCTCCATGGTCAGAGCCTGGTCCTTGAGCCGCTTGGCGACCTTGCTTACTTCGTAGAGCACGATCTTGCTGAGGTCCTCGCGAGTCAGCGGGCGGAAGACGATGATATCGTCGAGGCGGTTGATGAACTCGGGGCGGAAGAACCGCTCGATCTCCTTCATCA
>CAZIMT010000206.1:0-4689 GCA_964540295.1 uncultured Phycisphaeraceae bacterium
AGCGCCGTCAGTTGGTTGTTGTCGAGATACAGCTCCGTCAACGCGGTGAGTTGGCCGATCTCGAGAGGCAGCGCCGTCAGTTGGTTGTTGTCGAGATACAGCGTCGTCAACGCGGTGAGTTGGCTGATCTCGAGGATCAGCGTCGTCACGTCCTCGGTCGTGAGGCCGAGATAGGAAAGCTCAAGCGTGCTCGACTTCGCTTGCCGCGCCGTCTCGATCCTTGCGCGTGCCTTCGCCAGATCGCCGGATTGGTTGCTTTGCTTCGCCATGCAGCCAAGTCTAGCCCAAAGCGCTCAGACCAAGCGCAACCGCTCGAGCGAGCGAGCAATCTTGAACACGCGGCGGCCTAGGCGGCTTCTCTCATGGCGCCGCTTGAGATTCGCCGCACTCTCTCGCTCGAGCCTTTGGTTCGTCTAGCTTGCTCGTTCCAAGAGGTGGTTCGGCGCGAACTTGGCGTGGTTCGAAGAGAAGCTCGCGTGGCTCGACAGATAATCCGCGTAGTTTTTTGTTCTACGGCGTTGGGAAGTCGTTCTACAGCGTGGCTTCTTCATTCTTCCACTCGGAAAAAACGTACTGAGGCTGGCCCGTGCGAGCGTTGCGCGGCGCACTTCAAGTTTCGCGGCGGGCCACCGTATTGCCGCGATCGTCGTCGCGGCCATCCTAGACTTGCAGACTCACAGGCCGCGTCCTCGGTCGCGCGAGACATCTCTCGATCAGAGGCGTCTCGCGCGAGTTATGCGAGCCGTGGGATCGGCATGCCGAGAGCGGATGGTGGTTCTAAAGTGTGGATCGGACCACGCGAGGCTGTCACGCGGACGACCGAGCACGCCGCCCCCTGGCCCCCCCGGCCCTCCTCTCTACTCTCTCTCTTCACGCGAGCACAAGAAGTAAGAAGTTCTGAGAAGATCTAAGAACTTCTTCGAATCGATAGATTCGCCAGGCGCAAGAAGAAAGCCCGCGTCCGGGGGTACACGGGCCCGAATCTTCGCTCTGCGTGGCGTTCAAACCTCGATCGAGCCATGCCTCGTGCGGCTAACCCGGCCGACGCCGGGAGTTTCGCTCTCGGGAGCATTGAAACATCGACCTCGCGGCGCGTGAGTTCCTCGACGAGCCTCGGATGGTTTGGGCTACCTCGGCCGCCGCGCGCACCCCGGCCACGCCACCGACGTCGCTGGCCCGAGCGTCTTTCGCACGACGAGCGGTGATCGCAGCGGCCGACTCCTCGCGCGGCCTCTCGGTCCCGTTGCGAAAGTGACCGCCGACCCTCTTGGATCTTGGCCCGTTGAACCGCTCCCCGGCGACCTAGCGGCTGGCGGTCTAAGAGAGCGCGTAGTTCCCGATCACGGCGTCGCGTCCGCATCACTCACCCGAGTGCCCGCAAAGTTTGCGGCGCCGGTTCTTGCTCTTCGGCGCGCCATTCTCGGAATAATCAAACCATGAGTCCTTACTCATTTCATCGCCCAAACTGGCAACCAGAGCAACGCTGGTCAGGCCGTCATCGCTCGAAAGACACACCAGAACGTGGTCCTGAAAGAAACCAGCGGCACCAAACGCCTCGCCAACGCCTCATCCAACGGCGATCGAATCAGCCCCCCGCTATTGCCGAGGTCGTCCAGAAACTGAGCGACCCACCCGTTCGAAGTGAACGCCCTGACCGCGAGGTTGGGGCGTTTGCACTTTTGTGCGGGTTGGCGGGCCACGCTTTGCCAAGTGGTTCGGCATGCCTCTCATTGAAAAGTCTCACGGTCTGGCGAGGTGAGACTCGGGGACGGCGCGCTTCCCCCTGCGGGCTTCCGCCCGAACCGAGAAAGTCTCGAAGTCTCGGCGTCTCTTCGGGCACGCCGTTATAGCCGTGGCATCACCTCTCGCGGGTCATCAACACGAGACACGGCACCACGGGCCGAATCGATTTCGAACCCAAAGCTCGTTGCCTTTGATGCCGACGTAGTGGCCCTCTTCGCTTCGGTGTCGCAGCGTGTGTGGTGCCGGCGCAGCCCCGCGATGCGAAACAAATCGCAAGCTCGTATGCCCAGTGCGGACAGCCCGCCTTCGCGTGGCGTAAGCAGCCGGTGAGAAGACATGCCTTGCCTTCTCGCCCTCATCCGACCTCAATCGTCCGACGACGAGACGGGAGTACCGCCAATGGTTGCCAATGACGATGACGCCAATCTTTCCGCCGACCAACGCCGCCGCGAGGTGATCGCCAAGGTCGTGACCGGAACGCACATCAACGGATACCGGTTCTTCAACCTGGAGGCACGCCGATTGCACGCTGAAGAACCTGATCTACGTGGGAAAGGTTGTCCACTAGGGCGAAACGTACCAGGGGCAACACGAGGCCATCGTCGAGGAGTAAACGTTCCGCCGTGTGCACCTGCTGATGCAGAAGAACTCTCGCACCCGCGGCAACGAGCAGAGGAATCAGTTCGGAGCGCTGCTCCGCAAGCTCTACGAATAGTTCGTCGCGCAGAGCAAGCGCGGGCGGACCATCGCCGACGATCTGAACGCTGCGAGTGTCGCCTCTGCGTGCGAGCGGACGCGGAGCATGGTGCACCAAATCCTCTGCAACGAGAAGTACACCGGGAACAACGTCTACAACCGAGTCTCTTTCAAGCTCAAGAAGAAGCGGGTGATCAATCCGCCAGAGATCTGGGTCCATGGTGACGGCACGTTTGATGGCCTGGTCGAGCCCGAGGCGTTCTTCATGGCACGGGGGATCATTCAAGAGAGTCATCGGCATTTCACCGACGACGACATGCTGGGCCGCCCACGCAGCGTCCTGGCTGTCCACCCCGAACTCACTGCGCACGTATCGACGAAACGAACAGCATTCCCACCGGCTCGGCCTACCAAACCCGATTCGGAAGCCTGACCAACGCCTACCGGCTTGCTGGCTTCACTCTCGAGCGAGACTTTGAGTATCTGAAGGTTAACCGCCAGCTTCGGCAGGTGCATCCGCAGCTCTTGGGGGACATGATCCAAGACCTGCAGACGATGGGCGCGACGGTTGAGCGGAACAGCTCGTCCGACGTGCTCACGATCAATGGTCTTTATAGCGCATCTCTTTCGCTCGCACGTTACCGATCGACCGCGGCGGGATCACCCCGCTGGCGGTTCCGCGTTCGGAAAGCGCGGGTCGTCGACATCTACATCGTCGTGCGGATGGACCCGGGTAACGAGCAGCTTGCCAACTAATATCTGTTGCCGAGCATCGACATGGAGCTGCCCAAGTTCCGCTTGTCGCAGTTCAATGGGGCCTTGATCGATACGTTCAGGTTCGAGTCTCTGGAGTTCTTCCTCGGGATGGCCAAGGTCATCCAGATCGAGGTGGCCGCGTGATCGACCATCGCGACACCAATGTTGTCCGCATTCCGATCGACCAGATCACGGTGATGAATCCGCGTGAGCGTGGGAAGGTCAAGTTTAAGTAGATCGTCTCGAACATCTCCAATATCAGGCTTAAGAAGCCTATCAACGTCGTTCAGCGCGGTTCCAAGGAGAGCAAGCCGCTCTATGAACTGGTCTGCGGGGAGGGCTGGCTGGAGGCCTGCCGCCAGCTGGGCGATACCACCGTGCCAGCGCTCATCATCGCCGCCTCTCGTGAGGAGCTTCTGTTGATGAGCCTCGCGGAGAACCTGGTCCGACGCCGGTAGACATGCGTCGAAATGCTCCGGGAGGTCGGCAAACTGAAAGAGCGAGGGTACACGTATGCCGAGATCGCCCACAAGACAGACTTGCACGCGTCTTACGCCAAGGAGATCGTGCGGTTGCTCAAGCAAGGCGAAACCCGCCTGCTTGAAGCGGTGGAGTGAGGCCAGATTCTCATCAGTATCGCGGTGACTATCGCTACTTCAGACGACCAGATGGTGCCGATCGGGCAGATCCTTCCTGCACGCACAGCGCGCCCCGAAATGCGAAAAGGGCAGCAGTATTAGCGACTGTTCGCATCGATCCGCGAACTCGGCGTGATCGAGCCGCTGATCATTTTCAAGCAAGACTCGGCCCCACGGGCACGATCGACGCTGCACCCTTCTGGACGGTCATTTTCGCCTTGACGTGCTCAAGGAGTTGGGACGCACCGAGGCCTTCTGCCTCGTTGCCAAGGACGACGAGAGCTTCACCTACAACCACAAGGTGAACCGGACGGCTCCGATCCAGGAGCACTTCATTATCCTGCGTGCGCTCGAGAACGGCGTCATCGAGGAACGGATCGCCGCCACCATCAGTTTGGACGTGAAGTTAATTCGGTTCAAGCGTGACCTTACGCGCCGGGATCTGCCCGGAAGCCGTCGCACTTCTGGAGGATAAGAACGTCACCTCCAAGGGGTTCCGGGAGGTCAAGCGGGCGGCCCCCATGAGGCAGATCGAGATCGCGGAGTTGATGGTGGCGGTGAAGCGCCAGGGCCGCGACCCCGCCGACTGCAGTCCACTCTCTCGCCGGGAGTATGAGCCCTTGGGGGGAGAGCAGCGAGATGTCGGGCTTGTGCGCCCGGAGAAACACACCTTCGTGCCGCCCGTTGGCGGCCGTCTTAGCGTCTCCGAAAAGACGCGCTCTAGATACTTGGTCCTCTGGCGGGTCTCCCAAGGCCATACACAGCGACCGTCGGGTGGGCGAGGACTCGCGAGCGAGTGACGCTGTTCGATCTCAGCGAGGAACAGCCGTAGATAGGGTGGGGGAGCCCAGTCGCC
>CAZIMT010000207.1:0-4637 GCA_964540295.1 uncultured Phycisphaeraceae bacterium
TGCTGAGGCGCTTGAAAAGCATTGCTCTCGGATGCTAGGACCGATCGGGTGCTCGTTGCGCCGATCGTGACGCGCCTCGAGTTCCACTCCTGACGCCCTTTCATCGCTGGTGTTTCAACGTCCGCCGTCACACGCCACAAGGCACGCCCGTAAATCGCAAGTCATCGCCCGTTTTTCTCGCCCGCGTGCGTATGCCTCCGCTTCGCTGATGCCCCGGGAACAAACCCGGTGAAGCCTTGAGAAACCAACCGCCGACAACGGCATCAGAGATCTAGAACTTATTTCCTCGGCCGGTCCCATGGTGAACCTATCCGAGGTGGTCCGCGCAGTGTCGCAGCTCGTGACGCGCCGCGAGTATTGGTCACAACAACCATGCAGACGCGTCGTGTTCACCTCCAAACTTTCTCTGTTACTCTTGGGCGGATGACCGGGCTGATGACCGGGCTTTGAACGTCCAGCACAGAGTCACCGAGGTGCGGCCTTCGCGGATCACCAACAACAAACCACTCACGTGGACCCTTCCCATGAACCATTCTGACTCTAACAAATTCGGGTTGAACCCAGCAGAGAACCTGGCATTCACCGCGAGCCACCGCGACTACATCACCTGCCGCGAGCTGATCGGGTTCATCGCAGAGTACCTCGACGAGTCGCTCGCGCCCGACGCCCGGCGAGAGTTCGATAAGCACCTCGAAATCTGCTCCGCGTGCGTTTCGTATCTGGAGAGCTACCGCCACACGATCGTGCTCGGCAAGGCCGCGTTCAACCGGCCCAGTGATCTCGTGCCCCCTTCGATCCTCAGCGACCTCGTTCAAGCAATCCTGGCCGCTCGCTTGCAGCAGGCTAAGTCCAACGCCCAGATAAATTCGCCTGCGCACGCGAAGCCCGGCGAGGCGGTCTGAACCAACCGCCGGTGGCCGTTCTCTCACATCGTGGGCCAAGAGGGAGCGCCGTTGCCCTGAGCCGAGGCATCAGCGCCGATCGAGCCGCTGCCCGAAAGAGCGCGGACGCTCGAGCGTGTACCGAGCGAGTCCTCACCCGCGGCAACGAGCCAAACGAACGAACGAAGCTCGGACGGAACCGATTGCTGGTTCGCGCCGAGCGCAGATCCTTCGGCCGACATCATGCACGTTCCGCACAGCGTCTCACCCGCGAACGGAAACAACGCGATGCGTCATCTCGGTTGTCTCATCGAGCGGGTCGCCATCTTCGGCCCTACTCGTTTCTAGAGAGCCATGCCGTCGCGCTCCCAGAGAAATCTCCACGGTGCTCGATCACCGGACACGCGCTAAGACCAGCCCGCCCCTGCCAAGAAATATCCTAAATCTCAGATTTTGCGTGTTGCGAACCCCCCAGACTACCAGTACGCTGCCCACGCGTTCATTCTTTTGCACCGCGCTCGCGGAGCGCCAAGCACATCGGAGACCACTGATGAAGAAGAGCCGTGTTGCTGCTTCCATCGCCCTGTTCGCCTCACTGGCGTCAAGCGTATGGGCCCAGGTTTCAGCCAAGCCCGGTATGGGAGCGATCCCCTACACGGGCGGCGTGACTTTCCGGGTCTGGGCTCCCAACGCCAGCGCCATCAAGGTCGCCGGCACCTTTAACTCGTTCTCAGGAACCGCTAACCCGCTCTTCTCCGAGGGTGCCAGCGGGAACTGGTCGGTCGACGTCCCCGGCGCGCTCGACGGCCAGCAGTACAAGTTCGTCGTCACCAACGGGGCCAGCACCATCTGGAAAAAAGACCCGCGCGGCCGCGAGGTCGTCAACTCCTCCAGCAACTCCATCGTTCGCGCCGACAACTTCGACTGGTCCGTCTACGGCCCCACCGTCACGCTTTTCAGCGACGGCTTCGAGACCGGCACCTTCGGCACGTCTTGGGCTCTCTCGGGCACCAGTTCCTGGCGCGTCCGGACCTCAACCGCCTACAAGGCCACCGGCACCCGCGGTTGCACCTTCGATAGCTCGCTCTCCAGCTCTTACGAAACCAGCCAGCTCACGCTCTCGCTCAACGCCGCGAACTACGGGCAGCTCACGCTCGCCTACAACGTCCGCAACGTCGGCGAAGAGATCCACACCGCTGACGGGCTGTTCATCTCCAGCAATGGCACCACCTGGACCAAGGTCACGGGCTACCCGGCAATCTCCGCGGCGTTCTCACTTCAGACCATAAACCTCACCGCCGCCGCGACGGCCGCCGGCTTCACCCCGGGCTCGACTTTCAAGGTCCGCTGGCAGCAGTACGACAACTCGCCGCTGCCATCGGACGGGCTGGCCATCGACGACGTCACCGTCACCGGCCGCGCCAAAACGCCCGCATTTTCTGCTCCGCCCTGGAATGAAACCGTTTTCTACGAGATGCACATTGGCACCTTCAACGACACCGCTGGCGGCACGCCCGGCACCTTCGCCACCGCCATCGCCCGCCTCAACCAGCTCCAGGCTCTGGGCGTCAACATGGTTGAGGTGCTTCCCGTCTCAGAGTTCGGCGGCGACTTCTCTTGGGGCTACAACCCCTCCGACCCTGACACCGTCGAGGCCATCTACGGCGGGATGAACAACTACAAGTCCTTCATCAACGAGGCTCACGCTCGCGGCATCGCCGTCGTCCAGGACGTCGTTCACAACCACTACGGCCCGTCCGACCTTGACATGTGGCAGTTCGACGGCTGGCAACAGAACAACAAGGGCGGCATCTACTTCTATCAGGACTACCGCTCGACCACGCCCTGGGGCGACACCCGCCCAGATTACGGTCGCAACGAGGTCCGCACGTACATCCGCGACAGCATCATGTCCTGGGTCCAAGAATACCGCGCCGACGGGCTGCGCTGGGACTCCACCGTCAACATCCGCAACACTAACAACGGCACCGGCACCGACATCCCCGACGGCTGGAGCCTGATGCAGTATTGCAACAACGAGATCGACGCCAACGTCGGCTGGAAAATCTCGATCGCCGAGGACCTTCAGAACAACGACTTTCTGACCAAGCCCACGGGCGCGGGCGGCGCAGGCTTTGACACCCAGTGGGACGCCGGTTTCGTCCATCCGATCCGCGACGCGATCATCACCGGCACCGACTCGGCTCGCAACATGTTCTCCGTCCGCGACGCCCTCACGCACCTCTATAACGGCACGGCCACCCAGCGCGTCATCTACACCGAGAGCCACGACGAGGTCGCCAACGGGAACAGCCGCGTCCCCGAAGAAATCTGGCCCGGCAACGCCGGTTCCTGGGCCAGCAAAAAACGCTCGACCCTGGGCGCGGGGCTCGTCATGACCGCGCCGGGCATCCCGATGATCTTCCAAGGCCAGGAAGTGCTCGAGGACGGCTACTTCGCCGACACCGACCCCGTCGATTGGACCAAGCTCACCACCTACGCTGGCATCCAAACGATGTACCGCGACATGATCCGCCTCCGTCGCAACTGGTACGACACCACCCGAGGCCTGCGCGGCAACAACATCAACGTGCACCACGTCAACGACACGAGCAAGCTCATCGGGTTCCACCGCTGGCAGAACGGCGGCGTCAAGGACGACTGCGTTGTCATCGCCAACTTCGCCAACACCACCTACGCCAGCTACAACCTCGGTTTCCCTCGCGCGGGCACTTGGAAGGTTCGCTTCAATTCCGACTGGAACGGCTACAGCAGCGACTTCGCCAATACCAACAGCTATGACACCACCGCCAACGCTGGCGCCAAAGACGGCATGAGCTACAACGGCAACATCGGCGTCGGGCCATACTCGATCATTATCCTGTCGCAGGACAACTGAAAAACTCTTCCCTTATTCTCAACTCGGCCCCGCAAACCTGAACAGTTCGCGAGGCCGTTTTCTTTGCAGCCATTGACCTCTCAGAAGCGATCCCCAGGCGCGAGATTCTCACCGAGTCGCCAGCGTCGTCACCACAAACCGATACACGCCCGACCCCACAACGACCCGCGCCGCATCCCCGCTCGCAGGCACGAGAACAAGTTCACGAACATCCCCGATCGCTCGCCCGCCCTCCGTGACCACCGAGCCCAGCTCGCCCGGCAACCGAATCTCAGCGCTCACGTTCGGCGGGATCGTGATGTCGTACTCAACACCGTCCTGGGTCCGCCGCCACGAGCTCGCGATCGTCCCTGCGATCGAGTCGTAGGTCGCCGCCGCGTGGTCAAGACCGGCCGTCAGCGTCGGCGCAACACGCACGCGCGAGTACCCCGGCGCGGCAGGCGAAATCCCCGCGACGTGCCGGTACAAATAGTCTCCCACGGAGCCGAACGCGTAGTGGTTGAACGAGTTCATCCCCACATCCGAGAAACCCTTCTCCGGCGTCCACCCGTCCCACCGCTCCCACATCGTCGTCGCGCCCAGCATCACCTGATACAGCCACGACGGGTAGTCATCGTTCATCAGCAGCCGCGCCGCGACGGGCGCTTGACCGGCCGCGTACAACCCCGGCAGCAGCCGCGGCGTCCCAATAAACCCCGTCGCCAGGTGGTTATTCTTCGCCGCGATTGCCCTCGCGAAGTGCTCCCCGGCCTTCTCACGCAGTTCCTCTGGGAAAAGCCTCATCGTGAACGCCAGCGCGTACCCCGTCTGCCCGCTCTCCTGAAGCGACCCGTCCGCATTCACAAACCGAGCCTGGA
>CAZIMT010000208.1:0-4524 GCA_964540295.1 uncultured Phycisphaeraceae bacterium
ATCACCGACCGCGCCCAGGTCATCGACGTCATCCAGGCCTGCAAGGGCGCGGCGGGGGGCAAGGGAATCCCTATCCGAGTCGGCGTCAACGAGGGCTCCATCATCGAACGCCGCGACAAGCAGAAGCGGATGAAAGAACTCGGCGCGATCTTTAGCGAGCACAAGCACGGCCACATGCTCGCCATCATGATCACCAAGCTCGAAGAATATCTCGACATCTTCTACGAGCAGGATTTTTACGACATCGCGATCAGCGCCAAGTCTATGGACGCCGCCCTTGTCATCGATGCCTACACCGAAATCTCTCAACGCTTCGACCACCCGCTGCACCTGGGCGTTACCCACGCGGGGCCCAAGGAAACCGGGACGATCCGTTCCGTGGTGGCTCTCGGCGGCCTGCTTATCAACGGCATCGGCGACACCGTCCGCATCAGCTATGCCAACGACCCGATCTTCGAAGTCGAAGACGGCCTTGAACTTCTGTACTGCCTGGGTCTGCGAGAGCGCATCGGTGTAGATCTCATCGCGTGCCCGACCTGCGGGCGCATCCAGGTCGATCTTTTCACGCTGATTCAAGACGTTCGCAAAGCCCTGGCCGCGAAGATCACGGTGCCGATGAAGGTCGCCGTCATGGGCTGCATCGTCAACGGCCCCGGCGAAGCGGAGGGCGCGGACGTGGCCGTGTTCGCGGGCGATCGGCGCGGCATCATCTACGTTCAAGGCGAGAAAGTCGCCAACGTCCCCGAGCCAGAGATCCTCGACCGCCTGCTGGCCGAGTGCTTGGCGTTCCAAGACAAGGTTCGCAAGGGCGAAGCGAAACTCGGGGATAAGAAAGTCCAGATCATCCCGCCCGACCCGATCGGCGAGCTGGGATCGGGTTACGACAAAATCGCGGCGGGGCATGTTGAGAAGAGAACGAAGATTGCGCCGTTAACAATCGGGAAGACTTGACGGATTGAAAGATCCTCGTGCGCGAAGATGAGGTCAATCGCCTGTCTCCCCTGGCCACACGACATCGCTTCAATCTCATGCAAGCGTGAGTCCGTGCGGTCGGCTCATTTTGTGGGTAACGTCGCCGAGAGCATTCTCGCCGAATTTCATATGAGAACACTCTGAGCGCCGCGACTCAAACGCCCCGAACCTCTTAAAGTCCTCGCTCGTCACAAACGCATTCTCATCGACCTCCGGGCGGCGAGGCTTCCCTCAACCTTGCGTCTAGTCCAGCGGCCCTTAAGATTCACCCGGACCGCGCGAACAGCACGATCACCAGCACCGCGACCAGGATCGCCGCGACCAGCATCGCGATCTTCCACGCGCTGTACGGCCTCTCCCCGAACACCTCGCCCGTGCGCGCGTTAATCAAAATCTGGTACGCCTTGTTGTTCCACCGGTACGCGCACACCCAGACCGGCAGAAGCATGTGCTTGTAGGTGATGTCGTTGTACGCCGAGCGTGCGCTTGACACCTGCTGCACGTCACCGCCGATGTCCGCGCGGATCGTTCGATCAATCGTCGGCGCCATGATCTCTCGCGCCACCCCGAACCCGTCCTTGAGTTGCAGCGTGTACGTTTCGGCCTTAAACCCGCTGAGATACTCGTCGGTGTAGGGCACCAGCGCCTTCAGATCCCACGGCGCAAGCGACGCCAACCCATCGACCGAGATCGACCGGCTCGCGCACACCAGCACGTCATCGAACACGTTCCTCACCGTGCCCGCTGCGGGGCTCCAGCGCGTGCGTTGCACCTGCCGCGTGCGTACGACCGGCCGGCCGTTCTCCGTGGTTGTGTACGACTCGGTGACGTAATAGTGATCGCCACGCTGCCCGGTGTACTGCGTGGTCGCTTTGCAGTCGTACGTCCAGAAGGGCATGTACACACCGCTGACTCCAGCATCCACCCGCGCGCTCCGCTTGAGATCGTTCGGAGCGAACCACCGCCCGCCGATCCACGAGCCCAGCGCTTCGCGAGCCTTGCGCTCGTCGAGCACGAACGGCAGCACCCCGCCCGGCTTGATGAGCTTGACCGTTCTCTCCGTCGCCACGATCGGCGTGCCGCAGAACGGGCACTTAGCGCTGCTCACATTGTCAGCCATCTGCACACGGGCCGCGCACGCCTGGCACGTCACCTCAACGCGGTCAACAGTCTCCGCCTGCCCTTCAAACTTCCGCAGCGCGGCCTCGTAATCCAATTCTTCGATCGGCGGTGACTGCGACTCGATCTGGTTCTGTCTGCCGCAGTACGGGCACAGCAGATGATCCGTCCCGGGCTGGAACTTCAGCTTCGCGCCGCACTTGCTGCATGAGAACTCGCGTTCGGGCACGGCGTCCTCACGAAGGGAGCGGGGGCGGCGTGCTGCCGCCGCTGGTGATGAGCGACGCGACCTCCGGCACTTGGCCCGCGGCCGTCCACTGCGCCATGCCATTGCGCCACACGAGCGATTCGCGCGTCAGGCGGCCCGCCTCGACCATGCTCTTGAGCGCCGCCGCGTCGAACGGCCCGCTCTGCTGCCCGTTCACCGCGACAAAGAACGACGCCTGCCCCGGCAACGGCGGCGGCATCGCGCCACCGCCCGCGCCAGCCCCGCCCGCGTTCGCTTGCCCCAGCGTCTGAGCCATCTGCTGCGCCATCGCCATGCCAGCGCCCAATCCCATCCCCGCGCCGATCGCGCTGTTGGGGTTGTTCCCCGATTGCCCGATCGCCTGAGCCGCTTGGAACTGTGTGTACTTGCCGAGGTCGCCCACGATCCCCATGCTCGTGCGCTGGTCGAGCACCTTCTCGACCTCCGGCGGCAGCGAGATGTTCTCCACCAGCAACTGGGTCACGTCGATCCCGAAGCCCGCGAAGAACGGCCGCACGCGGTCCGCGATAAACTTGCCCAGCTCGTCGTAGTTGCTCGCCAGATCCAGCGCAGGGATCTTGCTCTCGCCCAGGAGATCCGTGAACTTCGACACGATCAGGTTGCGAAGCTGGTCAGTAATTCCCTCGGCCGTCAGGCGCGAATCTGTCCCCGAAACTTCCTTAATCAGAATCCCCGGGTCAACAACCCTCATCGCGTACTGCCCGAACGCTCGCAGCCGGATCGGCCCAAACTCGGGGTCGCGCAGCATGATCGGGTTGGCCGTCCCCCATTTCAGGTCGGTAAATTGCCGCGTGGCGACGAAGTACACCTCGGCCTTGAACGGGCTGTTAAAACCGTACTTCCAGCCCTTGAGCGTGGCCAGCAGCGGCAGGTTCTGGGTGCTGAGCGTGTACATGCCAGGCTTGAAGACGTCGGCGATCTGGCCCTCGTTGACGAAGACCGCGCTCTGGCCCTCGCGCACGGTCAGCTTCGCGCCGTTCTTCATCTCGTTCTGATACCGCTGGAAGCGGTAGACGAGCGTGTCGCGGCTGTCGTCGGTCCACTCGACGATATCGATCAGCTCGCCGGAGAGTTTTTTGAAGATGTCCACGGGTGCTCTCTGCCTCCTTCTGCTTCTCGTGATCCGTTTGCGCTGGTGCTTGCTCTTCTTCCTCTTTCGGTGTCCGCTCTTTCACCGGCCCGGGTCGTCGGGGTGAGTGTATCAGAGGATTACGGCAGTCCAAGCCGTGCCGCCGAAGGCGCTGGGCAACATCGGGCGCTCGATATTCCGCCTCAACGGGGCGAAGGGGTGTAGCCACGGGTGGAGCGCAGCCCGCGTCTTCGCGGGCGGAGCGCAACCCGTGGATCCCCGGTTCGTTTCTTCGTTCTGCCCCGGAGAGGCAGAGGGCTGAACGCTGTACGCTCACGCGCCCTTGGCGCGCTTGCGTCCCTTCGCGGGCGCGGTTAGGGGAGCGATCAGACGCTGGTAAAGGGTGAAGAGGTACTCGACTCTGGCGCGCTCGGACTCGAAGGCGGAGGGGCGATAGCACTTGTCCACGGCTTTGTCGAGAGCCTTGTGAGCATCGCGCAGGGCCTTGGGCATGGCGAGAGGGTCGTACAGGTCGGCGAGGGTTTGGCCTTTGAACTGGGCCCGGGCGTCGAGGACGAATTGGGCGGCGGCTTCGACGGCGGCGCGTTGCTTGGCATCCGGCGTTGGCCACGGGAAGTTGTTGTAGACGATGTCTTTAGAGTAGCGGAAGTCGGACTTGAGCCGTCCGCAGAACTGGCGGACCCACGCCATGTGCATGGCGCTGCTGAGCATGCCCAAGTGGAACTTCGTCGCCCCCGTAACGATCATCGCGAGATTACTCGCGATAGTCGACGGCTGCATGAAGCCCATCGGGATGTAGTCGCGGCGCTCGGACGAGACGATCGGGAGGAACAGATACGGCACTTCCTTATGTGCGATCTGGGCGAAGATGCTGGGTGTCTCGGCGAATCTGCGTGTTGACGCGGCCTTGCTCGCGAGACGCATCTTCCGGACTTCCTGAACGCGGTCGAGGACAGCGGGCATCGCCCGCAGTTTGGCCGGAGGACAGTTGACGAGCCACAGACAGTACCGCCCGTCTCCATTCAGGAACTCGTCGGCGCCGAGATAGCCCTTGATCCAGTGATTCGCCTCGGGC
>CAZIMT010000209.1:0-4521 GCA_964540295.1 uncultured Phycisphaeraceae bacterium
CTCTTACCTCCCCAACCCCCTCACCCAAACATTTCGATACTGCACAAAGTTCCCGTGATCCTGCAGCATGATCGGCCCGGGCTTGGCGCTCTCCTCCGACAGGTTTCCCCCCGTCGGCCCAGTCATCTCCACATTATTCTGCACCACAATACCGTTCTGGATCACCGTGACCCGCGCGCTCGCCGTCTTCTTCCCGGCCGCGTCAAACTTCGGTGCCGTAAAGATAATATCATAAGTCTGCCACTCTCCCGCTGGCTTGCAGACGTTGACCAGCGGCGCGTGCTGATGGTAAATCGCCGCGCACTGGCCGTCCGGGTACGTCTCATTCTGGTATGAATCAAGCACCTGCACCTCGTATCGGCCTTGAATATACACGCCGCTGTTGCCGCGCTCCTGGCCCTTCTTCCCCGCGTCCGCGTCGGCCTTGGGAAGAGCAAACTCGACGTGGATCTGCGCATCGCCGAACATCTTCTTGCTGACGATGCTCCCCGACCCCGGCTTGCACGTCATCGGCGCGCCAGCTCGCGGCCGAGCGTCCAGCGTCCACTCCGCTGGCTTCCCCTCACCCACCTGCCACTCGTCCAAATTAAGCCCGTTGAACAGCACCGTCGCGTCGGACGGTGCGCTCACGGGGGCCGTCCCCGACGTGACGACCTTGGGCTGAGGCTGCTCGGCTGCCTTGGTCGGCTGGGCCGCGAGCTGACCGGCGAGTGCGACAAGCGATGCGAGAGCAACAAACGTGGTGAACATCAGAAATCCTTTAAAAAAGTGATTTGTCTCAGTTGGATCGAACATCAAGTATACCGACACCGGCCCCTACCTCATCTCGTGGCGCAGGCGTCTCGCCTGCGCCCTCGTTCTTCCCTTCAATCTTCTCTTCACTCACGTCCGCTCTTCGCTCACGTCATAATTCCGGCGGTTCGCCAATCTTCACTCCGCCGACTTCGGCGCCTCGCTCGATTCTGAAGCGATGCCCGTGATGACCTCGAACATCTTCTTCACCGTTGGCTGATGCACCGTGTGCGGCATGCCATCGATCACTTGGATATCTGCGTCGCTGCCCAGCGTCTTCATCGTCTGTGCCAACCGCTTCACCGCGCCTTCCAGATAGAACGTGTCCTCGCCGCCCGCGACGACGTGCAGCTTCCCCGCCAACTTCGGGCCGAGCGTCTGCCAATCGCGCTCGAGCACCGCGCGGATGTCGTACTTCTCCCACGCCTTGGCCGTGCTCGCGTTGACGAGCCCGGTCTTGCGATCAAACAGCTCGACCGGTCGGCCGTCCGCGCCGCGCGGGCTGAACACGGCCTCGAACGACCCGATCTGCCCGCCCGGGCCCATCACCGATTCTTGCGCGATGAAATCTTTGTACCACAACTTCACCTGCCCGCCCTGCCGCGCCAAAGGTCTGCGCTCGCCGGAAGGATCGACGTACATGCTCACGCCCGGCGCGTTCAGGTCAATCCGCTGAAAATCATGGAAATCGACCGGGTCGGGGCAGTGCGACCACACGCCGCTAAACGTCTCGGGGTACGTCACCTGCAACCACAGCGACGACCACCCGCCCGACGAGATCCCGCTGACGTAGCGGTGCTCGACCGTCCCCGAGCCATGAAACTTCGCTTCGAGAGCCGGGATCATCTCGCTCGTGAACGCCTGCCCCCATGGCCCGTTCGTGGCCGAATCCGCGAACACGCTGTGCCCCCAGTAGCACGTCGGGTCGGGCACCACGACGAGGCACTTGTCCGCGCCGGGCGTCTGCGCGAGCATCCGCGCCATCTGGAACGCTGCCCGGTGATCGCCGCCGAACCCGCCGATCCAATACAGCGTCGGCGTGCGCACGCTCGCGTCGTCCTTCCACCCCGCCGGCAGGATCACCCCGGCCTTCATGGTGAAATCACGCCCTAGAAACTTCGACAAGCTCGGGCTCTTGATCTCAAAGAGCTTCACGCGGTCTGTCTCTTTGAAGAGCTTGGCCGCAACGGATTTGGACAGCACCAGCTCAACCGCCCTCGCGTTGCCTTTCTCAAAGCTAACTTTCCTAGGCTCGCTGTAGAGGTCGCCTTCATCCGACCCGGGGTGACACGAGTCGAGGTTCCGCCGCGCGATCGCCTGCACGAAATACTCGCCGTTCCCGAAGTCCTCGGAAGACTTCGGATACGCCAGCGCGTCCGGCCCGAACAGCACGTCGCCGCCCGGGCCGACCTTTGAAACGTCTCGCGCGAACACCTGAGCGCCAGCGAACCAATCCCCCATCTTAAGCCGCGGCTCGCGCGTGTCGCTCTTGCCGATCGCAACGTATAGACGCCCCGAATACGGCTCGCTTTGCAACGCCGCGTCGAAGCGGACATGAAAGAGACCGGCCTTGACCGCCGCAGGCTCGGCTGGCGCAGAGACCTGCGCAACCGAGCAAGGCGCGATCAGGACGTTGGCCAGCAGCGCCGACAGCACCCAAGCAAGACCGAGTCGCGCCCACCCGAACCTCTCCCATCGAGAGAGGGCTTTGAAACGCGAAGTTGCACTCGAATCGATCGAAGATGAAAGCATAAACCCCTTCCGCCCGTTCGGGCCGTTGTTCAAGCGAGCCACAGTCTACCGATTCGCGAGCCTCACTCGCGCCAATTTCGCCCCTAACCTTCGCTCCCGATCTTGAACCAACCGCTCGTTCCGTTCCCCTCGCCCCCCGGAGGCCGCCCATGTTCGTCATCCGCCAAGCGCTCCCGCACGACCTCGACGACCTTCACAGCCTCGCCAAGCAAACCTTCTTCATCAACCTCCCCGCCGACCGCGACATCATCGCGCAGAAGATCGAGCAGAGCCAGCGGAGCTTCCAGAGCCTGACCGCGGGCCGCATCGCCAGCACGATCGTTAAGGGCGCGTCTTCGCGCGCTAACGCCAAGCCAACCTCGCGCGCCACCTCGTCCTCGGGAATCAAATCAATCACCGGCGGCTCACCGCTCTTCATGTTCGTCCTCGAAGACGTCGAAGGCCGCGGCGTCATCGGCACCAGCCAGGTCATCGCCCGCATGGGAGGCCCGCGCAAGCCGCGCGTCTTCCTCCAGCTCTCCACCATGCGCCGCGAAAGCGAATCACTCAAGGTCTCCTGGGAGCACAAGATCGCCCGCCTGCAAACCGACGAGACCGGCCCCACGGAAATCGGCGGCATCATCCTCAACCACGCCTTCCGGGGGCACAAGCTCCGCCTTGGCAGGCTCCTCTCCTTCGTCCGCTTCCACCTCATCGGCCTCTTCCGCGAACAGTTCGCCGACCGCGTCGTCGCCGAGATGCTCGGTCCTATCGACCGCAACGGCTACAACCCGTTCTTCGAAAAGTTCACCCGCCATTTCATCCCGCGCTCCTTCGCCGAGGTTTACAAGTTCTCGCAAACGTCCAAGGAGTTCGTCGAGGGGCTGCTCCCGCCGGGCGACATCGACATCTCCATCATGGACCCCGAGGCCGCCAACAGCGCCGGGGCCGTCAGCGAGGAAACTCGCCCCGCTCGTGCCATCCTCGAATCGCTCGGATTCAAGTACCTCAGCCGCATCGATCCCATGGACGGGGGCCCGCACCTTGAAGCGCCTACCGCCGACATCAGCCTCGTCAAGGCCACACGCCGCGCGAAATCGCTTCATTCCGGCCTGAAAAACCCTCGCTCCGCTGGCACGGTCATCATCAGCACCATCAACGCCAACGGCGATTTTCACGCGTTGCAGGCCCCGGGAGAGATCGAACGCACAGGCCTCGTGCGCGTCCGTGAAGACGCTCGACGCCTTCTTCAACCCGAAGGTGCAAAGGTTATCGGGGTCACGCCTGTCGAGTGAAGCGCTTCCTTTTGCCAGCCAGACGCTCGTCCATCTCGAACAATCTGTCGAGCCAACACCCGGCGTATTCTTTAGGGTTCGAAGCAGATGGGAATCGCCGTTCCGATCCGCCCTTGCCACCGAGAACACCCGTGTCCCAAGCCACCAAAAAACCTCTCGGATCTGTCTCCCTCGACAACGGCGTGCGCGTAGGCGTCGCGCCTCGGTTCATCGACGAGCACTCCGACCCGGCCGAGCGACGCTATGTCTTTGGATATCGCATCACGATCACCAACGAGGGCGACCGCTGGGCGAAGCTCCTGAGCCGCCGCTGGACCATCGTCGATGCCACCGGCCAGCGCGAAGAGGTCGTCGGTGACGGCGTCGTCGGCCAGCAGCCCGAGCTCGCCCCCGGCCAATCCTTCGAATACGCGAGCTTCTGCCCGCTGCCGACGCCCTGGGGCACGATGGAAGGCGTCTACACGATGAAGCGCGAGGACGAAACTAGGTTCGATGTGCAGATCGAGCGGTTTTATCTTGTCGCGCCGAACCATTGAAACCCGGATCAAAGACCGCTCGGCAAACCAATGCCACTAATACCACGCTTGCTAAGACTTGGGACGCGTCGAAAAACCAGTCTTGCGCCAACTCGACGCATAGCTATCCTCAGGAAACGCGTGCCCACACTCAGGACAAACGCCCGGGGCAGGCAGATCGACCAAAG
>CAZIMT010000210.1:0-4441 GCA_964540295.1 uncultured Phycisphaeraceae bacterium
CCTCGTGTGGTAAGGTTAGTCGCCCGTCCCCCGTTTGATCGCCGATGCGTGCGGCCTCTGTGTGTGCAACAATCTCTTCATGCTCAAGGCCCGCGTTGCTGTTGTGACTGGTTCTCGCGCCGAGTTTGGACTGCTTCGGCCGGTCATGCACGCGGTGAAGAATCACGCCCAGCTTGAACTCGCGGTCGTCGCGGCCGGTTCGCACCTGATCTCGCCAGCTCTCACGCTGCGCGACGTGAAGGTTGAGTTTGATATTTTCGACAGCGTGCCGATGCAGCTCGCGGGGAAGACGGGGCGGATCGCTGACGCGGAGAGTTTGGGACGAGGTATCTCGCGTTTCACGCGCGTGTTCGAGCGGTTGCAGCCGGATTGGGTGGTCGTGCTGGGCGATCGCATCGAGGCCTTCGCTGCGGCATCGACCGCTTCAATCGGCGGGTGGGCGCTCGCGCACATCCACGGCGGGGACCGAGCCGAGGGGATCGCCGACGAGGCGATGCGGCACGCGATCACGAAGCTGGCGCATCTGCACTTCCCCGCGACCGAACAATCACGCGAGCGGATCGTCCGCATGGGCGAGAGCCTCGAGTTCGTGTTCAACGTCGGCTCGCCAGCGATCGACGAGCTGGGCGCGATCTCGGCGATGAGCGACGCCGAGTACGAGAAACTGGGCGCGCCGCGGACGGTGTTTCTACTGCACCCCAGCGGGCGCGACGCGGCGACCGAGGGCGCGTTGGCGGCTCGCGTGCTGGCGATGCTGGGCGCGGGCGTGCTGGCCCTGCACCCCAACCACGACGCAGGGCGCGATGGGATCTTGGCGGCCATCCAAGCATGGACCAAAGGCGTCGGAAAAACAGACGAGGCGGGGCGTTGCGCCGTCGAGCACCTGCCGCGCGATCGGTTTGTCGGGCTGCTCAAGCGGCTGGCGACGGTCATGACGCCGCACCGGGGCGTGCTGATCGGCAACAGCTCGGCCGGTCTGATCGAGGCGGCGGCGCTGGGCGTGCCGGTGGTGGATATCGGACGGAGGCAGGCGGGGCGCGAGAGGCCGAGGTCGGTGTTTGGCGAGCTGGATGAATCGACCGAGGCGATCAGGGCGGCGCTGGCCGGTGCGCGCGCGATGAGGGCGATCGGCGGCGGTGTTGTGGAGCATCCTTATGGAGATGGTCGCGCGAGCGAGCGGATTGCGGACGTGCTTTCTAGGACGGACGCGCACGCGGCGGGCCTGCTGCGGAAGCACTGCTCGTACTGATCGAGGTTCGCTCTCGAAAGACATCGAAGTTCGCAAGGTGTCCCGCGTGAGAACGGTCTGAGGCCTGCAAGGTCGCGGCGGCGCCGCGGCTTACCCGGGTAAATCGTGGGCAAGCGGCGGGCAAGACGTGAGGCGACGCGCGCGGCTGACGCGAGGCGAGGTCGTGTCCCGGGCGTTCAGGTTTCCTGTGTCTGGCACGAAAGTCAGACTTGGGAACCGCCGATTCACCTTCGGACCAGACGCACGACTTAACGACAGAGGGAGCTCTTCATGAGCGCGACGACAGAGCAGCGTGATCAAGTTGTTTCCAACGCGGTGCGCGAGATCAGCCACATCGCCACACTGCCCGAGATCACCCTGAAGATCGTGGAGTTGGTCGAGGACCCCAAGTCCACGGCCCAGGATCTTCACAAGGTCATCAGCAACGATCCGGCCTTGTGCAGCCGGATCTTGAAGGTGGTGAACAGCTCGTTCTACGGGTTGCCCGGGCAGATCGGGTCGATCAACCGAGCGATCGTGATGCTGGGCTTGAACGCGGTGAAGAACATCGCGATCGCGGCGTCGCTTGCCAAGCTCTTCCGCGGCGGCGATCTTACCTCGAACTTCTCGGCTCGCGACCTGTGGAGCCATTCCACGGCGGTGGCGGCGACGAGCAAGCTGCTGGCCGACTCGCTGCGGCTGGGGCTCGCCGACGAGGCGTTCCTGGCCGGGCTTATCCACGACATCGGCGTGATGGTCGAGATGCAGTTTGACCGCAGCAAGCTGATCGAGGTCTTTGATCGCGTGACGACCGATTCGGCCGGGGTTCCCTCGGTAAACATGATCGAGGTGGAGGTCGCGGTGTTCGGCGCGAGCCATCAGGAGTTTGGCGCGGGCCTGGCTGAGAAGTGGAAGTTCCCGCAGAGCTTCCGATTTGTGACCGGCTTCCACCATCGTCCGATGGAATTGGCCGCAGAGCACCGGACGCTGACGAGCTTGGTGTATGTGGCCGACCGCCTCGCGGCAGACGCGTCGCAGGGGTTCCGAGCGGACCTGATGAACACCGAAATCGACCCTGCGGTGCTAGACATGCTCAAGCTTGGGCCTGATAAACTGGAGGACTTGAGAAAAAAACTTCCAGAACACCTCAAAATCGCTACCCAAGTGCTCGGATAGTCGATAGTCTATATTACCCAGCTTCCAGAGATAGAAGGTCTCGGACGAGGCGAGGTCAGAAAGGCAAACGGTGCCGATCTGGAAATCGAATGAGCTTGTCAGGAATCAAAGTCGAGGTTCCCTCAGCTGCGGTGAATCTGTGAGACCGTGCTGAACGAATCGATTTGTTAGAGGTTTTTATACGAGCCAGCGTCCGATACAGTTTTCATCAGCTTGGAAAGTAAGCCTGTCCTCGATCAAATGTTGAAGTTTCGCGACGAATTCTGAACCAATTCCAAGAGGTGCGCTCAAAAAGTTGGTAAAGGGCACCGCGATCAGGGTTTGGAAGGATCAGACGACCGAAGAATCAAGTCGAAAAATCCTCAAGTCCTGATTGAACTTGGGTTTACAGTCTCTCTCTTTCTCCCTCCGGGCGGCCATACTTAACGTGTGGCCGCCTTTTTTATTGCCTGGGTGTGACCCTTTTTTGATTTTCTTTACCATCGAACGCCTCTCTGTGTGGGCAATTTCGGCTCAACCACGTCGGGCGGTTTAAGCCTGACAGAGTCGGGTTTTGTGCGGCCACGGCCCTCGGCCGCCTTTCTTGGGATGGGCCCATAAATTTTTCAGGCGCTGTTTTTACCTAAATTGAAAAGGGAAACGGTTCGGCTGCGCATGAGGTTGAGGCGACTGTCTTTATACTGCCGAGGCGACGGAGCACCCTTTGCCTCGGAGGCGGTATGACCACTCAGCAGCATCCCACCCAGACCGGACCATCTCAGCAGCGACCACCTCAGCAGCGTCAGGGAGATGTTTTCCCCGCGACGATGAACAGCTGGATCGACGGTCGTCTGCAGGACGGGGCGGCCGGGCGACAGGAAGTGAACCGGCACGTCATGGACGTGTACGCCTTCCCGCTGAAGGTCTATTTCATGGGGACTCGAGACCGCTGGCTGGGCGAGCCCGAGGACGTGGTGCAGGGGTTCTTTGCGAGTCGCCTGAGCAAGACCGAGTTTTTTCACAACTGGCGGTCCAGCGGGCTGCGGCTCCGGCACTGGCTGATCAACGGGTTCTGTTTTTATTTGAAAGAACTTCGCCGCGCCAAGAAGCGGGCGTTGCCCAACACGTCGTCGTACTCAGACCCCGAGGACGAAGAGCCGGGCCCACGCCAGGCGTTTGACCGTGCGTACGTCGTGTCGCTGGTGCGTGAGGCGCTCAAGCGGTCGCAGACCTTGTGCGAGCTTGAGGGCTTGGGGGCGCACTTTGAGATTTTCATTCGGCACTTTTATCAGGGCCAAGCCTACGGCGACTTTGCCAAGGACTTGGGCGTGGACGCGGCCCGGGCGGCGGTGATGGCGCGTACGGCGCGGACCAAGTTTCAAGCCACGCTGCGCGGCATGATCAATCAAGACGGCACCGGCTCGGACGCGGATGAGGAAATCCAGGCGTTGCTGGAAGGGGATTGAGACAGGGCGGCGACGAAGAGACGGCGAGAGTTGTATCTGTATGCCATCGAGCATCATCAATTGAGAACAGCAATGAGCAGCCCCATGACGAGCTTTCCAGGACGAGACTTCAGCGACATCGGCGACGAGCAAGCTCGCAAACTGCTGCGGCTTGGCATGCTCAAGACGTTTCGCCCGGTGGACGCGTTGATCGAGCGACTCAAGGCGACCGACGGCCAGGAGTGGTTCCGCAAGGTCACGCTCGCGGCGCCGTTCACGACGATCTTGGGGCGTGGCGACGGCCTGATCACGGGTCGCGTCATGCTGGCGCAGCTCACGGCGCTGAAAGAGGCCGGGAAAAGACAGGCTCGCGAACTGGACCGCAACATGCGGCTGATCGCGCGTGCGGCGTACGACCTGTCGATCGCGGCGGCGATCGTCCACTATGGTCAGGTGATCACCACGCAGAGCCGGACCGAGCTGCTGGACGTGCTGAGCGATCTGGCCGAAGCGTTGCCCGAGCCGTGGGCAAAGCTGGTCGTGGACGCGACGGAGAAATTGGCGACGATGAGAGATGGAGAGTGATCTGAATCTCCTTCCCCTTCTTCTGCCC
>CAZIMT010000211.1:0-4370 GCA_964540295.1 uncultured Phycisphaeraceae bacterium
GGGCGTGCTGCACGGCGTCGCACACCACGGAAAAGAGCTTGAGCCGCTCTTCGATCGTGAGGCGGTGCTTGTCGCAGTAGGCCGTGATGGGGACGCCGCCGATGTACTCCATCGCGAAAAATGGTCGACCGGCGGGTGTCGCTCCCGCGTCGTACACCTTGGCGACATTGAGGTGGTTCATCACCGCGAGCGCCTGCCGCTCTTGCTCGAAGCGGGCCAGCACCTGCTGGGAGTCCATGCCCGGGTTGATGACCTTGAGAGCGACGCGTTGCACCATCGGCTCGCGTCGTTCGGCCAGCCACACCGTGCCGAAGCCGCCCTCGCCGACGATTTCGAGAAGCTTGTACGGGCCGATGAAATCGCCGGGGCGCTCGCTGTGAGGGAATGCGCCGAACGAGTCCGGCGGAGCGTTCGGTGATGTCGGTATATCGCTGTTCATGCTGCTCTCGATGAAAGAGAAAGGCAGTGTACGGGCCGAGCGACATGCCTACTTGATGCGTCGAGAATAGATCCCGTGCCAGTCCGACTGTATCCTACCCCTCTCGGGGGCGGGCGTGGGCTGCAGGCGTCACAACGCCCTGTGGGAGCGAAGCGGTCCGGCTCGGGAGAGATTCTTAAGGCCGCGGGGAAGCGTTCATCGCTTTGCATGAAAGCGGAGCCGCTGGCCTCGCCCAGACGGGCTGGACAGGCCGCCCGTTATCATGCTCGCCGCAGCCATGACGAGCCGAGAACCGTCACGCTGAACGAAAAACACCGCGCCAACGAAAGCCGCACCGAGAGCGATACGCTGAACAAGAACGAGAAAGCGTGAACAGTTACGTCAAACCGCCCGCCAGATTTCAATGCCCGCGTCCAGAAGATCTTCGAAGAGATCGTCGGCCTGCCCACCGCCGAGCGCCGCGCCGCGCTCAATCAGGCCTGCGGCAACGACACCGCGCTTCGCGCCGAGGTCGAAGCCTTTCTGGAATCGCACGACCGCGCCGACAACTTGATGAACAGCCCGACCACGGCCACGCCGTCGCCAGCCGTTGATTCGCCGGGCACGCTGATCGGCCCTTATAAATTCCTCGAACTCATCGGCGAGGGCGGGCTCGGCTCGGTCTGGATGGCCGAGCAGCGAACCCTCATCGCGCGCCGCATCGCGCTCAAAATCATCAAGCCCGGCGTGGACTCGCGCATGGTCCTGGCTCGCTTCGAGGCCGAGCGGCAGGCCCTCGCCCTCATGGACCACCTCAACATCGCGCGCGTGCTCGACGCGGGCATGACCGAATCTGGCAAGCCGTATTTCGTGATAGAGCACGTCAAGGGCGACCCCATCACCGCCTTCGCCGCGGCCCACCGGCTCAGCATCAAAGACCGCCTCGCGCTCTTCGCGCAAGTCTGCCACGCCGTGCAGCGCGCGCACACCAAGAGCGTGATTCACCGCGACCTCAAGCCCGCCAACATCATCACCATCATGTCCGACGGCCAGCCCCTCGCCAAGGTCATCGACTTCGGCATCGCCAAAAGCCTCGCGGGTCGGCTGACGGAAAAAACCCTCTTCACCGAGCACAAGCAGCTCATCGGCACGCCTGAATACATGAGCCCCGAACAGGCCGAGGGCTCGATCAACATCGACACCCGCACCGATGTTTACGCCCTGGGCATGCTGCTTTACGAGCTTCTCACCGGCGACACCCCCTACGACGCCAAGCGCCTTCGCAGCGCCGCCTTGGCCGAGATGCAGCGGATCATCAGAGACGAAGAGCCGCCCACCCCCAGCGTTCGCATCGAATGCCGCCTGCTCACGCCTGTCTATTCTCTTCCTACCCAACCTAGTAGGACAGGTTTTCAACCTGTCTCTTCAACATCTACGTCTTCTGTGCCCTCTTCGTCTCCTCTCCCTCACCAAGAGGGGGTCTCGGAGGTCCCGCCCTACCAAGCCCCGCGCGCCACAGTTCGCCGCCGACGTGCAGCGGTACGTGGCGGGCGAGGTGGTGGTCGCCAGGCTGGTCACCGTCGCGTACCGCCTCCGCAAGCTCATCAAGCGCAACAAAGGCCCGGCCACGGCCGTCTCGACATGGTTCGCGTTGTACGCGATCAAGAAGCGCGACCTCGCGGTAGCGAGCGAAGCGGAGGCCAACCGACAAACCGCTCGCGCTTCGGCGAGCGCGAAGGACGAGGCAACCGCTCGCCAAGAGAAGGCCGATGCTGAAGCGTTCACCGCGTGCGGCACGTTCGTCGCGGACGAGCGCACCGTTACCTTGATCAGCGTGCCGACCGTTGCTGCGGCACGGCACACGTAGCGATTGCAGACGCAATCCATCGACTCTTCAAGAGATCACGACGTTTCAGATGGTGACGAAGTCTGCCGCGTGCTCGCCTACCCGACACCGGCCTCAAGGCTCTCACCTTGCTGTACCTCTTCTTTACCTACGCAGCCGACGAAGGCATCGCCGCCTTCAAGCGGCGGTTTCCTGGAATCAAGATCCAGCGCTAGCCCACGGTCGATGCCACGGCGGCCGTCCGCCGACCGCGCGACGGCCGAGGTCACTCACGAGCAGACCGACAACGAGGCAGCCCCGGCCCTGGCCCAAGCCGCCGACCCGCACGATCGGGTGAAGAAGATGGCCATGAAAAATGCGGCGGAGTGGCGGACGGCAGTGAAGAGTTCGGAGAGAGAGATCAAGGTAGAGCCGAAGAAAGAGATGAACGAGACACAGGCGGCACGCCTATGCAAACCTTGACCTTGACGCCTCGATCAAAGCCGAATACTCGTCGAAGGGGGTAGGTGCCGGGGGGCGCCACGCTCGCTGGATCAAACGCTCGCTTTGCTCCCACGGCTCGATCGTACGTCCCCTCTTGCTAAGAGAAGAGACGACCATCTCGTGTAGTGGTCAACAGGTCTGCTTGGCGGCCTTGGCTGCGTTAACGGCGGCGACGTGGGCGGGGAACGCCGTGGCCCAGCCGGTCTGCGCGGCGGTGATGGGGGCCATGTCGGGCGCGGTCAGCCCGAGCGCGACGAGATTGGCGTTGGCGTAGATCACAAAGTTCGATTGCCACGCCTGAAAGTTCGCATCAGGACCGGGGATGTAGTCTGCCATGATTCAAGTACTCCGTCAGTGGATTCGAGGGCTCGCTCAGGGGAAGTCCGACCCGCTACCCGAGCCGTCAATCGGCACGCGGCGGACACTGCGAGTGAGACCGGCCACTTGACGAGGCGACCTGAAGGCAGTTTCGACGCTTCGAAGAGTTCGTCGAAACCTGTGGACGTAGTTGCGATTTCTTGCGCAGGCCGAGTCAACATCGTCCCTCATCGCAATCGCAAGCCCCAGACCACCCGCAACGGCGCACGCCGTGGCGCTAATGCGCTCATCTCCCTCGGCTTCACACCACAACGGCGATACTGTTCCGCCTCGGACTGCATCGGAGACAACATTGCCCCACCTCGCCAAGTTCATCATCGCCGCCAACCGTCTTCCGGCCCATCGCGTGGCCGAGGGCAAGTCGTTTGTTTGGCGGCGGAGCCCCGGCGGGCTGGTGAGCGCGATGGAGCCGGTGCTCGCCGAGCACGGGGGCGTTTGGGTGGGGTGGGACGGCGCGGCGGGTCGGGCCAAGCGGTGCCAGGACGTGGGCAATCTCACGCTTGCGCCCGTCGCGCTCAATCGCGCCGAGATTGCCGGGTTCTACGAGGGCTTCTCCAACGTCACGCTCTGGCCGCTCTATCACGATGCCCTGCGGCCGCCGCAGTTCCATCGGGAGTGGTGGACGCACTACCTTGCGGTGAATCAGCGGTTCGCGGCGTCGGTCGTGCGGCACGCCCGGAAGGGCGCCACCGTCTGGGTCCACGACTACCACCTCCAAATGGTGCCCGCGCTGGTCCGCCAGTCGCGCCCGGACCTGCGGATCGGATTCTTCCTGCACACCCCATTCCCGCCGGAAGAGCTCTTCGCGTGGCTCCCGTGGCGCTCCGCGATCCTGCGCGGCTTATTGGGCGCGGACCTTGTTTCGTTCCAGACGGAAGGGAACGCCAAGAACTTCGCGCGGGCGGCCCGGCAGGACCAGCAGGCCGAAGGAACGGATCGCGAGTTGGTCAGCCGAGGGCGCACCGTGCTTGTGCGGTCGAACCCGATCTCGATCGACGCCAGCGACTTTGACCGGATCGCCTCAAGCGCATCTACGCAGCGGCGAGCAGACGAGATCCGCGAGCGTCTCGCAGGGCGGCGCGTGCTGCTGGGGGTGGATCGTTTAGACTACACCAAAGGCATCCCGGATCGGCTACGAGCCTTTGAGGAACTTCTGCAGGAGAGGCGGTTGTCGGCGGACGATGTGGTGTTGTTGCAGGTGGCCGTTCCCAGCCGGGAGGACGCGACGGGGTACCAGGAAATCCG
>CAZIMT010000212.1:0-4357 GCA_964540295.1 uncultured Phycisphaeraceae bacterium
GCTCTACCCCGCAATCTAGGCGTGACTGTAGCGAGTGAGGTGAGGGGGGTCAATCGCGGCGAAAGTGTTCGGCTCTCTCTTGGCTCCGCACGCGTGCGTCCGCGTGCGAGCGTTCGTCGAGAGCTTTCAGCGCTTGAGGACTGTCTTTGGCTTGCTTTTCAGCGATACTTTCAGATCGTTGAACCTTCGCGGGCCTCGTTTCGCGTTGTTCGCCGCGAGGTTGATCTTTCCGTCGGACCGCCTGATTCGCTCTCGAATCTCGCGGTCGAGCCTGCGGCGGCCACGCGGACGCTCGTATGATCGACCAATGAACGACCGTATCGACGTGCTTTTGATCGGTGGTGGCGGTCGCGAGCACGCGCTCGCGCTCAAGCTCAAGGCCTCGCCGCGACTGGGGCAGCTCTGGGTCACGCACCCCGAGAACCCGGGGCTTGCGGCGCTGGGCAAGGCCGTGGACGTGCCGGTCTCGATCCGGGAAATCTACAGGCTCCAGCAGTTCTGCGACCGGCACAAGATTGGGCTGGTAGTAATCGGCCCTGAGGAGCCACTGGCCGAGGGTTTCGCCGACAAGCTGGCGACGCCCGAGCGGCTGGTCTTCGGGCCTGTCGCCGAGGCGGCGCGGCTCGAAGCCGACAAGGCTTGGGCCAAGCAGTTGATGCGTTCGGCCGCGATCCCGACGGGCGAGGCGCGCGTCTTCAACGACGCGGAATCTGCCAAGCAATACCTCGATTCACGCGAAGACAAGAGCGTCATCAAGGCCTGCGGGCTCGCCAAGGGCAAGGGCGTTTTTATGCCCAGCTCGAAGGAAGAAGCCAGCGCGGTCATCCAGCGGATCATGGTCGAGAAAGCCTTCGGCGACGCGGGGCGGCAGGTGCTGATCGAGGAGCGGCTCAGCGGGCCCGAGGTGTCGGTGCTGGCGATCGTGGACGGGGGCAATATCCTGGTGCTCCCGCCGTGCCAGGATCACAAACGGCTGGGCGAGGGCGACACCGGGCCCAACACCGGCGGCATGGGCGTGATCTGCCCGTCGCGCACGCTCGACGCGGCCATGATGGCGCGGGTCGAGCGCGAGGTGCTGGTGCCGACCGTAGACGCGCTGCGGCGCGACGGTATCACGTTCCGCGGAGTGCTCTACGCGGGCCTGATGCTCACGCACGCCGGGCCCAAGGTGCTCGAGTTCAATGTGCGGTTCGGCGACCCGGAATGTCAGACTCTGATGGCTCGGCTTCAGTCGGATTTGCTGGAACTGATGCTCGCGACCTGCCGCGGCACGCTCGATCAGATCGAGGTTGAGTGGGACGAGCGTGAGGCGTGCTGCGTGGTGCTCGCCGCCCACGGGTACCCCGACAAGCCGCGCGCGGGCGACGTGATCACAGGGTTCGATGAAGCGTCGGCCATGCCCGATGTCTTCATCACGCACGCGGGCACCAAGCGTGCGGCCAACGGAGATCTCGTCACGGCCGGGGGGCGAGTGCTCGGGGTCACGGGGCTGGGCGCGACGCTCGAACAGGCGCGGGCGCTGGCGTACGCGGCCGCAGAGTTGATCCGCTACGACGGAAAGGTCATGCGCCGCGACATCGGCAGCCTGGTGCCTCAGGTGAAGCCCAAGCGCATGGTCACGCGCTAGGTCATGCTCAATCCGTTGACAGCGACCCTCCGAAAGAGCGCCACGCTCGCGCGCGAGGTTCGTTCCCTCTACTTCTTCGACCGAAACAGCCACTCCGCGAGCCCCGCGATCTGCTTTGACTCATACACGCGATAGCTGGTCCCGTCGAACGTCACGATGCTCGTGATCGCTTCGCCACCCGTCGCCCTTGCAATGCCCAGCGAGAGATCCTGAACCACCACGCCGTCCGAGGACTTGAACGACACCCGGGTCGGCGTGGGCAAAGCCTCCGCGGGCTTCAGAAGAACCTTTGACGCGCGTTCATCGCCGACGAGCGAAAGAAAGAGCTGGAGGTTCTTGGCGTCGTCGGGTGTGATGGTGACCGCGCCGACCGGGCGCCAACCGCTGGCAACCCGGCCATATACCCACTCACCGATCGCGACCTGAAAAATATCCGCGACCGGGGACCGCAGCGAGACACGTGACACATAAGACGCCGCGTCGGACGCCAAGCCCGCGAGCGCCGCCGAGTCCACAACCACCACGGCTGGCCCCCAGAGATTGGTGGTCGCGTTGGTGCTCAGGTCGCGCGACCAGGCTGTGGCTTGACAGAGTACGGTCGTGCCGCCGACGTCGGCCGGTGACCCGACGCGCAGCTCCTGCACGACCACGCGGCGCGTGACTCTTTCGCCGACCTGCTCGCGGCGTTCGAACTCGGTGGTGAGAATCGCGGCCGGTTTCTCGAAAGATTTCACGACCTCGGGATCGGGCTTGTCCACGAACCGGACCATGCTCGCGCCGCTCAGCGCCTTGATCGTCTTTTCCACGGCGGTCGAGTCCGCGCTGGCGCTGATCGGTTTCTGCAACGCCCACGCACGGCCCACGCGTGACATCACGATCGCGGAGCCCTGCCCCGAGACCTCCAGCCTCGACCATTCCTGCGGCGCGAGCGAGAAGACCAGCGGCTCACGCCAGAGCGAGAGATCGGTCATCGCGAACGCCTGCGCGAAATTGGACTCGGCCGAGGCCGCGCCGATCCCCGTGCGCACGATGTTCGTGCGGCCGGCGACCGAGCTTTCGGCGATCTGCACCAGCGCGGTCCCCATCGACCCGAGTTCCGACGAGGTGAGACTCACGCTGGTCGCCTTGGACCCGGGCGAGATCAGGTCATCGCGCGGTGATTCAACCTTGAGATCGCACAGCAGCCTGATCGCCGCCCGCACGCGCGACGCCGCCGCGGGCCAGGGCGCGGTGAAGGACTTGTCGGTTGTTGTGCTCGCGGTCAACACCCACTCAACACCCTCGTCCCCCACGCTCAGCATGATCGCCCGGCCGTCGGCAGGCTGGATCGCCACGGTGTCAACCCGGGCCGGATCAACATCCGACAGCAGCCGCGACGTCAGCGCGGGCAGCGGCGGCTTGTGCAGGGTCAAGTAGGCGATCACGCTGAGCGAGACGGCGATCATCAACGCGACGAGAACAGCGGCCTTGGGCATGGGCAGAGTGTATAGAGTGATCGCGCGTCGAGCGATCGGGTCGAATCTGTCGGCCTGGCCGCGACCGCCCGCGAGAGGAGTTCTCATGCCGTCGTCGTCTGCGCGTTCCCTGCCGACCCTGCCCATCATCGGGATCACCGCGAACCTGGACCCGTCGCTGCCGAGCCCGCCGGCGTCGGTGATGATGACATACGTGGACGCGGTGGCGCGCGCGGGGGGGTGCGCGGTGTTGCTCCCGCCCGAGCCGAGTTGGGCCGCGGATCATGCGCGACTCTGCGACGCGATCGTTTTCACGGGCGGGAACGACCCCGCGATGGAGGGCTTCGGCGTTCCCACGCACGCCAAGGCCAACCCTATGCACCCGCGCCGCCAGGCCTACGAACTCGCGTTGCTCACGGCACTCGACAGTGCGCCGAGCAAACCTGTGCTGGGCATCTGCCTCGGCATGCAACTGATGTCCCTGCACGCTGGCGGCACAATGGACCAGCACCTCCCCGATACCTTGGGCCCGGCGAGCGCCGCGCACTGGGACGCCGAGCACGACGTGCGGGCCGCTCCGGCCCATCAAGTCGCTGATTCGCTGCGCGACCTGATCCTCGGCGGGCGAGTGCTGAGCAAGCACCGGCAAGCAATCTCGAACTCGGGCACGCTAGCGGTGATCGCGTCGGCGGCCGACGGCGTGATCGAGGCGGTTGCCGACGTAGGTCGCCCGTTTTATGTGGGCGTGCAGTGGCACCCCGAGCGCACCGCGGATGACGCGATGGGAGCAGCAATCTTCAGAAGACTGATCGCCGCTGCAACGGAGCGAGTAAGCATCAAAGAAAAGATGCGAGAGAACACGCAAAAAAAGAGGTAGGAAGAAGAGACACAGGCGTGACGCCTGCGCCACGAGATTGGGTAGGAGAGTTCAAAGGAACGATTACTGCAACGCGTGCGAGTCTTCCACGCCCAGCGTGGCGTAGATCTCGCGGGTCGCCGTGGACCGGTTGAGCGTGTAAAAATGGATCCCCGCCACGCGATGGTCCAGCAGATCGCGGCACTGCTCGGTGGCCCAGTGCACGCCCACGCGGCGCACGCCGTCTTCAGTGTTGGAGGCACGGTTCACCGCGCGGATTAGCGAGGCCGGGAACTTCGCCCCTAGGGCCAGCTCCGCCATCTTCTTCATCCCCACCGCCGACGTAATCGGCATGATCCCGGCCAGGATCGGCACCTTGATCCCGGCCAGCGTGCAGCGATCGCGGAAGTCGTAAAAATC
>CAZIMT010000213.1:0-4209 GCA_964540295.1 uncultured Phycisphaeraceae bacterium
GTTCGAGGCTGGCTGCTGACGGCGGGCCTCGGGCCTTCCTCGTCACGCCGTCCTGAACCATCTCTCGTCGGGCGTTACAAACGCGCGGGAATAGTTCTGCACCTGCATGTCTTGGTAGAGCACCTCGACGAACTCGACGTTGGCGGGGAGCAGGCCGAAGAAGTCGAAGAAGAACACGGTGGGGCTGACCACCGTGACCGCCGCCGCGTAGGTTCTGGCCCTCGTGCTGACGTTGACCAAGGCTCACGCGGGCTGACGGATGACGCACGGTCGGGCGGCGTAGTTGGCGCCGGGTGGCATGGCGGCGGCGGATGGCATGGTTGGCAGCGGATGGCGTGGTTGGCAGCGGGTGGCATGCTCGCTGCGTTAAGCGAGCGTGGCATCGAAGCTCGTTTCAGCGAGCTTGCTCGCTTCTAGGCCACCGCTTCAGCTGTGGTGTGTCGCGGCTGCCTCGTTCTCTGTTTGTCATTTTTCATGCCCAACCCGTTTCAACGGGCTTCACACGCGGTGGCTTCGGCCGCCCGAAAGGCGGTACCTCATATGGCTGCGCCCTTTGATCGTTGACCAGACGCGATCACCATGGCCTGAAGGCGTGCCGAGGCTGGAAGCTCGTTGAAACGAGCTGCGCGAATGAGATAAAAGCTGGAGAGGCGTGCTGGTGCTCGTCCAACCACGCCTGAAGGCGTGGCCTAGAAGCGAGCAATCCTGGTGAAGCGGGATAGGGGAACGGTGGGTGGCATGCCCGCCGCGCGATGAAGACACTGAGATCCGACGGAACCGATCTCAGTGGCAGGAAGTCAGTGCTACCCCGCTGGCAAGTTCGTCGCAGGTAGCCTTGATCTCGGCGATCGTCGCACTAGCGGAACGCTCGACCCGAATATCGATCAGGCCTTGAACAATCGGGGATTTGGAGAGACTCGGCCAGGTGCTCATAGGTGTCACGTCGGGTTCCGCTTCGTTGCTGCCATTCTACCAAAACGGTAGGACTGTGCGGCCCCGGCAGATGGGAAGCGGTAGCCGCGAGGGCGGTTGGCATC
Organism: uncultured Phycisphaeraceae bacterium; assembly: GCA_964540295.1. Classification (GTDB taxonomy): domain Bacteria; phylum Planctomycetota; class Phycisphaerae; order Phycisphaerales; family UBA1924; genus CAZCPB01. The sequence goes on from CAZIMT010000213.1 coordinate 1,038, forward strand.
GAAGCCCTTTCTCGTCATTCGGGGCGTCAAGCCTCTCTCACCCCACCGCCATACCCAAATCTACTGTCGCCCCATTCGCCTCGGGCCTCCGATCCAAACCCGTGCGGAGTTCCTTGACTAACCCCGCGATATCGCCGCGCAGCGGGGCCGTGAAGACCATTCGTTTTTCGGTGATCGGGTGGGTGAAGCCCAGCACGCAGGCGTGTAGCGCTTGGCGGGCGATGACGACCGAGCCGTCGCGGGCCGTGAACGGGCGGCCGCCGTACATGTCGTCGCCGACGATTGGGTATCCCAGGTGCGAGAGGTGGACGCGGATCTGGTGCGTGCGGCCGGTTTTGAGTTCGAGCTCGACCAGCGTGTAGTGGTTGGACCCCGCGTGCTCGGGCTCGTTCATGCGCACGGAGCGGTCCGAGGGGCCCTCCCAGGTGTAGTGCTCGCGCACGCGGTAGATCGTGACGGCGTGCTTGCCTTGGTCGTCGTGGCGGACCACGTACTTCTCGCGATAGCCCTTCTCGCGCGAGGGGTGGTTGCCGATGGGCAGCTCGATCACGTCGTTGTCGGGCTCGACCTTGCCGCGCACGACGGCGAGGTATCGTTTATCAACGGTGCGGTGCTCGAACTGGTGGCCGAGCTTCCAGTGAGCCTCGTCCTGCTTGGCGAAGACGATGCAGCCAGAGGTGTGGCGGTCGAGGCGGTGGACGACGCCGGGCCGCGCGAGGTCGTGGCCCACGGCCGAGAGATTCCCGCCGAGCTTGGAGTTGTTCTGGAAGTGGTACGCCAGCGCGCTGAGCATGGTGCCCTTGAGGTGCGAGCGAGCCGGGTGGACGATGATGTCGGGCTGTTTATTCAGGACAATTAAGAACTCGTCCTCGTAGAGCACGTCAAGCGGGATGTTCTCCGGCTGGATGTTCTTGTCCGGCGGCGGCGGAACGACGACCTCGACCGTGTCGCCCTTGCGCAGCACGGTGGAAACCTTCGGCGGGCGGTTGTTGACAAGCACGCCGCCGCCCTTGATGACGCGCTGCAACTGCGTGCGGCTCATGAATCCGATGCGGTCGGTGAGGTAGCGGTCGAGCCGCTTATTAAGGTCGCGGTTGAGCTTGAACGTGACACGGCGAAGCTCGGCGTCGTCCTCGGGGCCGTCGCCCTCCTGCGCGGCCTGTTCGGCGGCGACGCGGATGGATTCCTCGTCGACCTTGCCGCCGGGGCGGATGAGGACGCGCGAGCCAGCGGAGCCGAGGATGATCTCGTCGTCGGGGGGTGGGAGTGATGAGGTCGGTGGCATGGTGGTGGAGAAACGGAAAATGGGAGCAAGATGGTGAAAACACGTTAGACCTGAAAGAGCCTTCGTTGCCCTTGCTCATCAACTGTGCTGATGCCTTTCCAGATTCTGATCCCTGCCGCATTCTTGGTCGCATAAAGAAGCGTGTAAATCTGTCGGTCTTTTTGATTCTCGACAGGCTCTTCTGCGAAGTGGGAAAAGCCAAGAGATTTCAAGCGTTCACGATAACGTGCCCGTAAGCGAGCAGCCCCATCAGTCGGCGAAGCTGCGAGCAAGGCACGCCAATTGGGCTCGCCCATAAATCGATCGAGGTTTGACTGTGGGTTGTTGTAGTAATATGCAGCCCAGTTTCGAAGCGCGTCCGTGCTGTCTGCGAAGAGTAGAACGAGGTCTGTTTTTCGCGCAGCAATCTTCTGTACAGTGGTGAAATCAAGATGCAGCCCAAATGGATCTGCAAACGTCATACACAGTGCATTGCGATCAGGTACGCCTCCAAGTAGTTCGTCAATGACTAGGTTTGCATCCCCTTGAATTACCCTTGCCTTCGTGTTCTTGATTTGCGCGGCTAACCTTGATCGCAAAGCCTCGCAATTTTGCTCGTCTTGGTCGCAAAGGTGTAGCTTTATGAACGGGAATTTCACCGATGCGGCAATTAGAGAACTGCCTTGAACAATCTCGTTCGATCCTCGGATTCTTGCCAGGCCTGCGCCGCTGAACAGATCGATGTAGTGAAGTTGGCCCCATTTGTCTTTCATCGCTGTTGTGAAAGCATCCAAATAGCGACCGAGAAAGTGGTACTTCCGTCTACTCCATGGACCGACATCTGGGATCGTTAGGCCATCATCACTTGGCGAGATCGGCATTCATTGTTCCCCGAAGGCATCTCGTCCCAGGTCCGCCCCGCCAAGCTTCGTCCCGTCCGACTCTTCTGCACGCCTCCCCATTGTTTGAAGAAGAACGCGACGTCTTTCTCGATGCACTGGCGGTGGATCTGTTCGACCCAATCCTTCTCCATCGGTCGCGCGCCGGGTCCAGATTCTCCTCCCACGATCACCCATTCGATGTGCTGGAGGGGCAGTCGTGGGATTGAGCCGAGAAGTGGTTTGCACGAGAGGAAGTGAACGGCCGCGGGGATGCGGCGAAGTGTTTCGATCCGGTAGGTGTACATCATGCTCTCGACAGACGTGCCCATCCACACGTTCTTTGACCACGGGAGCACCTTCGCCAGTTCCAGGGCACGCTCTGGCCGTTTGGTCAGCACTTGAAACTCATGCTGCGGACACTCCTCCATCACGCGGAACACATGGAGGATGAAATCGGGCGGGACATCTTTGTGAAACAGGTCGCTCATCGAGTTCACGAAGATGCGTTTGCCCTTGCGCCACCGGCGCGGAAGATCGAGCGCGTCGTGGTCAAGGTTGATATGGCCGGTAAACACCGGTCGGCCGTTCTTCGAGCGGGCGGCGGTGTCGGCGTATTTCTCTGAGGTTGTTCCGCCGATCTGAGCGAGCCGGAGCGCCATTCGAGCCGCGTAGCAGTTGAGACATCCGGGCGAAACCGGAGTGCAGCCCGCCACCGGGTTCCAGGTCGCTTCAGTCCACTCAATTGATGAGCCGATGGCCATGCACGGGAGAGTAGCAAACATACTCCGAACGTGCAAGTTGATCCGCAAAACTTTGCGGGAACTTGCGAGATGAAACCACCCATCACCCATCCGGCGTATCAATCAACTTCTGCAGCCTCTCTGCCATTATCGGCGGGAGGCGTTCAACCCAATTCGCATCGACCAGCCCCACGCCGATCAGGTCCATGATGTGTACCTGGTCTTTTCGGCGGAAGGCCGTGAGCTTGATTCGGACGAGCGCGTTCAGGTCGATCACGCGGAACGGG
>CAZIMT010000214.1:0-4201 GCA_964540295.1 uncultured Phycisphaeraceae bacterium
GTCTGTGATCTTCGCCCGTCACCGGGCCGCGCGGGCGGCACCATCGAGACCGACGGCGAGGTGTTTCACCGCGACGGGAAGTTTCTGCGGGCTGGCTGGCCGGGGAACGACTGACGGAATGCCTGACCCAGCGACCGAAGCGTCACGCGGACACTCCGTCTCTTCTAGGATCACCCATGAACACGATCTTCGACCCCGAAGCCAAGCTCGCCGCCCTCGGGATCAAACTCCCCGACGCCCCCAAACCCGTCGCGGCCTATGTGCCGTGGAAGCGCAGCGGGAACCTGCTGTTCATCGCGGGTCAGATCCCCGTGGTGGATGGGCAGCTCATCGCCAAGGGCAGCGCTCCCAATCAAGTCTCCATGGAAAAAGCTCGCGAGTGTGCGCTTCAGTGCGTCCTCAACGGGCTGGCGGTTATCAAGTCGGCCGTGGGTAATCTTTCCAACGTCACGCAGATCGTCCGCATCGGCGTTTTCGTCTGCTCCGAGCCCGGCTTTTACGACCAGCCCAAGGTCGCCAACGGCGCCAGCGAGCTGCTCGTTGAAGTCTTTGGCGAGCGAGGGCAGCACGCTCGCGCCGCCGTCGGGAGCGTGGCTTTGCCGCTGGGCGCACCCGTCGAGGTCGAGTTCGTGGTCGAAGTCGCCTGAGTCATTGCCCGAGCGGACCGTTCAGAGCTGGCTCACTCAACCAAACGCTTTCTTGTAGTCGGCCAGGAACCGCTCGATGCCGAGGTCCGTGAGCGGGTGCTTCATGCAATCCACGATGACTTTCAGCGGCGCGGTGACGACGTCGGCCCCGGCGAGGGCGCACTCGAGCATGTGCGTGCTATGGCGGACCGAGGCTGCGAGGATTTTGGTTTTGTAGCCATAGTTGTCGTAGATCTGGCGGGTGCGGTTGATGAGGTCCATGCCGACCTCGCCGATGTCGTCGAGGCGCCCGATGAACGGGCTGACGAGGAACGCGCCAGCCTTGGCGACCATGAGGGCCTGAAGCGGCTGGAAGCAGAGGGTCATGTTGACGCGGATTTTTTCGTCGGAGAGGGCCTTGCAGGCCTTGAGCCCGTCGATGGTGCTGGGGAGCTTCACGACGATGTTGGGCGCGATCTTCATCCGCTCCCTGCCCTCTTTCACCATGGCCGCGAACTCCGTGGCGATCACCTCGGCGGACACCGGCCCCTTCACAACCTTGCAGATCTCCGCCAGCCGCTTGCCGTAATCAATCTTCTCTTTGGCGATCAGCGTCGGATTCGTCGTGACGCCGTCCAGTACGCCCAGGTCCGCCGCCTGCTTGATCTCGTCGATGTTCGCGGTGTCGATGTAAATTTCCATGCCGTTTTTCCTTTTCCTTGTTCTGCTGTCGGTTGTTTCTACATTTTCAGGCGGCACGAGAGTCTCGCCCGTGTTCTACTTTTCTTTCGGTCTGTGTGCTGGGCACAACTGATTCAATCTCTATCGGGCACCCAACCCCTCTCACAGCATCTTCTTCAGCTCCCGCCGCATGATCTTCCCCGTCGGGTTCCGGGGCAGCGCCGTCAACCGCACGACCCGCGATGGAACTTTATACCCCGCCAAGCTCTCGCGGCACCAGCTCATCAGCGCTCGCTCGTCGAACTCGGCTCCCTCCTTCACCTCCACGAACGCCACCGGCAGCTCGCCGCGCAGCGGATCAATCTCCCCCACCACGCCCGAATCGCTCACCGACGGGTGCCGGTTCAGAACCTCTTCGATCTCGCGAGGGAACACGTTCTCCCCCGCAACAATGAGCATCTCTTTGAGTCGTCCCGTGATGAAAAGGTGACCGTCTTTGTCCAATCTTCCGATATCGCCGGTCTTGAAAAACCTGTTCTCATCGAACACGGCCGCCGTCTGCTCGGCCAGCTTGAAATACCCTCGCATGACGTTGGGCCCGCGCAAGATTACCTCGCCGTCCTGGTTCGGTCCAAGCTCGGCTCGCGTCACAATATCCACGATCCGGCACTCCACCCCCGGCAGGGGCCGCCCCACCGAGTGCCGCCGCCACTCCTCGGGCCGACACCAGTTCGTCACCGGGGCTGTCTCGGTCAGCCCGTACCCCTCGTTGATCGTCACCCCGAACCGCTCGCGGAACTTCGTAAACACTGCGTCGGACAGCGGCTCGCCGCCTGAAACGATGTACCGCGTGCTCTCGAAGTCCGCCGCCGATCCGTCCTTGACTTGCAAGAGCGCGTTGTACATCGAAGGGATCGCGATAAAGATCGTCGGACGATGCTGGCGAAAGAGCTTCACGATCCTGTGCGGCACGAACCGCGCCGTGAACACGACCGGGATCCCTCCGCACAGGGGCAACAGCGTCAGCACCGTAAGCCCGAACGAGTGGAACTGTGGCAGCACGCCCAGAATCAGATCCTTGCGCGTGAAGTTCACCCACTCGCGGATCTGCTCGATGTTCGCCAAGATGTTCCCGTGCGACAGCATCACACCCTTGGGCCGCCCGCTCGTGCCCGACGTGTACAGCAGCAACGCCAGATCGTCGTCCGCCGCGCGGCTCGGCCAGCCCGGGTCGGGCACTCCCGACAGCCCAATCTCTTCCATCCGAAGCAGGTTCTTCACCGTCGGCATGAACCCTAGGTATTCCAGCAACGGCCCGACCGTCAGCACCGTGTCGGTCTCGCAGTCGTCGATCACGTACTGCAGCTCGTCCTTCTTGAAAAGATAATTCATCGGGACGACCGTCTTGCCCGCGAACCACGCCCCCAAGGCCGCGATCGGGAACACGCCGCCCGTCGGGATCAGCACTCCCACCGTCGAACTGGTCGTGGTGGCTCGGATCTTCGTCGCCACGTTCAGCGCCGCGATCACGATGTCGATCCCGCGGTACGAACGCTGATCGTCCACCATGGCCGTCCGAAACGGCGCGGCCAGCAGCGATCGAAGAATTTTCCAGTGAATGCTCAACGAGTGTTTCCTGAATCAAACGACCAGAGAAGACCGACCGTTGTCGGGCATGACCCCAGCGGGCCGATATGCTACCAGCACTCCGGGCTCGGATCGCTCCGGGCTGTCCCAAACCGGGCCGGAGGACAACTCAACGACTCAGGAAGGACGACCATGCCCAGGCCAGGCCTCGCGAACTTGATCCGGACGCTGAACGCCAGCACGACGCTCCGCAATACGGTCGCGCTCTCGCTCGCGCTCGCGAGCCTGTTCTTTGTGGGCTGTGCATCCACGCCCGCCACCAACTCTGCTGGCCAGCCAACCTACGCCGAACTGTATAGCGCTGGCAAATACGCCGAGGCCCAGGATGTCGCCGCCGCCGTCGGCAAGACTGCGTCGGGCCCCGAAAAGGAACGCGCTCAGTTGATCGCGGGACTGGCCGCCAACGCTCGCGACCGCGATTACGAGGCCGAGCCTTTCCTCCGCCCGCTCCTCGAATCCTCCGACCCGAACATCTCTGGCCGGGCCGGTGCTGCCATGGGGCTCATCGCTCAGCGCGCTGGCAAGCACGCCAAGGCCGTCGAACTCCTCACCGCCTCGGCTGGAAAGCTCGAAGGCCACCAGTCCGCTCGCGCTTGGCTCTACGCTGGTGATTCCTACCGATCGCTCGGTGAGGACGCCAAAGCTCGCGAGGCCTACTCCAAAGCCTCAGCTCTCGCGAACGCCCGCGCGAACTCCGACACAACCCTCAAAGCACTCATCGGAAACCGCATGGTTCCCTCGTCGGTCACCGTCGGTCCCACCATTCGTTCGGGCGGCTCGGCACCAACCTCAACCGCGAGATCCTCGGGCTCCCTCTCCTCAAGCGTTCAAGGCAAGTACACTCTTCAGGTCGGCGCGTACGGCTCACGCCAACGCGCCCAGGCCACCGCCGACAAGCTCCTTCAACTCACCACCAGCCTCGGGCTCGGTACACCTCGCGTCATCGACACCACCACCAAGGGCAAGACCGTCACCGTCGTGCAAATCGGTCGCTTCGCCAACCAGCAGGCCGCCGAAACGGCACGCCGCAAGGTGGGCTCGGGCGCGTTTGTGACCCAGGCCGACGACTGATCGACTTCTTCTTCCGCCCGCCCTGGGTACCCCTCCCGCTTCGCCCGAGATACCCCTCACGCTCTAAGTGAGGCTCCCCGCTTTTTCTCCATTCTTCCCCCTCCTCTCCTCCCCTAATTCTGCCCCCGCACTCGACGCAACCCCAGACCCACTCCCCGCGTATCGCCTCACACCAG
>CAZIMT010000215.1:0-4178 GCA_964540295.1 uncultured Phycisphaeraceae bacterium
ATCAAGAACATCGTGGACGAGGTCAACGGCGAAAAGATCGATATCGTGCGATGGAACGAGTCGAGCCAGATCCTGATCCAGAACTCGCTCAAGCCAGCGGAGGTGCAAGAGGTCAGTCTGTGCTTTGAGCTCGGGCGTGCGACGGTGGTTGTGCGCGACGACCAGCTGAGCCTGGCGATCGGCAAGCGTGGGCAGAACGTTCGGCTTGCGGCTCGGTTGACGGGCTGGGATATCGACATCCTGACCCCGGCCGAGTTCACGAAGGGCCTGGAGACGATGTCGGCGACGCTGATGGAGATCCCGGGCGTGACGGAGAAGATGCTCGACAAGATGGGCGCGCTGGGCATGGTCAGCGTGTTTGATATCGAGGAAGTGGGCATGGACGTGCTGGCGGCTGAGCTGGAGATGGACGCGGACACGGCCAAGCTGCTGGTGGAGCGCGCGGCGGTGAAGTCGCGTGAGGTGGCCGAGCAGCAGCAGAAGGACAAGGAAGCCAAAGAAGCGGCCGCGAAGGCGGACGCGGCGGCGACGCAGCACCTGCTGGGCGGTGGGTCGGCTGGGGAAGCGGCCGCGAACTCGGTTCTTGGTGGAGTCGGCGGCGCTGCGCCGGTCGCGGCCGACGCCGATGCTCGAGCGGCAGACATTCTGGGGCACGGGTAACCCTGAGAATGCTGGAGAGACAATGCCTGAGAAATCGAGCATTGGCACTCAGGCAAGAAGATTCGGGAAAGCGGTTTGAACTGGTTCGGTAAAACGAGGTGAACGGACGGCGTGCTTTGTACGAGCGTGCCGGGATTCGGGTCGAGAATCAGATGGGTTCGAGTCGGGTTTGAGATCGCTCTCGCAGGCGAGAGCGAGTTTGTGGTTCGGTCCGAGTCCCGCGCGAGTTCGCTCGTCGGGCATCAGTGGAGCACGGCTTGGCTAAGCGCATTTTCGAGATCGCCAACGAACTGGGTGTCCCCTCCAAGTCCATCGTGGCCAAGTGCCAGGCGGAAGGGATCCCTGAGTCCGTGGTGAAGAACCACATGTCGGCGATCTCGGCGGGGCTCGAGGCGAGCATCCGCGACTGGTTCAGCGGGAGCCAGCAGGTCGATACCGGCGGGACGGCCACGGCGATCGAAACCTCGGCAAAGGTCGATGTCACGTCTGTCCGGGCCAAGGCTCGCAAGAAGGCTGGCCAAGCGGAGGACGGCCCCGCGACGCCGAGCGGCGAAGCCGCGACCGCCGAGGGGACTGGTGCGGGCGCTGGTTCGGTAGTCGTGACGTCTCGGAAAGTTGAGCCCATCCACGGGCACGACGCCGGGGATTCGCACACGTCGGCTCAGACTACGCAGCCCCCCCACCACGTTGCACCGCACGCGCCCCGTCACACGCCGGGCAAGATCGAGAGGCCTTACCCGGTCTCGCCCGATCAATCGGACGATACCAAGCACCTTGCAGCGACCGTGCTGCCGCCCAAGCCGCACGTTGAGGCCAAGCCTCCGGCGGAAGTGGCGCGCAAGCAGCCGCCGCACGCGCCCTCGCTTAAGCCGACGATTTTGAGCCCGGTGACGGTCGCGCCGACCGAGACGACGGCCACGAACGAGAAGGACGAGTTGGCGTCGATCGCGGCCAAAGCATCGGAGCCTTCGCGTGGCGTGGGTTCTGCGCCGAGCGCGCCGGTGAGCACGATCCGGATGAACGTCCCGACGCGCCCGACTGGCGTGACGCCAGCCGGTCCGAAGCTGGAGAATCGCGCGCCGGTGAAGATGGCGGGCCCGAAGGTTGTGCGTGTCGAGGCTCCGGAAGTGATCGAAGCGCCCAGGCCTCGGCGTACGGGCGGGCCGGGTGGGTTGAACTCGAACACGACCGGGAACGCTGGTACGCGTTCGCCGCGGCCGGGCAGCGGGCCGGGTCAGACGGACGACGATCGCAACCGCTCGCCACGGCGTAAGCAGGCGGGCCCGGGCGGGCCCGGTTCGAGCGCGGGACCGGGCGGGGCTCGCTCGACGGGCAGCGGTGTGCCGCAGCGTCGTCGCGCCAGCAGCGGGCAGGAATGGATCGGCAACACGCAGGGTGTGTTCAGTGCTCAGGACCTCATCGAGCGTGAAGCACGCTTGCAGCGGGCTGGCGGGTTCCTTAAGAAGCGTCGGCAGGACCTGAAGAAGGCGGGCGAGCACCATGTGCAGTCCGAGCCCGGACCGGCCGAGGGCAAGGTGCGGATCCCCGCGCCGTTCACGATCAAGCAGTTGTCGGCGGTGACCGGCGTCAAGGGCGCGGACATCGTCAAGAAGCTGTTCCTAGATGGCGTCATGGCGACGATCAACTCGGGGATCGACCCGGCCAAGGCGCAGGAGATCATGATCGATTTCGATATTGATCTTGAGGTGGTTGCGGCCAAGTCGGCGGAAGAGGTTGTGAGTTCGCAATTTGAAGGGCGTGAGAACGTGGACCAGCGTCGCCGCGGGCCGGTGGTCACGATCCTCGGGCACGTGGACCATGGCAAGACGTCGCTTTTGGATCGCATCCGCAACGCCAAGGTGGCGGCGGGCGAGGCGGGCGGGATCACTCAGCGGACCAGCGCGTTCCGCGTTCCGGTGAAGGTGGGCGACGAGAACAAGGTCATCGTGTTCTTGGACACGCCCGGTCACGAGGCGTTCACGAGCATGCGTTCGCGCGGCGCGAACATGACCGACGTGGTGGTGCTGGTGGTGTCGGCCCCCGAGGGCGTGATGCCGCAGACGCTCGAATCGATCAACCACGCCAAGGCGGCCAAGGTTCCGATCGTGGTGGCGTTGAACAAGATCGATCGTCCGGACGCGACCGAAGCGCAGATCCAGCGGACGCTGGGCAAGCTGGCCGAGGCGGGGCTGAACCCGGTAGAGTGGGGCGGCGACACGGAGATCGTGCGGACGTCGGCGACGACGGGCGTGGGCATCCAGGAGCTTCTGGACACGCTGGATTACCAGGCGGAGTTGAAGGAACTCAAGGCTGACTTCGGCGGGCCGGCGCGAGGCACGGTCATCGAGGCCAAGACCGAGGGCGGTCGCGGCGCGGTGGCGAGCATTCTCGTGCAGGACGGCAAGCTGAAGGTTGGAGACTTCATCGTCGCGGGCCGGGCGTTTGGCAAGGTTCGTGACATCACCGACGATCGCGGCGAGCGGATCAAGGAAGCGTTGCCGCCGATCCCGGTGCAGATCTCGGGCATCGACGAGGTTCCCAACGCGGGAGATCGTTTCTTCGTGGTCGATTCGCTCAAGAAGGCTCAGGAAGCGGCCGAGCAGCGGCGGATGCGCGAGCGCGAGGCCCAGCTTGCGACGCCCAAGGTCACGCTGGACAACCTTTTCACGCAGATGTCGGACAAGGATCTGAAGGAGATCCTGATCGTTCTCAAGGCGGCCGAGCAGGGCACGCTGGACGTGCTCAAAAGCGAGTGCGAGAAGATCGCCACCGTCGAGGTCAAGGTGCGCGTGCTGCACACGGCAATCGGCGGGATCACCGAGAGCGACGTCCTCCTGGCCGACGCTTCGAAGGCGATCATCGTCGGGTTCAACGTCATCCCTTCGGGCAAGGCCCGGTCGCTGGCGGAGAACAAGGGCGTCGAGATCCGCACGTACGACGTGATCTACAACATCACCGACGACCTGAAGAAGGCGGCGGAAGGGTTGCTCACGCCGGAGCTACGTCAGGAAGTGCTGGGGCACGCCGAGGTTCGCAAGGTGTTCAAGGTCAGCAAGGTCGGCTCGATCGCGGGCTGCTATGTCACCGACGGCACGGTGCAGCGCGACGCGCTTATCCGCGTCACGCGCAACGGCGTGGTCATCGAGAACAACCGCAAGCTAGCCCAGCTCAAGCGGGTCAAGGACGATGCGAAGGACGTCCGGGCTGGCATGGAGTGCGGCATGAAGATCGACGGGTACGACGACATCAAGGAAGGCGACGTGCTGGAGTGCTACAAGCAGGTCGAAGTAAAGCGGACGCTTTGAGCGGCTTTCGAGGCGGTTTGCTTTGGGCAGATTTGTGAACGATGGTTGTTGGCATTCTTCAGTTCGAGCTCCTGATTCACGAGGCCGAGTCACTCAAGGACAAGCGGCGAGTGGTGCTTTCGGTCAAGGACCGGCTGCACCGCGAGCACCAAGCGTCGGTGGCGGAGGTTGATGCGCACGACATGCTCAATCGTGCCGTGCTAGGGCTTGCGG
>CAZIMT010000216.1:0-4157 GCA_964540295.1 uncultured Phycisphaeraceae bacterium
GGCGATCATCAACCACATGAAGCGCACGTACAACATGATGATCGGCGAGCAGACGGCCGAGCGGATCAAGATTGAGATCGGCTCGGCGTTCCCGATCGGTCCTGAGACGACGATGGACGTGCGCGGGCGTGACATGATCAGCGGGCTGCCGCGGAAGACGCCGGTGACAAGCGAAGAGATCCGCGAGGCGTTGCAAGAGCCGGTGACGGCGATCATTGAGGCGATCACGCGCACGCTGGAGCGGGCCGAGCCTGAGCTTTCGGCGGACTTGGTGGACAACGGCATCATGATGGCTGGCGGGGGTTCGCTGTTGCGTGGGTTTACGAACGTGGTCCATAAGGCGACGGGTCTGGAGACGACTCTGGCCGAGGACCCGCTGACGTGCGTGGCTCGCGGGACGTGCATTTACCTCGAGCACATCGAGGAATGGAAGTCGACACTCGAGAACGACATGGACGGGTGAGCCCGGGGCGGCGGGAACGACGCCGCCAGACCGAAGGCCGCGATCCCGAGTTTGCATTGCCCGTTTTCGCTTTTCGCTCCTCTCTCATGGCCCGCTCACCCACCAAGTTCACGCTCGGTCGAAAGGCGCTCCCGATCGCTGTTGTCCTGCTGCTCGTGCTGGGGCTGACGCCGGTGCGTTTCATTGGGTGGATCGGGTGGTTCGGGACGTTGACCTCGACGCTGATCGCGCCGATCAGCCAGCCGTTCACCGCGTTGTCGCGCTGGCTTGCGCCTGGGAAAACCGCGACTCTCGACGCGCCGGTCGTCAATGCCCTCAAGGAAGAGATCGAGAACTGGCGGACCCAGTTCCTGCGCCAGCAGCAGGAGAACATCAAGCTGCAGGCGATCATGGAAGAGCTCTACCGGCTCAAGAGCCTGAACCTCGACGTGCCGGTGCGGCAGGTTACTGCGCCGGTCATCAGTGCGTCGAGCGATCTTTCCAGCGGCCTGCTGCGCGTTCGTGCTGGCGAGCAGCACGGCGTGGATCTGAACACCGTGGCTGTCGCGTCGGGGCTTCAGCTTTTGGGCCGCGTGAAATCCACGAGCTCGCGGCAGTGTCTGGTTCAGCCGATCACGTCGAGATCTGCTGGTGCGATCCGCGGTCGGGTGATGATGGAGAACCCGGAGACGCGTTTGCTGTGCCAGCTCGAACCCGTCGGCAACGGCACGCTGCGTGGGCCGGTGTTCCGGCCCGAGCGGTCCTCGGTTGGAGATGCCACGACGCCCGACACTGCGGCGCTGGACGCGGCGGCCCCCGAGCCGGCGGTGGGGCAGACGGTTCGGCTGGACGACGATGCCGACCGCTGGCCGCGTCATGCGCAGCTGCTGATCATCGGCAAGATTGAGCGCGTCGATCCCAACCCGGACATGCCGCTGCGGAAGATCATTACGGTCAGGCCATTGCTGGCGCTAGATCGCGTGAGCGAGGTTGTGCTTCGGATCGCCGAGGAGGCCGCAGAACTTCGCGAGGAGAACTCTCGCGCTGGCAAGCCCGGCGGCGAGGGTAAGCCATGAACTGGCCGCTGTTCGCCCTCATCAGTTGGATTCTCTTCGGGCTGGAGCTGGGCTTTCGGGATGCGCTGCGTCTGGGGCCGACGCCCATTGCGCCGAGCTTTGTCGTGCCGTTCTTGGTGTTCGTGTCGATCTCCGCCCCGCCCAACGTGCTGCGTATCGCGGCGCTGATTCTTGGGCTGGTCACCGACCTGACGTTCCCCATCGAGCTGCGCGACGGCGGGCCCAGCGCCACGATCATTGGCCCGTATGCGCTGGGGTATTTGCTCGCCAGCCAGCTTGTCCTGACGCTGCGCTCGATGATGATTCGTCGAAACCCTCTGACCGTTGCGTTCCTTTCTGTGCTGGCGGCGGCGGTGGCGCAGATTGTGGTGGTCACGATGTTCACCACTCGGTCGGTCATTGGCGATCCGATCGACTGGCACCCGACGCACGAGCTGCTCACGCGACTGGCCTCGGCGCTCACGTGCAGCGTCTCGGGGCTGGTGCTCTCGTTCGTGTTGCTGCCGCTGGCGCCGCTGCTGGGCTTGAACATCGGGCTGGCACGCAGGAACCCGCGGCGGTCGTGAGGCGGATTGAGTTTGCGCGATTGTTCACAGCTCGGCGAGGGCCGCGACGGTGATCTCACGCATCGACGGGAACACTCGGTGCGACACTTCGAGCAGCGCCGCCGCGGGCATGGTCTGGCAGACGGTCGCGACCTTCATCCCCGCCGCCCGGGCCGCGCTTGCGCCCGTGGGCGTGTCCTCGATCGCTACGCAGTCGCGCGGGTGAACGCCAAGCCGCGAGGCCGTGAGAACGTAGCAGGCAGGGTCGGGCTTGCTGCGCTCCACGTCGTCGGCGGAGACGACGGTGGAGAAGCACGCGCGCACGTTAAGCAAGTGAAGTATGGGCTCGATCTCGTGCGCCCGGGCACCCGAGCAGACCGCCGTGGGCCCGTGAACCTGGGCCGCACGGATCAGTTCCACTGCGCCGGGCCAGGCGAGGGCGCGTCCGTCTCGGATCACGCCCTCGATCGCGTGCCGTTTGGCGGCGGCGAGCGATTGCAGCTCGTCGGCGCTGAGCGTGCGTCCGTGATCGCGCGCGATCGCGCGAAAGCAGTCGCGGTCGTCGTATCCGATGTACTCCTGCATGTATCGCTCGTGCGGCAACGACATCCCCAGCTCTCCCACGGCGACGCGTAAGGCCGCCTCGTGGAGGGGCTCGGAGTTCACGATCACGCCATCAAAGTCGAAGATAATCGCACGCATCGAGAGTTCCTGTTCTCGGTGTGGTGACCACCGGAAAAGCTGCGGGAGCAACACGAAGAAGCTCGTCAAGAGAAAAGTAGCCGTCGCGCGGACAATCCTTTGATGGATATCCGCCGATTCGCGCGAAAACGGCTACATTGCTGCCATGACACACGCCGACGCAACGCTCGCGGTGATCTTCGAGGACCTCGCCCCGCTCCCCGGCGCGGGCGGCCTGAACGCTCTCTCGCCGCTGGCCGATCTGCGACCCGCGTTTGACATCCGCACGGGGGCGCTTACGACTATCGAACGACTTGGTCGGTCGCTGGCACTGAAGCTGGTCGCGTTGCTTCCGCGTGAGGAGCTCCTGCCGCTTTGTCGAGAGCTGCACGCCAGCACCAACGTCACCACGCCGAGTGATCTGGCCGCCAGTCTTCACGCGACTGCCGCGTCGGGCTCTGTTTCGGCTGCTACATCTTCGCTGCTCTTCATCAACGCGCGCTGCGTGCTTCCGATCCCGGAGATCACGGCGCTGTGCGACGGGCAGATGCTTATCGAGTCTTCGACCGGCTCGGTGATCGCTGCGGTCGGATCGGCCGCGCTGGCTGCGAGTCTGCAGCGTGGAGAGAGGCCGTCGCTGGTCGCCAAGGACTTTCCGAAGCTCGCGCTTCTTTCGCGCCCTTGGCACGTCCGCACGTTCCGCGACCGCGCGATCGCCGTTGATCTCGAACTTCTCGGCAACGACGCGGCCTTTCAGCCCGCCTCGTCACCGACGCAGCCACCGCCCGGTTGCTTGCGCTTTGGAAGTTCCAGACTCTCGATCCACCCCACCGCGAAGATTTATCCAGGCGTCACCTTCGACCTCGAGGCCGGGCCGATCGTGATCGATCAGAACGCGGTGGTGCGGCCCGGCGTGGTCATGTGCGGGCCGTTTTATCTGGGAGCGAACTCGACGGCGGGCGATAGATCGCTCCTCAAGCCCAACACCGCCATCGGCCCGTTCTGCAAGGTGGCGGGCGAGATCAGCGGCACGATCATTCAGGGCTATAGCAACAAAGGGCACGACGGGCACCTGGGCGATTCGTGGCTGGGCGAGTGGGTCAACCTTGGCGCGGGAACGACGAACTCGAACTTGCTCAACACGTATGGCGAGGTCATCGCCAAGGCCTTGCCGAGCGGGACGAATGAACGCACGGGTGAACAGTTTCTGGGCGCGATCATCGGCGACCATGTGAAGACGGCGATTTGTACGAGGTTGATGACGGGGTGCGTGATTCATACGGGCGCGATGTGCGCGACCACGGCTGCGGTGTCGGGGTGCGTTGAGGCGTTCGCGTGGTGTACGGACGCGGGGAACCGGCGGTATCGACTCGACAAGTTCGTGGAAGTTGCGAAGGCGATGATGGCCCGACG
>CAZIMT010000217.1:0-4146 GCA_964540295.1 uncultured Phycisphaeraceae bacterium
ATCCACTACTCGGTGCAGATCAACAACGTGTGCGTGGTGCTCATGGAGTGCGGCGGCGGCGCCCGCACCCGCAAGCCCTGATCCGCGCCGACCCTGCTCGACCTCGGCGGTGGGGTCGGCCGACGACAGCCGTGGGCGTCATCGGGCGGGTCCTTTTTTTCCACGAAGGTGCGCTGGCATGGATTTCGTTGGACTGCCCTTGGATGTGGCGTGAGAAGTCTTCATGGGCGCGGATGGCGGGTTCGCATTCGTCGTAGTGGTCCCAGCGATGGTGATCGAATCCGTCGCGGCGCGAATCGCGCGGCCGATCGTGTTGCGCATCTCATCGAAGTCTCGCGGGTTCGCCGCGACGAACGCGCCGAGCGACTCCCAGTCTTTCCGAGATGACGGCGTGCCGACCACGACGACGGCTCGACCCAGTGTACACCCGTGGTTGAGGAACGCGGTCGCGGCCGCAAGGGCCTGCTCGCGCGAGTCCGTCACCCACAGGGCAGCATCGCCCGGCACGAGATCCTCTGATCGTGAGACATTCCAGCCAGCGGCGTCGAGGATGTGGGCCGCCATGGAGGAAGGACCGCGGTCGAGAATTGAGACCGTCGCTCGGCGGGTGCTTGCTTCGTTTCTCGAGGGGGCATCGTGGTTCTGCGCTACGGGCAGCGTCAACACAATCTCTGTGCCCTTTCCAGGCTCGGTGTCGATGTCGATTTCGCCACCGGCGGAAAGAACCACGCTCCGCACCAGCGAAAGACCCAGGCCCGTTCCCAAAGCTCGTTTCTTAGTTGTATAGAACGCGTCGAAGGCGCGGACCCGCACCTCGGGCGTCATGCCCGCCCCGTTGTCGGTCACGCCCACACGCACCGTGCTTACGCCCGGCGCGGCGTGAACCCAGAATCGTACTTCTCCACCGCCGATACCCCTTCGGCCGCGTTTGGGCATGGACAGGATCGCCTCACCCGCGTTGACGACGAGGTTGAGAACGGCCTGTGTCAATCGATGTGGCGCAACCGCCACACGCGGCTGGCCGCGAACAACGCTGGCTTTGAAACGCACACCCTTGGGGACGGCCTTGGACAACAGCGTGCCGACCGTGTTCCACCACTCAAACAAGTCCGTGCTCGCGTCGGCGGCTTCTTCCTCGTCGGGGTTCAGCGCGAGCATGTGCAGGGCATCGGTGAGTTGATGCAAGTATGTGCAAGACTTACGGATTGACGCTAAGGGCTCGCTCGCCCGCCTTGGAAGGTCGAGTGAGTCGAGCACGTTCAAATGGGTGTGGACAGGCAGGAGCACGTTGTTCATGTCGTGCCCGAGTCCCGCGGCCAAGGAGCCGATGGCCGCAAGCCGGTCGGCGATCCGAAGCTGCTCGTGGCTTTGATCGAGCTCCCGGGTGCGCTCCCGCACCAGATGCTCCAGGTGATGGCGATGTTGTTCGAGTTCTCGCTCTACGGCTTTGCGTTCGGAGATGTCGCGGATGACGCCGACAAAGAGGGGGAGTTCTTGCCCCGGCACGTCGGCGCGGGCCACCGATAGTTCGATTGAGAACCGGGTTCCGTCTTTACGCACCGCCTCGAACTCGCGGGTGTGGCCGAGGATGTTGGTCCTACGCGTCTCTCGATAGTTCGCCAGATGGACGTCGTGCTGCGTGCGGTGCGGCTCGGGCATGAGCATCTTCACATTACGGCCGATCACCTCGCTCGGCTTCCAGCCGAAGACCCGCTCCACCGAGTTGCTCGCCGAGAGAATCTTGCCGAAGGAGTCGATAGTCACCATCGGGTCCAGGGTGGAAGCCATCAACGCCGTAAGTTCGGCGTTTCGCGCCGACTCGCCGCCATCCGGGACGCGCCCGCCAGGTTTCGCGTGTGCGAACGAACGCTCCCCAGATAAGTGGGCCTGGTTGAGCGTTGGTTGGCGTTTCTTCGCCATCCTCGGATGGTACAGGCCGCGTTGGGCCGACGCGTTGGGCGTCCGGCATCTGAATCAGCTCTGCTTCGCCAGTCCGGGAAAGTTCCGGGTGTCGGCGACCTGTCGCGCGCGCGAGAGTTGATCAGGACAGTTGTCGGACCGCGGACCGAATTGCAAGGAGCGGAGCAAGGCGTGAAAACGCTCTGTTTGGTGCATGGATGTCACTGCAACGCCTGTTGCGATCGCATCGAGAAGGCGCTGCGGCGAGTCAAGGGAGTGCGGCAAGTGGAAGTCAACCTTTTCAAGGCAACCGCAACGGTCGAACATGACAAGGACTGCCCGCCTCAGCATTTGCTCAACGCAGTCGAACGTATTGGGTACCTGGCGTCGATCGCCGACGGTTCCTCATCTCAGCTCCCGAACAAGGCGCGCCCCAGTGAATAAGACGCTCTTGCTCGCGTCGATTTGAGAACACTCTCACCATGCCCAGCTGGCTCATCCAAAACGAGCCAACGAACCTCAAATGAACACCACGCTCATCCGCAAGCATTCTCTTCTGCTCGCCGCGGGCACCGCACTCGCGGTCGCCGCTAGCACGGCAGTCTTCGCCCGGAGCGGTCAGCCCGGTTTACAAGCTCCGCCCGGGGTAGATCCCGCGACGCACACGCGGCATGTGCAACAGGGAACCATGGGGGCTGAGAGGGGTGGGGGGGTTACGAACGCCATGCCTTCTATCCCGCTAGCCGGAACGGACGCTCAGCACAGCGATGAGTACACCGATCTGGTCTACCAGATCGCAAATCTTCGTGCCCAGGTCGCGCAACTTCAGGGCGTGCTGGCGCAGCGTCTCGCCGCTCAGCCGACGCAGGCGCAGGCGGCGGGGGCGCCCAGCGGCATGGGGATGAAGAGCAAGCCGATGGGTGCCGAGATGCAGGGCAAGATGAGCAAAGACCAGCCGGGCGGAATGGCAGGGATGGGCGGCGCGAGCGGACCGGATACAGCCGGGTCCGGCGGCGGCATGAAAGACGATCAAGGCATGATGGCGACGATGCAGCACATGATGAGGAAGATGGACCAGATGATGGGCATGGGCGCTGGTGCTGCATCACCGATGCCGTTCAAGGGCGCTGCACCCGCTCCGATGCCGATTATGGACGACGACATGGACATGATGGGCATGGGCGGCGCCGCGATGCCGACACAACCCGGTGGCATGACGAACATGCCCATGCTGGACAAGGTGCAGGCTAAAGGAATGTCCCGCATCAGCGTGGGCATGAAGACTGGCGTGGCGGCCTGCGGCCTGGCGGGCTTCCCCGGCGCTTCACACATCTACCACATCGGAGCCACGAGCTTCTTCCTCGACCACGCCACGCACATCACGCCGACCGTCGAGCAGCCGAAGCAACTCGGCGCGATCAAGGTACAGTCGCTGTTCAACCAAGCCACGCTGGAGCGCAAGATCGAGCAGGCCGAGCAGGACCTGATGGAGTTGACGTGCTCAGAGGCTCTCGACGCCGGGAAGGTCGAGTTCCGGGCCAAGGAGATCAGACAACTCCAGGCCGAACAGCGGGTCGCGTTTATCCGAGAAGTCGGCAGGGCCGCGAGCGTGCTCACTGGCGAGCAGCGGCAGAAGCTCACCAGCATTATCGAGCCCAATCCCACGCCAGAGGCTCAACCTCTGCGGCCCGGCGCGATGCCTGGTATGCCAGACATGTGAGTAACTCGCACTCAAGCGGCGCATCGTTGCAGGTTCCCAGTTGCCTTGCAGTACGCAGAACCAAACTTTGTATTTCGATGAGAGGATACACGCACATGGCCATCGCAACCGTCAACCCCTTCACCAACAAGACCGTCAAGAGCTTTAGCGACGACACGCCGGAGAAGATCGAGAAGTCGCTCGAGACGGCCTCCGCAGAGTTCTCTCGCTGGCGCCGGACGAGTTACAAGGAGCGTTCCGCGCTGCTGCACAAGGTTGCGGCGATCGTGCGCGAGAGGAAGGATGAACTCTCCAAGACGATCACCACCGAGATGGGCAAGCTCATCGCCGAAAGCGTCGGCGAGATCGAGCTGAGCGCCGCGATCTTCGACTACTACGCCGACAACGGCGAGCGGTTCCTGGCCGACAAGCCGGTGAAGACCGAGCGGGGCGAGGCGATGATCCGGCACAGCCCCATCGGCGTCGTGCTGGGCGTGGAGCCGTGGAACTTCCCGTTCTACCAGGTCGCGCGCTTCGCCGCGCCCAAC
>CAZIMT010000218.1:0-4131 GCA_964540295.1 uncultured Phycisphaeraceae bacterium
CCGGATCAGCGGGTCGAGCCCGGTGCCCAGGAAAAACACCGCAACCGCGAGCATCAGCAGACCCATGACCTGTTTGACCAGCTCGCTGGCCGGGCCGGTGCGAGGGATCTTGTCCACCAGCTTGGGGAAGGCGGACAGGACCGCATAAGGGAGCGCCATGCCCACGCCGATCGCGGCGAAAACGAACATCGTGATCGACGGGCGTTGCGTCGCGGCCCAGGCCGAGGCGCTGGCCATGAACGGCGCGGTGCAGGGCGTCGAAAGCACGGCCGTCAGGACGCCGAACATGAACGAACCGGCTGGCGATTCGCGCTTGGGATCGACCGCGTACACCGCCTGCGGCAGACTGATCGTGAACCAGCCGATCATGCCCACGGCCATCACCAGTATGAATACACCGATCGCCAACGCGAAGAAGGGCGTCTGGAAGAGCTGATTAATGGCCTTGAACGACGCGACCGAAGCGATCGCCACGCCGATCGCCAGCCAGAACGCAACCGTCCCGGCGCACATAATCAGCCCCAGCGTCAGCATCCGCCGCGGGTTCCCGGCCACGGCGCTCAGGCCCATAATCTTGATGGGAATCACCGGCAGCACGCACGGGGTGAGGTTGAGCACGAACCCGCCAAGCATGGCCAGAAGCACCATCACGATCAGGCCGACGGGGCCCGACGGATCGATGGTGAAGCTCCAGTTGAAGACCTGAAACTTCACCGGGGCCGCGGTGGCGACGGCCGGGCCGGAGGCGTTCGCGGTGCCTGATCCGGCACGGACCGCGGCGAACGCGGTCATGTCGAGATTCGCGAAGATCGAAGGGTCGGCGGGCTGGGCGGCCGCAGCTGGCGCGAGTGTGCCCGGAGCGGTGATCTCGACCTCAATGACGAACTTCTCTTCCTGAAGCAGGTTGCACGTGCGGTCGTTGCACGCCTGGTACGAAACATCGAACGAGAGCGTTCGTTTGCCCAGAGTCGCGGCAGCATCCACGACGAACGGCACATAGGCGATCGCCTTGTCCGCGAAAACGCCATATTTCGAGGGCCTTCCCGTCCCCGCGAGATCCGCAAGAATCTCGTAGACCGCGGGCCACTGGATCGCGCCAGATTTCAGGTTGCCGGGCGTTGTGAACGTGATCACGGTGGGGATGGGCGTGAAATCCCACCCCCTGGGAACCACCGGCGCGTTGGTGTGAACGTGCCATCCAGCGGCGTGATCGAAGATGACCGCCACCGCGAACTGGTCGCCGGGAGTGACCACGGATTTCGACGCGACAACGCTGACCGTGACGGTCCTCGGCTGGGCGCGCGCTGGCGACACCCAGGCCAAAAGCGTGAGAATCCCAACGAGGAGCGTAAGAACGCGCGAGCCCGCACACGTAATCCGCGGCGGCCTGACAGAACGCGAAGCCTCAGAAAAAGGCCCCACGGACAAACCCTCGCCGCCGATCGAAACTAACCCTTGAAGAGCCCGGTAACTCGTGCTGTGCATCATGCATCCTATTGATGTCGGACGTTGAAGTGTCGTTACAAACCAGCTTCAAGATGACGGCCCGCCGGGTCCGATACTTGCCAAGCCCCCGGCCTCGCTCTCGCGCGGTGGTCGCGGGCGTGCGGAGAGACCTCGATCCATGGCCGACGTGCTTGACCAAAGTGAAGTTGACGCGCTGTTGGCGGGCGTCGATACCGGCGCGATCCCCGAGGAGAAGCGCGAGGCAGAGATCTTCAGCCGGGATCGAGCCGACAAGACAAATCTCGAGATCAAAGAGTACGACTTCAAGCGCCCCGAGCGTGTTTCCAAGGACCAGATGCGGGCCTTGCAGACGCTTCACGAGCAGTTTGCCCGGAACTTTGGCGCGTCGTTGTCGGGGTTCTTGCGCACGATCGTCGAGGTCAAGGTGGCGACCTGCGAGCAGATGACATACTCAGAGTTCATTTCCGGGCTGCCCAACCCGACCTCGTTCAACCTGCTCCAAACGGCCGGGCTTGAGGGCCAGCTCTGCCTTGAGATCAGCCCGCTGATCATCTACCCGATCATCGACCGGCTGCTGGGCGGCAACTCGCAGGACCTGTTCATCCCGCAGCGGCCCATGACGCTGATCGAAACCCGGCTGATCGGCAACGTGACCACCCGCGGGCTCGCCGCCCTGAGCGAGGCTTGGAATAGCGTTCGCCAGCTCAAGTTCGTCATCTCGGCCAGCGAGAGCAACCCGCAGCTCGTGCAGATCGTCCCTCCCAACGAGGTCGTGGTGGTGGTCGGGTTCGAGCTGAAAATGTCCAACCGGGCTGGCACGATGAACCTGTGCATCCCGTACAACGTCATCGAGCCGGTGATGGCCGAGCTCTCGGCCCAGAGCTGGTTCGCGTCGGCCAAGACCCAGCGTTCGCAGAGCACCGAGAGCGAGCTGGGGCGTTCTCTCTCGATGGCACCCATCGAAGTGACAGGGCTGCTGGCGGAGACCACGATCACGCTGAGCGACCTGATTCAGATGTCGCCGGGCGACGTGATTATGACCGACAAGATGGCGACGACGCCTGTGGTGCTGTGCGTCGAGGGTCAGAAGAAATATCTCGCCAACATCGGGCAGTTCCGAGGGTCAAAGGCCCTCCGCATTGTGCGCGAGATCCGCAGTTCTGACCGGGTGTAGGACTGTCGCCGATCCGGACATTCGGCATTCAAGTTACGCTGTGGCGCTCTCGCCGCAGCAGGTCGGGCCGCTGCACGATTCATTGGCGGGCGTACCGGTGCGGTTCCAGGTTACGACGTTGCGTGGTCCGGGCTTGTTCGCGGTGAGGTCGAGGCTGGTGACGTACTCGCTCACGTTGCTGCCCTCGGGCAGCGCTTCGGCGATCGCGCGGTAGAGCGGGTCCTCCCAGTTGGTCATCGCGTGGATGTACTCGGGCTTGGATTTCAACGCGATGTTCGTGAGCCCGGCCGCCTCGGCCATGCCGCGCGTTTCTTCGATCAGCACCGCCCCCGAGACGCAGCCGACGAGCGCCTCGACGAGCTTAAGAACCTCTGCTGGCAGAGGCTTGGTCAGTGCGAGGTCCGAGACCGCGACCCGGCCGTCGGGCTTGAGCACGCGCGCGATCTCGCGCCACACCGCGAGCTTGTCGGGCGACAGATTCAGCACGCAGTTCGAGATAACGACGTCCACCGAGCCGTCGGCCACGGGCAGGTGCTCGATCTCACCGAGGCGGAACTCGACATTGTCGTAACCGGTCTGGAGCCGGTACCCGTCGATGTTCTTGCGAGCCTTGCTGATCATCTCAGAGGTCATGTCAACCCCGATCACGCGGCCCGCGGGCCCGACCTTCGGGCCAGCGATGAACGCATCGAACCCGCCTCCCGAACCGAGGTCGAGAACGACCTCGCCGGGACGCAGCGACGCGATGGCCGTCGGGTTGCCACAGGAAAGGCCCATGTTCGACTCGGTCGGTGCGGACGCGAGCTCGCTCATGGAGTAACCGATGGCGCGGGCCAGTTCGGTGGGATCAAAGGTCACGGGCCCGCAGCAGCCCCCACCGCCGCAGGAAGACGGCTTGGAATTGTTCGCCGTTGCGAAAGTTTCGTCGGCTCGCCAGCCGCCCTTGGTGGCGATCGCCGCGTAGCCCTCGCGGACCTGATTGCGAACTTGATTGCGCTCTTGGTCGCGGACGGCATCGTTCTGATTAGATGAAGAATTCATCGAGCGATCCCCTCTTTGATTGGTATCCGTTGGAATTCGTTGGCTGAGACGTCAGACCAGCGAAGCCCCGAGGTCGGTTGCGCGGCGGCCTTTGGATCGTCGATCAATGAACAAGCTCGCTGCTTCAGGCAGAGCGCCTCCGGGTTTATGTTCAGGATCTCGAGCAGGCGGGCGTCGTCCTCGGCGATGCGCGGGCGGCCCCGGGTCGACTCGATGGTCCAGTCAATGGCCCGGCGGATTTCTGGGGCGGCGGAAGCGCCAGCCAAACGGTAGTGCATCCACTTCCCGGCCTTGCGAGCCTCGATCAAGCCAGCGTGGCGAAGAAGGAAAAGGTGCTTGGAGACGGTCGAGGGTGCGAGCCCGAGCAGTTCAACGATCTGGCAAACGCAGCGTTCGCCGCCACGGAGGCACAGAAGAGTGCGCACGCGGCTTTCGTCGGAAAGTGCTTT
>CAZIMT010000219.1:0-4125 GCA_964540295.1 uncultured Phycisphaeraceae bacterium
ACCCGGTGACGGGCGAAGATCGCAGACCATGTCCCAGTGCAGCCCCGACTCGTTCGTGCTGCCGCTCTCGGGGTAGCCCGCGCCGACGGCCGCGTGAAACGTCCCTCCGATCTTTTCGTCAAACAGCGTGTTCTTTGAAAAATCCGTGATCGAGTAGTTGGTGCCGATGGCGATCTCGCCCATGGTGCGCGCGCCCGCGTCTTGGTCGAGCATCTTGACCAAGAAATCCTCGTTCTTCTTAGCCGACGCATCAACCACACGCCCGCCCTTGAACTTCAGACGCACGCCCTCGACCTCGCGCCCGTTATACACGGCGGGGAAGGTGTAGTTCACGTGACCATCGACGGCCCCGGGCCCGGCGAAGACCTCGCCGTCGGGGAAGTTCTCATGGCCTGCGCAGTTGATCCAGACGGAATTGGACACATCGACGACGAGATCCGTTCCGTCGTGGCCGTCGCAGGCGGGGGCGCGGAAGCGGAGTTGTTGCTTGCCTTGCAGGTACTCGCGGACTCGTTCTTGTCGTTCGTGAACAGATTTCCAGGCGGCGAGAGGGTCGGCAAGGTGGAGCAGCCCGGCGCGGAAGACGAAGTTCTCGTACTGATCGAGGCTCATCTCGGCGTCCTGAGCCGAGGCCATGGTGGGGAACTGGGTCCCGCACCAGCGAAGCCCGCCGGGCTCGCCAGCCATGCCCTTGGCAGCGCGGTTCATGAAGGTTTTCATGAAAGGTTTGCGAGCAGCCTGCTGGGCGGCGACGCGCGTGGGGTCCATTCGGCCCAGAAACTTGGTGTTGAGCTGGGCCCAGAAGTTGAGGCTGACGTCAATGGTCTCGATCTGGTGCATCATGAGCGGGGAGACGTAGGCGAGCTGGGCAGCGTTGCCGTGCGTGAGCATGATCTCGGCCATGGCTTCAGACTTGGGGATCCAGCAGACGTGCGCCCCGGCCTTGACGGCGGCCTCGGTGCAGGCCTCGATCAGCGGCATGGCGATCGGCTCGGCGCTGATCGCGACAAGGTCGCCGGGCTTGATGCGGGTGGAATAGTGGACGAGCACGTTGGCGAGTTTTTCGATCCGGGGGTCGCGCATGAACGAAATATACCCGGTCGGCGTACGGCGGATGCCAGGACCGTGAAACGTCGGTGAGCGCGAGTACGCGAAAGTCTCTCGTGCCAGGCCGACGGCTACACTTGCCGCTCGGCACGAGCCGGGCACGCGACGAACACACTGAATTATCCCTGACTTTCCAACTGTTTTTGACTTTCCAACTGTTTTTCGATTGGAGCGATCATGCACAAGGCAGAGCGAGTCCTGGCCTACGGCGGAATTCTGGCGTCCCTGGCGGTCGGGCTTGGTTTTTATCTGGGCTCGACCCAGTCGGTCGCGCGAGCGACTGGCGGGTTCGTGGCGCCCAACGGGCGGATCGCGGCCGTCGATGTTTTCGCGGTGACCAAGAAGCTGCTCGAGAGCGACCGTTACGCCCCCGCCCGTGATGCGATGGCCAAGGAACGCAACGCGACCCTTGAGGAAACGAACAAGGAACTCGCGGACCTTCGCGCCAAGATCGAGGCGGCGGGCCAGAACAGCCCCGAGGCCGCGCCGATGATCCAGGAGTTCCAGGCCAAGGCCCAGACCTACCGCGAGTCGCAGACCAAGGCCCAGGAAGAGTTCAATCAGCTGCTCTCGTCGCAGTTCAGCGAGGCGTACCGGCTGGTGATCGAGACGGCCAACGTCGTCGGCAAGAAGCAGAACTTCTCGTACGTCGCCGTGACCAAAACCGGGCCGGTGGTCTTCGAGAGCAAGGATTTTAACGCCGCCGGGCAGGAAGTGATGTCGCGGCCTTTGATCATGTTCGGCGAGGGCGACGACATCACGCCGATGGTGATGGCGGAACTCAAGCTCGACGCGACGACCCCGGCGCCTGTTGCGGCCCCGGCCGCGACACCGGACGCCAAGCCCGCGGAAGTGAAGCCGGAGGAGAAGAAGTAGAACGGGCGAGTGCCCGAAGACCCGAAGAATGTGAAAAGCCCTCGTCGTCAGACGAGGGCTTTTTCTTGGGTCGGTCAGGTGTGAGGTCGCTCACACGTGAAGTTTGTGAAAGCATCCATAGAAGTCGAGCAAGGCAGGGAGCCCGCGCAGAGCCTGAGAGTTCGCCTTACCGCATCTTCCGCGGGTTTTCGACTGGCAAGCCGTCGGCATAGCCCCAGACGGTGACGAGCAGCTTCTTCACGCCCCAGTTGAGGGCTTGCTCGTGGGTGGGGAAGAGCAGGTCGAGGCGTCGGCCCTTGATCGCGCCGCCGCAGTCGAGCACAGGGACGACCAAGCCCGAGTCGTAACCCGGGACGGTGAGCATGGAGCCGTAATTCAGCACGGTGGGATCGGCGGCGACGAGGCGTGAACCGTTGGTGTAGACCGAGTGGAGCGTGGCGGTCAGGCCGTCGGCCGAGTCGCCGCAGGAGCGAGCGTCGGCGGAATAGCCGGTGACGGTCATCCACATCGTGCGGACAGGCTTGATGGGTCGGCCGTCGAACCAGCGGGCAGAGGAGTCCTGGGCGAAACGGTTCTTGATGACCACCGAGCCAGCGGGCTCAACTTCTTGAACGACCTTGGCCAGTTCGGCGGCCAGCTCGACAGGCTTAACAACTGGCCCAACGACAGGCCCGACAACTCGCGGGATCGGCGACGTGAGCGCGAACGGGCTCGGGTGAACCGAGTTGACCGCGGCGCGTGGTCCGGAGACGAGCGCAACCGCAGGCTGATCGGCGCTGATGGCGTCCGGGCTGACCTGCTCGATCGAGGCTAGGGCCGGGAGTGCTCTAGATTCCTTGGCGAGCACCGCCGAGTAGCCGACGGCCGCCACCGCGACCAAGCCAGCGACACTGTGGAGCGTCAGGCGAGCGATGCGTTGACGAAGCGATACCACCGCGAGAGTCGAATCTTTAACCACAACATTTCTCCCACCAAGCCGCGCCTTGCTCTCGGCCGACCTTGAGGCCGCGTGGCCCGTCTGGTCTTTCCTTCGGCTTCCAAGTCCCACCAAGGGAGCCGTCGGTTTTTTTGCCGCGATCAAGAACGTGGCCGAACCCGATCAAAGTCTACACCCTCTTCAGATCTTTGCGCGAAACTGAAGAGAACTTGGGTAAACTCGGCCTGATTTTGGCCGCATATGAGGTCTATTCTGAGTTTTCCGACAGATTCTGGGATGGTCGTTCGGGAGATAGGCGGGTGTTGAGCCGAGACGAACGTTTCCAGGCTATGGTCAAGAGAATTCATGGTCGTCGAAAAAAGCCTTTTCATCTCTTTGTTTGGATTTTACTAGGTTTGATTGCCTCTGTCAACCAATCTTTGATCGTGGCGGGGATCGGCGTGCTGGCCGGGTTCGTGGGCGGGCTGGCCGGGGTCGGCGGTTCGATGGTGATCCTGCCAGCTTTGGCGCTGGTTTTTCACTTCACCGAGCCAGATCGGCCCGAGCAGCACGTGTACGCGGCGGCGGCCATGATCGTGAATGTGCTGGTCGCAATCCCGGCGACGTGGCGGCATTGGAAGGCAGGGGTGTATCGGCCCGACCTCTTGCGGTGGCTGCTGCCGACGATGGCGGTATCGATCGTGGCGGGGGTGCTGATCTCGAACCGGGTGAATGGCCGGGTGCTCCAGCAGGTGCTGGCGGCGATGATCGCGTGGGACTCGCTGGTGAACCTGTACCGGCTGGTCCGTCGCGTGGACGAATCAAAGTTAGGACCAGAGCGGGTTGGCGCGCCGGTGATGATCACCGCCCGGTATCGATCAGGTGCGGCGTCGGCCAGCGCGCGTACCTGTACGACGTCGAGCGGCACGACCTTGCGAGGTGGGGCCTTCGGCAGCTTCACGCCTACGCACGGGTTCGACCGGATGAGCCCGTCGGCGACGGCCGCCGTGAACACCGCCTTGAGGTAGCGGTACACGTTGTCGACGGTGCGCGGCGACAGGTCGTCTTGCAGCCCGCGAACCCACGCCTGGATCTCCGTCGGTCGCACGTGGCGTAGCTGGCGATCACCGAGCATCGGGTAGACGTGCAACCGGAAGTGGCCGTCGACGCGCACCTGGGTGCCGGTGCGGTGGACCTGCGCCGTGCGCCACTCCTCGGCGTACTCC
>CAZIMT010000220.1:0-4114 GCA_964540295.1 uncultured Phycisphaeraceae bacterium
GTATAGGGGGGGGAGTGGGGCGGAAGTCACGCCGGGGGACGGAAGGACTTTTCGCTCTGCGGGCTGGTGCCCGGGAGCCTCGTTGAGCCAGAGGCTGATCCTATTTCAGAACCAAGAAGTAGATGGCGTAGAGACGGGTTGAAAACTCATCTCACGAGAACTGAGAAGAGTTCTGAAACAGGCTTTTAGGAGGTCGAGGCGCCGGATCTGCTGGCGGCGGCTTGGGCCTGCTGGATTTGTTCGACGGCCGCGACAAGGGCGGCGGTGGAGTGGTCTGGGGCGGCCGACTCCATGGCGAGGATGACGTGGTGGAAACCGGTGCCGGGGAGTTCGTTCTGCCAGAGGATTTGGCCGTTGGCGCGGTCGAGGCATAGGACTCGGCCGTAGGCACCGACGAAGATGTCGTCGCCACGGAGGAGGACGGCGATGACGCCTGCTCTGACTTTAGGGAGTTTGGTGCGCCAGACTTCCCGGCCGTCGGCGGGATCCAGAGCGCAGACGTGCTTGTTGGTCGTCACGATCAACAGTTCGCGTTTCATGTGTGGTACCCTCCTGCTGTTTTACCGCGGAACTCTCGCCGCGTTTCACGGTTCGAAGTCTTTCGGTGCCACTTCTTTCGATCGGAGCCAATCCATGCCCCTGACTCGCGACCAGATCACCCAGCGTGCCGCCAAGGAACTTCGAGACGGGTTCATCGTGAACCTTGGGATCGGGATGCCGACGCTGGTGGCGAACCATGTGCCAGCGAGGATGGATGTTTGGTTACAGTCGGAAAACGGGCTGCTGGGGATGGGGGCGTTCCCCAGCGAGAAGGAGGTTGACGCGGACCTGATCAACGCGGGGAAGCAGACGATCACGGCCCGGCCTGGGGCGTCGTTTTTCAGCTCGGCGGATAGTTTCGCGATGATCCGCGGCGGGCACGTAGACCTGTGTATTCTGGGCGCAATGCAGGTGTCGCAGGAGGGAGATCTGGCGAACTGGATGGTGCCGGGGAAGATGGTCAAGGGGATGGGCGGGGCGATGGACCTGGTGGCGGGCGTGAAGCGGGTGGTGGTGACGATGGAGCACACCGCCAAGGGGACGGCCAAGCTGGTGAAGCAGTGCTCGCTGCCGCTGACGGGGAGGCGGTGCGTGGACCTGGTTATTACGGAGCTGTGCGTTCTGGAGATGGACCCGGTGAAGCGGCGGTTCGTGCTGACGGAGCTGGCGCCGGGGGTGAGCGTGGAGGATGTGACGAGGCAAACGGAGGCGGAGATTGTGGTTCCAGCACGGATCGACACGATCGAGGTTTGATGTTCAAAGTGAAGTGTCGCTATGAAGTGTGAGACGAGGCGTGCCGCCTCGGTCTTGTTATTCTTATTTTTCCATTTCCTATTTTCGTACTCTCCTCTCTTTCTCTCTTACTCTCATGTCTTTCACTACTTGGCACATCACCTCGGCACCTACGGATCGCGTCTCCACGGTGACGAGCGCCCGGCGGTCGATCGAGATCATAATGTTTACGAAACTTCGTTCCTTGAACCCACTCGCTCAGGAATGCTGAGGAGCGGGCGGTGATGTTCGCGCCGGAGGTTCGGTTCACGCGCGAGCAACAGGTTTTTATCGAGTCGATAATCTCGCAGATTTGTGTGCGGGGCGGGTGGGAGCTGGTCGCGTGCGCCGCGTGTCCGGACCATGTGCATGCCCTTCTGGACATCAAATCAGAGACTCATAGCAAGCCCGCACGTTTCTGAAGCGGTGGCTTACGCAGGAACTCGAAAGACTTTGGACGCGCGTCAAGCGAACCGACGAGATGTCGTGGTGGTGCGAGGGTGGATCGACCAAGGCTGTCAAACGCGACGAGTACTTCGCGAACGCGAAGGCGTATGTGGTGGAGCAGCGCGCGACGAGGCGGGTTGAGAAGTGAGATTCCGGGGCGACACGCGCCGGCTCACGGTTCGAAGCGATCGCGATTTGTGCGAGGTCTTTTGATCCGTTCCTTAAGCGTGAACTGTGTCAGTTCTTAAGGCTCGCCCGCGTCGAGAAAAGTATCTTCGCAGACGGTGCATGACTTTTCGGGAATGTGCGGCTGCTGCTGGTCCACGATATTGATCAACGCGACCGATCACGCGGGCAGACCATCTTGGCGAGGGCCTGGCCTGGGGAGTGCATCTGCTTGTCTTCGAGGTCGATGAAGTGAGCGTGCGTGTTCTTGACGGGTCTGCCCGCGGCCTAGCTCGCGCTGGTCGCTGACGCGAAGGTGCATGAGTTCGAGGTGGCGTTTATCGATGCGGAGCGCGGCTGGGTGAGGGCGGTGCCGGCCGGGTTCAAGACCGAGGACGGCGGCGTGTCGTGGCCGAAGGTGGAGTTTGGCAACGCGGTCAACAAGACCTGTGCGCAGCGCGACGGCGATCAGTTTCACCTGCGCGCGGTCGAGGTGAGCGTGGCGAGCATGAGCATGCTGGCGGCGGCGAAAGATTGACTTCGAACCGTGAACGCCCGGACTTTCGATTCTGAATTTCAGGATCGGGCCGTGAGTCTGCATGAGAGCGTGCTACGAGGCGAGAAGCCTTTGTCTGGTTCTGATGCGGGTCTGAAAGCGAGGCCCGGCCGATCAAGGCCGGGCCTCGTGTGCTTCAAGGTGCGCTGGTTTGAGAGATTAGAATTTAGCAGCCTGCTTCGAACGCGAGGACGTAGGCGTCGAAGTCGTCGCCGGTCACGAAGCCGTCGCCGTCGAAGTCTGAGGAGCAGGTGACGGCCACGAGGGTGCCCGTGATGATGACGCTGTCGATGAAGGCCTCGGCGTTGGACTCGGGGAACGCGCCAGCGGCGATGAAGAGTTCGACGAACGCGGCGTAGACGTTGTTGGGGGCCGCGCCGAAGGCGGGCACGGAGATGGTGCCAAAGTTGAAGTTGGCGTACGCGCCAGCGCTGCCGTTGGTGATCACCTGTAGGCCGGTCTGGGCGACGATCGCGCCGGTCCCGTTGAGCACTTTGAGGTTGTAGAACCCGACGCCGCCCGGCCCGAGGTTAACCTTGGCGCGAAAGGTTCCGCTCAGGGACGTGGAGCCTTGGAGCGAGGGGAGCCCGCCGTCTTCAATGCTGTTCTGGATGATGATGCCGGTGCCGCCGATGGCGTTGCCGCCGACGGCGTTGAGGCGGTGGGCGAAACCGCCAGCGAAGGGGCCGGAGTTCGAGCGCTCCGAGGCGCTCCCGACCTCGCCGGAGAAGAGCTCGATCTAGGCGGACGAATCGGAGGGGCCGAAGACGCCCGCGTTCTCGAATCCGCCGTTGACGATGACGTCGTCGGCGCGAGTTTGAGGTGCGAGGGCGAGCAGAAGAGCTGCGGGGATGAGCAGTGCCGATGGACGCATGAGGATCCTCTTTTCACGAGTTCAGGTTGTTAAACAAGACCGCCCTGTTGGAACAAATCTGAAACCGTTTCAGACAATGCATGAATGCGCGGCTTGTGTCTACTACCGAGGGCTAAAAATGCGATTTTTTGAGACTAATCTGATCAGAGACCAAAGCGTTGGCGTGGCGAGAGGGTGCACAGGTGTTTTGCTCCGCACGAGCATGTGCGGTCTAGGCGGGCGGCGTTTCTTGTTCGACGTTCCACGCGATCTTGTCGTTGCGGCAATCGATGTGGACGGCGAAGAAGCCGGGCGTGCTGGTCGGGGTGCGAGGTTCGTGGCGGTTGAGGAGTGGCCAGATGATGCTGCGGTCGGTCTCGGGGAGCGGGAGGGCGTCGAGCTCGTGGTGATGAAACCAATCGAGACGGCCTTCGGGGATGTCGCGAGCTTGGACGGCGACGGGGCCGAGGACTCGGTAGACGAACATGAGCCAGTGCCCGCGGCCTTCGAAGGCTTGTTCGCTGACCATCCCGATGAGGTGGAGTCGGCTGATGGGGACGTGGATTCCGGCCTCTTCCAAGATCTCGCGGCTGGCGCATTGGGCGGGAGATTCGCCGATGCCGACTTCGAGCTTTCCGCCGATGGGAGAGCAGAGGCCGAGGTTCGGGGCTTTTTTGCGGCGGAGGAGGAGGATTCGGCCTTGGTCGTCGCGGAGGTCGCAGAGGCAAGCGATTTTGTACGGGAGCTCGGGGGGTTGGGTGAGGCTGGGCATGGGGAGGGAG
>CAZIMT010000221.1:0-4113 GCA_964540295.1 uncultured Phycisphaeraceae bacterium
GGGTCGGGGTTGGGTTTGGGTTTGGGGAACGGGCTGCTGTTCCCGGCGGGCGAGGCGTCCGCTTTGGCGGCGTGTATCACGCGAGTCGTGCGGGGCGAGGTGACGATACCGAGCGCGGCCGAGGTTCACGCGGTGAGCGAGCTGCGGAGTTACCCCGAGCATGTGGCGGAGTTTGAAGAGATCTACCGCGCGTTGGTAGACGGGGTGACGTTGCCGGGCGAGCGTGGGACGATGACCGTCGGCGTTGTGGGAAGCGGGGGATCTCCGCGTGTCGGCGTGGGGGCTTGAGCGCGTTGAAGCGCGAGTTGAAAGTCCGTTGAGGTTATGGGTGATCGTTGAAAGATCCGGGGGAAACCGCGGGTGTTTTCCCACGCGCTTTGGGTGTGTGTGGGCGGGCGAAGGGGGCGTGTGGTGTGTGGTCAGTTGTTCGGGTTCAAGCATGAGGAGGTTCGGGTCGATCACGTTCGGACTAGACATGGCCGAGAACGGTTGAGTCGTGTCGTGTGGAGGATGGTGCAAGATGCCGAGCGCGCCGCATGGGCCTCACGAGGCGGACCGATTGCAATCGCTACGCCGGATGGGCGTGCTTGATACCGCGCGCGAGCCCGGCTTTGACGACCTGACGGTGCTGGCTTCGCGGTTGTGTGGGACGCCTATTGCGCTGGTGACTTTGATTGACACGGACCGTCAGTGGTTCAAGTCGTGTGTGGGCTTGAGCGTTTCGGAGACGCACCGAGATTCGGCGATCTGTGCGCACGCGATTCTGGGAGACGGTCCGCTGGTGATCTCGGACACGACGCGAGATGCGCGAACGATGGACAACGTGCTGGTGACTGGCGCGCCGTTCATGCGGTTTTACGCTGGCGCTCCGTTGCATGACCGCGGGGGCCTGGCGCTGGGAACGCTGTGCGTGATCGACACGAAGCCGCGGGAAATGTCGGCGACCGAGCTGGACTGTCTGGTGCGTCTGGCTCGTCAGGCTTCGACGCAGCTGGAGCGGGGCCGGAGCGAGCGCGCGATCACTGCCGCGATGGAGACGTTGCGTCACACCGGGACGATCGCACGGGTTGGAGCCTGGGAACTGGACGTTGCGACGAATCGGCTCGAGTGGTCGGACGTGGTGTACCAGATCCACGAGGTGGAGCCGGGGACGCCGATGAGCATGGAGCGGGCGATCGGGTTTTATATAACGGAGAGCCGCGATCGGATCTCGGCGGCGGTGCGCGCGGGGATCGAGCATGGGACGCCGTGGGATCTGGAGCTTGAGATTTGCACGGCCAAGGGGCGGGATTTTTCGGTTCGCGCACAGGGTGAGCCGGTGTTCCAGGGCGGGAAGGTTGTTGGCTTACGCGGGGTGTTCCAGGACGTGACCGACCGGGTGGCCGCGGCGCGTCAGCTGCGAGAGTCGATGCGTGCGGCGGAGGCGGCGAGCCGGGCCAAGAGCGAGTTCCTTGCAAACATGAGCCACGAGATCCGGACGCCGCTGACAGCGATTTTGGGCTTCGCGGATCTCTTGCGTGACGACGGGAACCTGACGGCCGCACCTTCGAGTCGTTTGCAGGCGATCGACACAATCTGCACGGCCGGTCAGCACCTTTTGACGGTGATCAACGACATCCTTGACCTGTCGAAGATTGAGGCGGACCGGATGGCGGTGGAGCTGGCGGAGACACGGGTGAAGAGTTTGCTTCTGGAGGTGGTGTCCCTGAATCGTGCCATATTGGCAGGGAAATGTTTGGATCTTCGCGTGCGGTTCGAGACGCCGATCCCGGACCGCGTGATGAGCGATCCGACGCGTCTTCGTCAGATCTTGATGAACCTTGTGGGTAACGCGGTGAAGTTCACGGAGCGTGGGAGTGTGACGGTGAGCGTGCGCGCGGAGAATGGTGGGGGTGGTGGGGAGAGCGGCGACCGGAGGCTTGTTATCGACGTGCTGGACACCGGGCCCGGGTTGACGGCCGAGCAGGCGGGCAAGCTGTTCCTGCCGTTCAGTCAGGCGGACACGACGGTGACGCGCAGGTATGGTGGCAGCGGGCTGGGTTTGACGATCTGTCGTCGGCTGGCGAAATTGATGGGCGGCTTGGTAACGCTGGTGCGGACCGAGCCTGGGACGGGATCGTGCTTTCGGCTGGATCTGCCGCTGGTCGAGGTCGTGGGCGCGAAGATGGCGGGTTCGGTCGATGATTCGGTCGGCGCGTCATCGGGTGGTGGTGAACTGCCGGTGCTCTCGGGGCGCATTCTGTTCGCGGAGGACGGGCTGGAAAACCAGCGTCTGGTTTCGTTCTACCTAAGGCGCGCGGGTGCAGAGGTGGAGACGGTGAGCAACGGGCTGGTGGCGTTGCGGATGATCGACGAGGCGGCGAGGGAGGGGAGGACGTTTGATCTTCTGCTGACGGACATGCAGATGCCAGAGATGGACGGGTACACGCTGGCGCGGACGCTGCGCGAGCGTGCGAGCGGTCTAGCGATCGTGGCGTTGACGGCTCACGCGATGCAGGAAGATCGGCAGAAGTGCCTCGAGGCGGGTTGCGACGACTACGCGACCAAGCCGATCGACAAAAGAACGCTGCTAACGACGTGCGGGCGTTGGATGGGGAAGGTCGGGGGCCGGGGTTGGCGCGCGGTAGCGGCCTGAAGCGTGCTTCCCAGGAGGCGCGGGCCTCGTCGTGGATCGTTGGCGTGAGTAAGGGTCCTGGTCGGCGGTTGAGAGATGGATTCTTGAATCCATGAAGACCGTGCCGTCGAAACCTATGTCACAATCCGGCTTGCTCTGTGGGTGTCACAGAGGGCCGGGCCATCCTTGTGAGCCCTGTGGGCTCGTTTACCTGGAGCACTGTTCTATGAAACTTTCTGGTTTCACCGCTGTCACCGCGTCGGTCCTTTTCCTTACGGCCGGTTCTGCCTGGGCTCAGTGCTCGGGGACGACGGTCGCGTCGCAGGAGAAGAAGGACGGCTCGTGCGAGAAGACCTGCACGGGCACGGCCGACGCGTCGGGCGCGGCGATGACCTTGGCGAGCTGGGAGCCCCCGGCGGCTTCGGCGAAGGCTGGCGACATCATCGATGTGGCGGTCGGGGCCGGGAAGTTCAACACGCTGGCGGCGGCGTTGAAGGCCGCGGGCCTGGTGGAAACTCTCAAGGGCGCGGGTCCTTTCACGGTGTTCGCACCGACGGACGAGGCGTTCGCCAAGCTCCCCAAGGGGACGGTCGAGACGCTGCTCAAGCCTGAGAACAAGGCCAAGCTGGCGGCGATCCTGACTTACCACGTCGTCTCGGGCGCGGTGTCGGCGGCGGACGTGAGCAAGCTGACCAGCGCGACGACGGTCAACGGTCAGCGAGTGGATGTCACGGCCAAGGGCGGCAAGGTGACCATCGACGGCGCGACGGTGACGACGGCGGACGTGAAGGCGTCCAACGGCATCATCCACATCATCGACAGCGTGATCTTGCCTTCGGACAAGGACGTGATCGATACGGCGGTGGCGGCGGGCACGTTCAACACGCTGGCGGCGGCGCTGAAGGCGGCGGGCTTGGTGGACACGCTCAAGGGCGCGGGTCCTTTCACGGTGTTCGCTCCCACCGACGCGGCGTTCGCCAAGCTCCCCAAAGGGACGGTTGAGTCGCTGCTCAAGCCGGAGAATAAAGAGAAGTTGATCGGCATCCTGAAGTACCACGTGGTTCAGGGCCGGGTCTACTCGCCCGACGCGGTGAAGGCGGGCAAGGCCGCAACTCTGCAGGGCGGCAGCGTGACGATCGCCAGCGCTGGCGGCGTGACGATCGACAACGCCAAGGTCGAGTCTGCGGATCTTGACGCGAGCAACGGTGTGATCCATGTGATCGACACCGTGATCATGCCCAAGTAACACAGGCCTTATTGAGTGGCCTGGGATACTGGAAGAGCCCAGAGTCGGAATTTTTGTGAGCTACCTCTCGTTACGCGGCACTTTTTAACGCGTGACGATCTCCGCACGGCGGCGTCTTGATCGGCGCCGCCGTGTTTGAATTGCGAGTTGACGGTGCGTTGGTGGTTCGCGTTGGTGACGGTGGGGAGCGATGTGTTGAATGGTGCGATCCAAGCCGAGTGGGTTCCGTGCGCTGGTCCGCGTGTGCAGCCGG
>CAZIMT010000222.1:0-4104 GCA_964540295.1 uncultured Phycisphaeraceae bacterium
GCGTCGCGGAGTTGATCGGTGTTTCACGGCCCGATGCGATCGTGCCCAAGACCGCAGCTGGGCAGGGGCTGCGTGCGGTGCTGAATGCCGTTGGCGTTGAGCGGCCGCGGGTGCTGGCGACGCGCGGGGAGTTCGATTCGATCGATTTCATTCTGAAGACCTACGAGTCGCGCGGGCGGGCGAGCGTGACGTGGTGCGAGCCTGGCGCGAATAGGTTGTTCTCGGTGGATTCGATCGTGCGCGCGATCACGGAAGCGCGCGAGGCGCCGTCGCTGGTGGTGGTCTCGCAGGTGATGTACGCGACGGGGCAGCTGCTGGACGGGCTCGATCGGATCGTCAAGGCGGCGCACGCCCGCGGCTCGCTCGTGATGATCGACACGTATCACTCCGCGGGTGTCGTCCCCGTGAACTTCGAGCGGCTTGAGGCTGACTTTGCGATCGGCGGTTCGTACAAGTACCTTCGTGGCGGGCCTGGCGCGTGCTGGATGGCGGTCCATCCGAGGCATCTGGGTGCCGCGGCCCTTGCAGGCCCCACCCCACTGCTGCGCACGCTCGACACGGGGTGGTTCGCCAAGAAAGACACATTCCTGTACCAGCGACCCGATTCGCCCGAGTTCAAGGTCGGCGGTGACGCGTGGCTGGAGAGCACGCCGCCGGTGTTGCCCGTCTGCCAGGCCTTGGCAGGGCTTGAACTCACGACGAGGATCGGGGTGGATCGGTTGCGTGTGTATAGCCTTGAGCAGCAGGGCTTCCTTGCGCAGAAATTGAAAGAGCACGGTGTGAATGTTCGAGAGATCGAGCCGCGTGGGGCGTTCTTGCTGGTGCCGCAGATTGATGCGCCGGGGTTGGCTGGGCGGCTTAAAGAACGTGGGCTGAACACTGATGCGCGATCCGGGAGCGTGCGGCTGTGCCCGGACATGTTAAACACGCGCGAGGAGATGGCACGGGCAGCGGCGATCGTTGCGGAGTGCCTGATCGCTTGAGCGCCGTCGAGAATCTCATCAAGTTCGTCGTTGTGAATCGACGCGGCGCACGGGAGGTTCTCACGATCGCAGGTGAGGTTCGTTTCGTTGACACGGCACGCGAGTCGCGGTCGAGTTATGGCACGAGCGAGGCGAGGCTGTTGAGCCCGGCGGGCTCGCGCATCCAGAACGGCTCGCCAGCCTCGACGCCGATCCGGCTGCCGAAGTACGCGTCGCTGGCGCTGAGCATGTCGAGCACGCGGCGGTTTTTGAGGTTCTGGACGAACTGCGAGGCGTAGGCCTCGATCGATCGGCGCTTGCGGTCGCGGGTTATGGTCGTGTCGAAGATGAAACTCGGCTCGGGGACGGCGCGCAGGTGCGAGCAGTAGTAGTGGATCATGCAGCGCGGATAGATCGGCGGCCTGCCCTGATCGCCGGGGAATTGCAGGCCCGTAAGCTTCGCGTCGAAACGAGCGTCGGTCGCGATGCGCGTGGCGGCCAGATGGTCAGGGTGAGCGTCTTCAGGGTGCGGGAGAAAAACAATCTCGGCTTGGTGGGCGCGGTACACGCCCGCAACTTTGTGGCGGTTCTCAATGGTGTGCTCGACGCGGCGGTTGAGGAGATCGAGCATCGCGCGGCGAATCGGCCTGCCGTTGCCGGCGGCGGGTTGAAGGCATTCGAGCGCGGCGGCGGCCTCGTTCAGGCGTGTGGGGCGATCGCCGTAGGGCGTCGGGCAGCCGTCGGTGAGGTCGCAGATGAGTACGTCGTGGCCCTGATCGGCGAGGCGAGCGATGGTGCCGCCCATGCCGATCTCGGCGTCGTCGGGGTGCGGGGCGATGACGACGATGTTGGCCATGTTCACGAGGCTTTCAGAAGAGTTCGGTTCAACGAGGGCTGAATCTGGGTTGGTGTGTCGGTTCCGTTGTTCGTCGGCGTGATGGCGATAGCGTTGCTGCCCGAACCCAGATCAAGCACGACGAGTTACTCGTCCTTTCCCTTGACCACGATGAGCCCGACGAGATCGGGCTTTGCATCCGGGTTTACAGTTTCGATCTGCGCGAGAACAAGCCGCTCGGGGGCCTCGGTTGAGAAAAATCCGCCACCGCGGAAGACGTCGGAGTATTCGTCGCGAAACTCTTCGAGGCGGAGCTTGAGCGACTGACCGACGCCGAGCCCGTCGATCGGGCGCGAGAACCGAGCGTTGAGCCAGAGTGTTGAAGGGCCGAACGCCCGCGCCGTGGTGTTCGTGAGTTCGAGGTGCTTGGTGGTACGGAAGACCTGGATGTTGAGCGCCTGGGATTGCGTCAGCGCGGGGTACGGCCTGGCGTAGGGGACCGGCGTCGGCACGCCAGAGCAGGCGGGGAGTGCCAGCAGGATGGCGGCGGCCACGAGCGGAATGACATGCAAGCGTGCGGAGCGAGACGCGGCGGCCTGGCCGGCGGAGAGTGAGGTCGAAGAAAGGTTCGGTGCGGTCGGAGCGGTTTGGGTGTTTGTCACGCCCCTATGATCGCTCGCATGTCCGTCCAGAGCAACTCGCCCAGCAATAACGCCACCAAACCAAGCCCGGCCATCGCGCCCGGGTCCGAGCGGCTCGAACCGCGTCGGATCGCGGTCGAGGTCGGGCGGCGCGACGTGGACCAGCGGCTGGCGGAGCTGGTCCCGGGCTTCGATGCGCCGTTCTTTCAAGCCGGATTGGCCGGGTATTCAGATGCGGCCATGCGGATCATCGCGCGTCGGCACGGGTGCCCGTTCTGCGTGACGGAGGCGTTGCTCGACCGCACGTTGCTGGCGGGCGGCCGCGGGTTTGTCAAGGCGGATCTGGGCGAGCTTCACGACAACGTCCCGGGCGGGATCGAGGACCACCCGCTGGCGTGCCAGATCATGGGCAGTGATCCCCGCGAGATGGCTGCATCGGCGTTAAAGATCGCGGAACAGGGGAAACGCGGAGACAAGTTCTATCGAAAGATGGCGTACCCGGTGGACGGGCTGCTGCCGACCACGCACGTCGCGGAGCGCCCGCATCTTCGTCTGCCGGGGGGCGAGCAGCTTGGGAGGTTCGATCCAACTGAGGGACTGGGAGATGGGTCGGGCGATTGCGGCGAGTCGTGCGAAGAAGAGATTGACGCGATCAATTCCGTTGATGACGGCGACGCACGCAACGAACCGCTCAAGCCGAGCAACTCGAATCTCTCTTTGGCTCGGACCTCATCCGGAACGATCGGGACGCCGTTCGAGGTGATCGACGTGAACCTCGCCTGCCCTGTCAAGAAGATCAAATCGAAGGCTCGCGGCGGGCATTGGCTGACCGAGCCGGCCGGGGCGATCGAGCTTTTGAAAGCGGTGCGCGAGGCGGTGCCGAGCTCGACGGTGTGCACGGTGAAGATGCGGCGGAGTTACGACGACACGCCGGAGATGGCGGAGAACTTCGAGCGGATCTTCGACGCGGCCTACTCGATGGGTTACTCGTGGGCGACGGTGCACGCGCGGACGGTCGAGCAGAAGTATGTTGGTCCGAGCCGCTGGACTTTCCTGCGTGATCTGGTTGGGCGCAACCCGGGCAAGATCATCTTTGGGTCCGGCGACGTGTGGGAAGTTGACGACATTTTTCGTATGATCGGGTACACAGGCGTGGCCGCGGTCTCGGTCGCGCGCGGGTGTATCGGCAACCCGTGGATCTTCCGGCAGGCGCGGCAGATGATGGCCGGGGAACTCGCGACCGCGCCCACGGTGGACGAACAGCGCGAGGTGCTGCGGCAACACTTTCAGCTCTCGCTCGCCGTCACCCGGAACTTCCGGCACGGCGAGGAGCACACGTCAAAGCTGATGCGAAAGTTCGCGATCCGATTTTCGACCCACCACCCGCGCGCCGAAGAAGTCCGGCAGCGGATGATTGCGGTCGGTTCGACGGCCGCTTGGGTGGCGGTGCTGGAAGAGTTCTATGGCGGTGGTGTGGGTGTGATGTGACGCGCGAGTGAGAACGAACGGTGCTCAATAGGGGGCGCGCATGAACGTCACGAAGGACGCAATCCTCGTCGCTGTGATCGACGCCTGGGCAAAGATTCTTCAATCGCAGAAAGCACTGGCGGACGGCGCGATCGTGCAACTCTCGGATTCTGAGTTGCAGCGCACGATCGCGCCGGGG
>CAZIMT010000223.1:0-4064 GCA_964540295.1 uncultured Phycisphaeraceae bacterium
ATCTGGAACATCTCGTCAAAGTGCGGGTGGTACATGTAGGTGCCGTGCCCGCGAATGGTCCATTCGTATTTGAACGTTTCGCCGAGGCGAATGTGCTTTTGCGTCAGGCCGCCGACCCCGTCCATGCCGTTGGGCAGAAGCAGCCCGTGCCAGTGGATGGTGGTGTGTACGGGCAGGTTGTTGGTGACGAGGAAGCGGACGCGGTCGCCTTCGACGGCCTCGATCATCGGGCCGGGCGACTGGCCGTTATAGCCCCAGCAGTTGATGACCAGGCCGGGCGCGAACTCGCGCGCCACGGGCTCGGCGGTGAGGCGGAAGACCTTCACGCCGTTGTCCATCTCGAAGGGGAGCGTCGGGGTGTTCGGAGCGATGACGGGCGTGTAGGGAAGGTCGCGCGGCATCGTGTGCGACGCTGGGTCTGCCGGAGGTTGCTGGGCAGGAGTCGGCGATGGCGCTGGAGTCGGGGCTGGCTTGTGCCCCTGATGTTCTGGCTGGAGCGCCGCGGAGGCGCGCATGAAAGGCGTGATCGCGACGAATCCGGCGGTGGTGGCCAAGACCCGGCGGCGGGTGAGCGGAGAATGTTCATTGGTGGGCATGGCTGGTCACTTCTGCTGGTGCTGCTGGTGAGGGTTCGGCGGCACGGGTGCGGTGGGCGGTGGTGACGGCTTGGGTTGC
The DNA here is from genome assembly GCA_964540295.1 of uncultured Phycisphaeraceae bacterium. Taxonomy (GTDB): domain Bacteria; phylum Planctomycetota; class Phycisphaerae; order Phycisphaerales; family UBA1924; genus CAZCPB01. Next base: position 676 of record CAZIMT010000223.1, read on the forward strand.
TTGGACGGCCGGTCTTCGGGCACGAAGAGAGGTGTTTCGGGAACGCGCGTGCCCAGAGCGAGTTCCAAGTCCGAGCGGGCGGTCCAGTAGTCTTGGAGCGACCGGGAATAAGCGGTCTCCGCAGTCGTCAGTTCGGCCTTGGTGCTGAGCAACTCGAACACGCCGACGAACATGGAGTTGTACCGGTCTTGCGTCGCCGCCAGAACCCGGCGGCGGAGCGGGAGGATTTCGTTGGAGTAGAAATCGGCGACTTGGCGTGCCGCGACCACGCGGTTGAGCGCGGCGCGGACCTCCGTGCGCACCAGCGCTTGCATCGACGAGGCGCGATGCTTGACCTGACGGATGATCGCTTCCTGCCGGCCGATCTCCCCTTGCCGCTGGTTGAAGATCGGAAGCTCGACGGAAAGGTGCGGGCCGGTCTGGAATTGTCCGTCCGAACTATTTTCCGTCTCAACTCCTACCTGCACGGTCGAGAGCCACCACTTGTTTGTGAGTTCGAGGGCGTACTCCTGTCGCTGAACCTCAGCCAGCGCGGCACTGAGCTCAAGACGCGAACTGAGCGCGAGCGAGACGAGCTCCTCCTCGTCGGGCTCGCCACTGCTGGGCGTCGGCGCGTTCGCCGCGAGCGACCAGTTCACCGGCTGGTCGGTGAGGCCCATGAGACGCCTCAGTTTCTCAAGACTGGCTCGCGCGCCCGAGCGTGCCTGAATGAAGGCGAGTCTGGTCTGCTGCAATGCGGCGGTGTCTGCGGCGAGTCGCAAGTCGTCCACGTTGCCAGCGCCAGCCTGACCGAGCGACAGGTCGGATGCGAGCCGCGCCAATTCGGCAAGTTCCTCCTGCGCTTTGACCGCGTTGGCGTCGGCTTGATGCATGTAGTACGCGGCGCGAGTCTCGGCGGCCAGTCGCAGTACTTTGTCCGTGACTTGACGGATCGCCTGCTCCTCCGCCGCATCGGCAAGCTTCTCGCGGATCGGCACGAGGAATCCGTCCAGCAACCACATGTCCACGCCGATGTTCCAGTTGAGGCCGCTGGGCGGCGAATCGGGGAAGCGGAGGAAGCCAGCGATGTCCGGGTTGCGCAGTTGTCCTGCCTGCACCACGTCGGCCTGAGCGATGCCCAGGTCCTCGAAGGTTGCTTGCAGCGAGCTGTTCTTGAACAGCGAAATCTGAACCGCGTCGTCAACGCCAAGCGGGCGAGCGAGGAGCGCGACTACGGCATCGTCAACGTTCTGGTCTTCAGTTGTCGGAGGGTCTTGATGCCAGAACACTCGCTTGTCAAGGCGCAGTTGCGCCTCGCACCGCACATCGAGGAAGCGCTTGTCGGGCGTGACGGCCGCGCAACCCATAATTAGCAGCAGGTAAGGCAAGAGGAGCACCGCGGGAAGTGAAGGGTGTCTCAAGGGTCATGCTCCTCGCAGCGCGGCCTGGGGACGACCGCCCATACCGTGCCTCGTCTCGCCGCGCCCGTGCTCGCCCATCTCCGACCACATCGCGCCGTGCGGGCGGCCACCGGACCAACAGTTGGTCCACGCGAAGTCTTGGCGTGTGCCCTGACCGCCGCAGCAGCGGAGCCAACCGCTCTTGATCGATCCGCCGCGCATCCAGTCGGCCTGCTCGTAGAACCGGCTGCACTTGCCCGGCGTGTCGCTCGCTATCGGGTGCGAAGCCACTTCGATGGACTGGTCGCCAGTGCCGACCATCATGGCCTTCGCCGCAATAGGCTGCGTGTTTTTCATGCTCGCATCCCACATGTCAACCATCACCTCGCCGGTATCTGGGTTGGTGACGACCTCGCCCTTTGCCGCGCCGTTCTGAACAGGCACCATATCGCCCCCGTTGGGGCCGCGGGCGGTAGACGCTGTTTTCTGGTCCGAGCACGAGGTCTGCATTGCCAAAGCAAGAGCAAGAGGTATGACCATCGTTGAAAACATCAGCATCTTCATCAGAAACCTCCTTTCACTTGGGCGGCGCCCCCTCGAGCCTGATCGCCATCGCAACTAATTTTTCCATCCCCGTGGTCGGCATGCACTTGTCGAAGGCAACGTCGTTGCGGGCGAACTTGCCGCACTTGACCATCATCGTGCCGTTCTCGCAGCAGACCGATATCTCGGTCTTGCAGCATGGACGCTGTGAGGTGCTGATGACTTCGTTGCAGTTGGTACCAGGGTTCGGGTGCGCACGGTGAGCCCCGGCGACGGAGTCGTAGCGCTCTTTGCACACGGTCGTCATATCGGACTTTGAACTGGCCATTGAGTGCGTGTCGCTCTGGCAGCCGCCTGGTACAACGAGAAATGTGAACACAATCAGGAGCAGTGCGGCGGCAGAAAGGGTGTTGTTCATGGCAAGTCTGTTTGAGGAATGCACGAGACTAATGTATTCGCACTTGCTTGGCGAAGACGAGATGAAAGGAGCGGTTTATTTTCGCTCCGCCAATCCCGAATGCGACGTTGAGCAAATCGCACGGGACGAACGTGAAAGGCGTTGGCCCGCCGCCGGGCGGGCGGAGGCAAAGAGTGTTGACGGACGGTGTTTCGTTCACGACGCTCTCGACAGGGAGCCGACCCATCCATATGCCCGTCAAAGGTGCAGGAGGGTTCGCGATTGCATAGGACGAGAAAAATGCCTTTGTTGGTTGAGAGGGCGCGGCCAGCTTTGCATCCGGCTTTTCAAAGGGTCTTCGCGAATTGTCGGGCGAAACTAGCCAAGACGTGTTGTCAGGTGGGGGCGGGGGGCCGAGCTCTTTCACTTCAACGATGCCGTTTATCGTTCCATGCTGGTTGCCCGGGCACCAGGGCAATCGTGGAATAGCTCATCCCCCCGCTCTCAGCGCCGCTGCCCGTCAACGAGAAAATCGCGCTCGTGTCGCCGCGGAGCGAGGACGAGCGCGATGAGTACCACGATTCAATGCTCTTCCTTCACGTCGGGTTGGACGCGGAAGCTCCGTGCCATGAATCGTTAAGGTTCCGAATCGCCTCTTCGGCGGCGGCGAGGTTGACAACTAGCGCCTTATCTGCGGCCAGATCGGCTACCACGGCGTGGGGGACGAGCTCGCTCAAGGCCATTATGAGGGGCGGGTATTCTTGGATGTGGCTGAGTGTCAACGCCGCGGTGGCCGAGTCGTTGAGGGCCAGCGCGGTGGTATGAAGCATAGTGGAACAGACGGTGACAAAGCTCAGTGCCGTGTAGTCGTCGCGCAGCATGCGGGCGGCCGTCTCGCCGCGCATCTTGCCGTAGAGACCGGCTAATGCACCGGTCACAGTGCCCAGCACGTCCTTTAGCACTCCGCCCCCGCTGGTCCCGCCCATCGCCTTCACGTGCGCCTCAAGGTCGGCGCGCTGGCGGATGAGGACCGAGTTGAGGTTGTCGATCACGCGCCCGGCTTGAGCGAT
>CAZIMT010000224.1:0-3993 GCA_964540295.1 uncultured Phycisphaeraceae bacterium
GCAGCGCGATGCCCAGCGTCGTCAACACGTCGCCGATCGCTTTCATCGGCATGCGGTCGCCACGCCGCGCCGCGACCTCGTAGCCGGTGGTGAGGAACTTCCCGGCCGCGGCGTTGTCCCCGGCCGCGACGAGCGCCTGCCCGCCAAGCTGGTAGGCCTTGGACATGTCGGGGTTGATCTCGGTGCAGCGCGCGAACGCCCGCGCGGCGTCGGCGTGCCGCGCGGCCTGGCTGTAGGCCTGCCCGAGGCTGAACCACGCCATGTCGTTGTTGGGGTCGGCCTCGGGGCGGACCATGGCTTCGAACTGGGCGATACGTTGGGCGGTGTCCATCATGAGGGATTCTAGAACCCTGCGAGTCGATCGCCGCCATTATCCTCGATAGTTTCAGAGTAAATACGCGATCAATGCGGCGAGCCCGTGAGTGATGGCATAGGCTGGAAAGACACTGAGCGCGTACGTCAACACGCAGGAGATAAAAAACCCATCATACTTCGGAGCGTGCTGTTCCGGGGATCTCAACGAAAGCTCGAATTGTCGTTCAAGCCTCGTTCGCTTCGATGCGCCCATGCAAAGTCCGATGGTCATGGCCACGCTCCAGGTGACAAGATCGAACCAGAAGGCGAGCGACCATTTACTCCAGAGCACCACGAGGACAACCGCAACAAGAAGAGGTTTGTAGCAGTCTATGTACGCTGGCAAACAATCCTTGAACCGCAATTACTTCGGATCATTCGAACGATCCCGATCAGCCGCTTGCCAGCCGCACTCCGGGCAGGTAAGGGTTCCCGACTGGAGCGGCAGGTCGAAAAGATCGTACTCGCAGGACTGACACGTCCAAGACACGCCAGAGATTCTACACGCTTGAAAAGCGATCTATCCAACGACTGTGGGGCGTCATTCCGCCGGATCTTCGATGGTCACCACAGGGCATGCCACCCGTCGGATTTCCTCAAACTCCGCTATCCTCGCTTTGTGTCCGACCCGACCTCCATTCCCCTGTCGAACCCCCTCTCGACCGCCCTCGCCGGCCTCCTCCTCCGCAACCCCGTCCTTCTCGCGGCGGGGACGGCGGGGTATGTCGATGAGATGAGCGATGTCATCGACCTTTCGCGCGTCGGCGGCGTGGTCACCAAATCCATCACGGCCTTGCCGCGCGAGGGGAACGCGACGTGGCGGATTATCGAGATGCGGGCGGGGATGTTGAACGCGATCGGGCTGGCGAACGTGGGCGTGGAGCGGTTTGTCGCCGATATCGTGCCGAGGATCGCGGGGACGCCGTGCGCGGTGATCGGGTCGATCGCGGGTTTCACGATCGATGATTACGTTCAGGTCGCGGCCGCGATGGACGAGATCGATTCGATCGGCGCGGTCGAGGTCAACGTCTCGTGCCCCAACGTACACGGCGGGGTCGAGTTCGGGGCGGACCCGAAGCTGCTGCGCGAGCTGGTCACGACGCTGAGGCCGGTGCTGAGCAAGAAACGGATGTTCGTGAAGCTGAGCCCGATTGTTTCGGGCGCGATGCCGATCGCGGAGCTGGCGCGAGCGGCGATCGAGCCGGGCGGGTTGTACGGCAGCGGCGGCGCGGTTTCCGGGCCGAACTCAAGGCCCGGCGCGGACGTGATCTGCCTTGCGAACACGACACCCGCGATGGCGGTCGATGTGCGCACGCGCAGGCCTCGGCTGGCGAATGTCACGGGAGGGATGTCGGGGCCTGCGGTCCACCCGGCGGCGGTGAAACTGGTGTACGACGTGCATCGGCTGGTGGCGAAGGCGACGGCGACGCCGTTGGTTGGGATCGGCGGCGTGATGACGTGGGAAGATGCGGCCGAGTTCATTCTGGTGGGCGCGACGGCGGTGGAAATGGGGACGGCGTTGTTCGTCGATCCGCGTTCGCCGCTGAAAGTTGTGAAGGGGCTCGAAAAGTGGGTGCGCCAGCAGGGTGTGACGAGCATCGGTGAGTTGGTTGGTGCGCTGAGGTTGGATTGAAAGTGGATCGAGTGCGTACGGCGAGTGTCTGAAGATTTGATGCACGATTGTTGGTGTTGCGAGGAGATGACCAGATGTTCATGTCACGAAACCGGAACGCCGTCGGTACTGTCAAACTGGTTGCGTTCGCCGCCGAGGCCGCGTTCGCGTTCGCGGGCGTTGGGCTCTCGCCAGCGACGCTCGGGCAGGCAATAGCCGATGCGCCAGCTCAGGCACCGTCGCAGATCGCCGCGCCGATCACCGACGGTCCTCGTGACCTCGCTCCGTTGCTTGAACCTCTTCGTGCAAAGGCAAATCTGCCCGCGCTGGCCGGGGTTGTGATGCGCGGTTCAACGCTGGTCGCGTCGGGCGCGGTGGGCATTCGTGCCGTGGGGTCGGCCGAGACCGTGACGATCGACGATCAGTTTCACTTGGGGTCCTGCACGAAATCGATGACCGCAACGATGATCGCGCGGCTTGTGGATCAGGGGACGATGCGCTGGGACATGACCATCGGCGACGTGTTCCCGGATGAGAAGAGCAAGTTTCACCCCGCGTTCACGGCCGTTCGGCTCGATCAGCTGCTGACCAACCGCGGCGGCGTGCCTGGAGATGTGGACCCGCGGCTTTGGGCGCAACTCTGGAAGCGTCACGGCACGCCCACCGAGCAGCGGATGCAACTGATCGAGGGTTTGCTCGGCGGCACGCCGCCGATGGAGCCGGTGGCGGAGCCAGGGTCGAAGTTCATCTACTCGAACTCGGGTTTCGCGATCGCGGGCGCGATGGCCGAGCGGATGACGGGTGAGGCGTGGGAAGCGTTGATGCAACGGCTGATCTTTGAGCCGCTCTCGATGACGTCGGCGGGGTTTGGCGCGCCGGGCTCTAAGGACATGCCCAACCTGATCGATGAGCCGCGTGGGCATCGAAGCGGTGAAAGGGCGGGTGAAAAATCTGCTGAAAAGACTGGTGCAAAGGGCGGCCCGAGCGCCGCGCTCGAAGCCGTGCCGCCGGGCCCGCTGGCCGACAACCCGCCAGCGATCGGCCCGGCGGGGATCGTGCACGCGTCGCTGCCAGACTGGGGGAAGTACGTCGCGCTGCACCTGCTCGCTGAGCGTGAAGACCCCGAGGCCTTCAAGCTCGTGTCGAAGAAATCGTTCGCGAAACTTCATCAAGGCATCGCTGGCGAGGGCGCGGCGGCCAAGCCCAGCGACACCGATGGTTACGCGATGGGCTGGGGCGTAACGAAAAGGCCTTGGGCGGACGGACGAGTGCTGACGCACAATGGCAGCAACACGATGTGGTACTGCGTGGTGTGGATCGCGCCGAAAAAGAACTTCGCGGTGCTGGTGGCGACCAACGCCGCGAGCCCGGACGCGGGCAAGGCCTGCGACGCGGCGGCTTCGGCGTTGATCCAGGATGAGATGAAGCAGCATTGAACCCAGTGCCGCTTAAAACCCAGCGCCGCTTAAACCCAGTGCCGCTTAAAACCCAGCGCCGCTTAAACCCAGTGCCGCCGTCAGTGCCCGTTACCCGCCGGGGTCTGCGCTTCACGGGCCGCGGCGGCGAGCGTTCGCCGCAAGGGGCCGTCTTTCTTCAGCGGTTTCACGACGACGGAGACTTCTTCACCGTGTTCGGGCGCGGGATGCTCTGGCGAGTCGATGACCCCGCGATCGCTCAGAACATGCCCGTTCTTGTGACCGTTCGGTTTGGATGGTCGGTTGCTCTTTTCGCCGTTGGTCGTCCCGCCTGTGGTGCCGCTTGTGGTGCTGATCTGCCCGTCCTTGCCGACTTGCTCGAACTTGACTTTGACGCGCTTGGACACGCCACGTTCCTGCATCGTGACACCGTAGAGCTGATCGGCGATCTGCATCGTGCGTTTGTTGTGCGTGATGACGATGAAGTGCGAGAGGTCGGTGAACTGGCGGATGACGGACCCGAAGCGGGCGACGTTGGATTCGTCCAAGGCCGCGTCCACCTCGTCCAGGATGCAAAAGCAGCTAGGCTTGCTGCGGAAGATCGACATGAGC
>CAZIMT010000225.1:0-3882 GCA_964540295.1 uncultured Phycisphaeraceae bacterium
AGCCGGTGTCGAGCACCTGGCCAACGCAGGCTTTCATGCACGCCATGTCGGTGTCCGCGGTCCAGTAGAAGGACGGCAGCTCGCCGTGCTGGTCAAGGCTGTTGCGATCGGCGTACGCGGGGCCTTCAAGCCAGTAGACGCCGCGGATGAACTCGCGCCAGCCGATGATCTGCCGCACGAACGCCTCGACAGATTGCAGCGGAGCCTTGCCCGTGCGATACGCCTCGACGGCCCGCTCGCAGCATTCGCGCGGATTGAGCATCTTGAGGTTGAGGGAACTGGAGAGCGTGGAGTGGTACAACGTGGGCTCGCTGGACCACATCGCATCCTCGAAGGGGCCGAACTGGGCGAGACGGTGCGTGATGAAGTCGTCGAGCGCGGCAAGAGCCTGTTCACGCGTGACGGGCCAGGCGAAGGAATCGGCGTGGCCGGGCAGGCCGGGGAGCACGCGTTTAATTGCCGCGAGGACGGCGCGAGTGGTCTGATCGGGCTTGAAACTCAGCGGCGGGCGCGGCCGCGGAATTGGGCCTTGCTTGCCAAAGGGCAGCCGATTCTCTTTGTCGAAGTTCCACTCGTCGCCGATGGGCTTGGCGTTCCTAACCGAGCCCTCCATGAGGTAACCAGTCTTGCGACGTTGCTCGCGGTAGAAGAACTCCATCGTGAGCGCGGTGCGATCCTTAGCCCAGGCGGCGAAGTCCTCGGCAGTTGTGAGGAAGTGCTCGTCAGGGAGAATGCTGAGCGAGATTCCGGTCGAGTCGCGGATGCGTTCGAGCATCGCCAGCACACGCCACTCGCCCGGGTGGGTGCAGGCGATCTCGGACGGCTTGACGTCGGCGACCGCACGGGCGATCTCTGTTTCGAACGCGCCGGTGTTCTCAGAGTCGTCGAGGTCGACGTAACGAACACGGATCTTTCGCCGGGTCAGATCGGCCGCAAAGTGACGCATCGCCGAGAGAAACACGGCAGTCCGCTGCACATGGCTGGGGACATGGCGCGATTCGGTCGCCACTTCCATCATGAGGACCGTGTCGTCCGATCTCAGCGAGCGGATGATCGCAGCATCCAGATCGAGCTGATCGCCGAACACGACCACAAGTCTTGTCCTTGTGGACACGCTCTGAACAGCCTTGGACGAGACAGCAGATTTACGCGGCATTGAAGTGCATCGTACGGTGCAAAGCGGAGTTCGTCATCGCCGCTGGAAGGTAGTTTCGTGCCCAACCATCACCTGCCCACCAAGCCTTGCGATCAGTGCAAGCGAGAGTTCGCGTGGCGGAAGAAATGGGAGCGAGACTGGGAGCGCGTGAAATACTGTTCAAAGAAGTGCGCGGCGGCAGCGAAGAAGGTTGGCCGCGGGTAAAAGCCGTCGCTTGCGATCTGTCGGCCGCGTGAGCATCGCTCTCGGTGCTCAACGATCAGGTCAATGGCGCGGCGGTCGCTCAGCTCGTCGGCGACGGTGCGGAAGGTGTGCCGCAGCCCGTAGAACAGTCGGCCGAGGAGTTGGACGCCAACGTCGCGCACGAGTTTGCTGAACTCTCGAGAGACCGCGTCGGCCGACACCGCCACGCGGTTCGAGCCGCCCTTGCCGGTGGACTTGTGAACGCGCACTCACGGCCAGCCGTACTTGGTGAGGAAGACCAGTCCCTTGTCTTTCGGGTCGGCCGCCGCCAAACGCACCCTCGCGACCGCTCGGAGAGCCTCGACAGTCTCGGGCCAGAGCACGGCGCGGCGTGCGATCAATGTCCTAGGGCGTGAGAACCCGAGAGTGCCCTTGGCGACGATGGCCTCGCGAGCGCTGCGTTCTTGGTCATGGTTCGTACCTCAACGAGCTGCCGTTCCGTGGCGAGACACGTTGGCTCGATCAGCGGCCTCACGCGAGTCCAAGTCAAGGCACGAAGCGACGGATTGGACCTATCTTTATTTGACAAAAAAAAGAGAGTTCCACGATCGGCCCGGAACCGCACACTACCCCCGCCGTTCGTTCTCAAGGGCGTTGTCGTGACACCCGGCGGGCTTCACAACTGGTGTCAGACGTCTGTACTCACGAGGGCGTTTCGGGGCATCGACGGCTGGCGACACCATGAAAAAAGCCCTGCATTTGCAGGGCTTTTCGATCGTTCGACCACTCAAAGCCACCTCAGGGATTTGAACCCTGGACCTATGCTTTACGAAAGCATCGCTCTACCACTGAGCTAAGGTGGCGAAAAGCCCTGTTTTTATAGGCAAAGGCCGCGTTTCGGCGATGAGCCCAAAGCCTGATCTGACACCTGTTGTGACACCCGCCGGGTGTCACGCCGAAGAGGCTCAACAGGGCTGGAAGGGTATGGCGAGGGGGTGCCTCTCGTCCATGCTCCCCAGTAGGACGATGTATTTCGGCCAAAAAAACATCGTGCTAAAAGGCGCGTTCACGCCTTGACTCGAGGCACCAAGCGGCCTCCGATCGGATCAACGTGTCTCGCCACGGAACGGCGAGCCGTTGAGGTACGAACCATGACCAAGAACGCAGCGCTCGCGAGGCCAAGAACGGTGGCGCGGTGGCGTGTCGCAGCGCCCGCCAAGCCGGTCAAGCCCGCCAAACCCTACCCCGACTTCCCGCTCTTCCCGCACGCGACGAGGCGCTGGGCCAAGAAGATCCGGGGCCGGTTCGTCTTCTTCGGGCCGTGGAACGACGCGCAGGGGGCGATCGAGCGGTACGTGATGCAGCGCGATGCGCTCATGGCGGGGTTGGTTCCGAGGCCGCTGGAGCGTACTTTGAACTTGGTCACCACGGTTGGCTGGCGCGTTCCCAATGGCCTCACGTCGGCGGTGTCAGGGAGACGGGCGGCACCGAGGAGCTTGGCGGGCGTGACCGCGGACGATGGCGAGAACGCCACACCGGGGCACGTCGCCAACACGGCCTCGACTTCGGACCCTGACGGGCTCACCTTGCGTGACCTTGTGAATCGGTTCCTGACCGCCAAGAAGAAGCGGGTGGACAGCGAGGAACTGAAGGCGACCTCGTTTGGCGAGTATCTTCGGATCAGCGGTCGGCTGGTCAAGTCCTTCGGCCCTTACCGCCTCGCCACCGATCTCAAGCCCGTCGACTTTGCGCGCTTTCGTGATCATTTGGCGAAAACTCGAGGGCCGGTCTCCCTGAGCGGCGACATCACCAAGGTTCGCACGATCTTTCGGTTCGCTGAGGCCGAGGGGCTGATCGACCGCCTGCCGCGCTACGGCCCAGGATTTGACAAGCCCTCGCGTACGTCGATCCGTAAGGCACGCTCGGCTCGTGGCGTGATGATGTTTGAGCGTGACGAGATCGCCACACTGCTGGCCGCTGCAAGCCTGCAAGTGAAGGCGATGATCCTGCTGGGCCTCAACTGCGGTCTGGGGAACACCGACGTGGCCTCGCTTCCTCGGAGCGCCGTCAACCTGACCAAAGCCACGCTGGAGTTCCCGCGGCCCAAGACGGGGATCGCGCGCCGGGCCGTGCTCTGGCCCGAGACCGTCGAGGTGCTGAAGACTGTCGCGAAGGCCCGCCCAAAGGCGGTCGACCCAAAGGACAAGAGCCTGGTCTTCCTGACCAGGTACGGAAAGCCGTGGACGCGGATCCATCAACCCAAAGGCGGGAGTGGGTTGGGTCGCGGTGCCATAGCGCTCGATTCGGTCTCCAGCGAGTTCAGCAAGCTTGTGAGGGACGTCGGTGTGCATCGCCCCGGCCGCTCGTTCTACGCTCTGCGGCACACCTTCCGCACGATCGCCGACGAGCTGGGCGACCGCCGCGCGATCGACCTGATCATGGGCCACGAGAACGGCAACGACATGTCGAACTACTACGTTGAAAGAGTCAGCCAGGAGCGGCTCGCCAAGGTCGCCGAGCATGTGCGGGCGTGGGCCAGGATC
>CAZIMT010000226.1:0-3802 GCA_964540295.1 uncultured Phycisphaeraceae bacterium
CGTCCCCACACCGCGCGGACCCATCCTCACCGCTGGCACCTCTCAACTCCGCGTCCGCTACTGCGAGTGCGACCCCATGGGCGTCGTCCACCACGCCTCGTACGTACCCTGGCTCGAGATCGGCCGCACGGAAATCCTTCGCGACTGCGGCGTCACCTACGCCGACCTCGAACGCTCCGGCGTCTTCCTCGTCATCGTCAAGCTCGAAGTCCGCTACCGCCGCCCCGTCCTGTACGACGACGTGGTCCAAGTCCGCACCACCGTCACTGGCGGCTCACGAGTCAAAATCGAGCACGACTACGAACTGGTCATCACCGAACGAGCTAGCAAGCCCTACACCGAGACGGCCGCCGTCGCCACCACAACTCTCGCGTGCGTGGACCACAACGGAAAGATCCAGGCATTGCCGAGCTGGTTGGCCGGACGCGCGTAATCACGAGAAGGAGATCGTGATCTCGAGCGTTCAGACCACCCGCTCTTTCCCCCGCCCCGCTATCGTGCAGGGTTCATCCGCCGCGCCCTGACGAACGACCGGTCCTCGGAGAGCCCCCCTCATGTCTCACCACCAGAACATCCTCCACGCCGTCGGCAACACCCCGCTCGTCAAGCTTCAAAAAGTCGTGCCGCCAAACTGCGCCGACATCCTCGTCAAGTGCGAGTACATGAACCCCACCGGCTCTATCAAGGACCGCATGGCCGTTCACATCCTCAACGAGTCCGTCAAGCAAGGCCTCATCCGCCCCGGCGCAACCATCGTCGAGAACACCTCGGGCAACACCGGTCAGGGCGTCGCCATGTGGGCGGCCGTCAACGGCTACCGCTGCGTCTTCACCATGCCCGACAAAATGTCACTCGAAAAAGTCAACATGCTCAAGGCCTTCGGGGCCGAGGTCGTCATTACCCCCACCGACGTCCCCGGCGACTCGCCCCAGCACTACGTCGAGACCGCCAAAAGAATCGCTCGCGAAACGCCCAACGCGTTCTACGTTAACCAGTACCACAACCCACTCAACATTGACGCCCACATGCTCTCCACCGGCCCCGAGATCTGGCGCGATACCGATGGCAAGGTCGATGCCATCGTGGCTGGCGCTGGCACCGGCGGCACAATCTCTGGCATAGGTCGCTTCTTCAAACGCAATCACCCTCACGTTCGCATCGTCGGCGTCGACCCCATCGGCTCCGTCCACTACCACTATTTCTACACCAAAACCATGCCCACGCCCCACGTCTACAAGGTCGAGGGAATCGGCGAGGACATCCTCTGCGACGCGATGGACTATTCCGTCGTCGACGAGTTCCACCAGACCAACGACAAAGAAGCCTTCAGCATGGCCCGTCGACTCGTCCGCGAAGAAGGGCTCTTCTGCGGCGGATCCTCCGGCTGCAACGTTCACATCGCCATCAAAATCGCCCAGCAACTCGGGCCCGGCAAGACCGTCGTCACGTTCCTCTGCGACTCCGCCACCCGCTACACCACTAAGTTCCTCAACGACGCGTGGATGAAGGACTACGGCTTCCTCGGCTCGGACCGCGACCTAGGCCTGGTCGAGGACATCCTCGCCCAGCGCGGCAACACCCCCGTGATCACCGCCCGCGAAACGCACACCCTGGCCGAGGTCATCGCCCTCTTCAAGAAGCACGGCGTGTCGCAGGTCCCCATCATCGACGCCGTGGGCCGACCCAGCGCCATGATCGCCGAGATCGACGTCCTCCGAGGCCTGCAGAACGGCACACTCACCACGTCGTCCCTCGCCAAAGCCGCCCTCCAACCTCTCGGCGGCCTGATCTATCCCAAAGCCCGCATCGAAGAGCTCTACCGGATCTTCGAGACCGACCAAGTGGCCATCGTCGTGGACTCCGACAAAATCATGGGCGTGATCTCGCTCATCGACGTGATCGAGTACATGGGAAAACGCGGGAGATAACCCGGGTTGCGCTGGATCACCAAATCCTGATCGCCAATTACCTATCCACGCGATCGAGCTCTTTGTTTACACGATGGGCGCCCAACCAAGACCTGACCCACTCTCAGTAGACCGACTCAGAACTAACTCTCTAGGCCTCGGCTGGCTGGTGACATCAAGGTCCCACCTCCGCTATACCTCACGCCGCCCGCAGCGGTTTCAAGTCTTCCGCCAGAATCGGCGGGTAGTTCGCCAAGCGCAGGGCCTCGTTGACGGATTGGATCGTCGCGGTTGCGGGCGAAGGAATCTCCATACCGATCGCTCGGTCATCGGCTGCGAAGTCGATGACATCGCCCGATTGAGTCACCAGCGCGCGAGCCGAGGTGTCGCCGGGGCGGCGAGCGAGGTACAGGTACGCGGCCTGAGCCTTGCCTTGGCGATAGGTGATTTCGAGGTAGTGGTGTTTCATGTGCGGCTATCCACAGAGTATGCGGTCGCAACGACCACAATCTTTTCGGCGTCGAAGCATGTTAGACAGCGAAGAACACCTCGAAGCCTGAAACAGACATCGAGGTCTTTATGAAGGCCAAGAACATCGAAGTCTCAAGAGACTTCGACGACAGAGGAAACTTTTGACGCGGCCCGAGTCGTCTACTCGAACTCTCGCATGAACTCCTGACGAGAGATCCTGCTCTGCGTCGGGATTGTTCTGAGCGTTGAACCTTTGATCCGCGTGTGGTTCGGCATGGTGAGCGGCGTGATCGAACCGTCCGGATTGTGACGGAGCATCGCGATGTGCTCTCGCTCTCGGGCAACCTCGAATCCCAGGCGCCGAAGCGCCCTCACAACCTTGGATTTCGGCGCGTCGATCGGAAATTTAGCCATTCAAACCGCCACTCGTGTTTCAGCAAGATACACGCCGACCACGGACTTGCGAGGCCGGATCGCCGAACTACCAAAGGTCTGGATATGGAACTGGCAGGCCGACGTCACGTCCGCCAAGGCTTCCTCAAAGGTGTCTCCCTGCCCCACAACGACTCCCTCAAGACCGATTGGGTATGCCACGTATCCGTCGGGATGTTCTTCCACGATAATCTTGAGTTTGAGCTTGCCTTTGAGCTTCAAAGATTTCTGCGATGAGCGCTTCTTGTTCTGTTTGACGTTCGCCACCATGCGTTTGCTCCAGTATTCTTTGAACCGTTCACGCCACCGTCACACCCGTATCCAAATAAACATCCTGAATCGCATTCAAAAGCCCCACCCCATCCTTCATCGGCCTCTGGAACGCCTTCCGACCCGAGATCAGACCCATACCCCCCGCCCGCTTATTAATCACGGCCGTACGCACCGCGTCCTTCAGGTCGCTCTCCCCCGCGCTCTCCCCGCCGGAGTTAATCAGCGGGCTGCGGCCCATGTAATTATTAATCACCTGATAGCGGCACAGATCGATCGGATGCCCGCCCTTGCCAGATTCGTCCGAGCCGCAGAGCTGCGTGTACACCCGCTTGTCCCACTTGCCGTAACTCGATCCGCCGCTGTTCAAGGCCGCGTACCCGCCGTTGTTGGTCGGCAGCTTCTGCTTGATGATGTCAGCCTGGATCGTCACGCCCAGGTGGTTGGCCTGCCCCGACAGGTCCGCGCTGGTGTGATAGTCCACGCTCTTGCCGTCCGCACCCTTGATCTTGAAGGCGTTGTTCCGCGTGTAGCACCACAGCACCGTCACCATGCCCAGGCTGTGCGCCTCCTCAAACATCTCCGAGACGTAACGGATCTCCTCGCGGCTGTCCTCGCTGCCGAAGTACACCGTCGCGCCCACCGCCAAGGCCCCCATCTCGTAGCACTGCCTCACCGAGCCGAACTGGCTCTGCTTAAAGATGTTGGGGTACGTCAGCATC
>CAZIMT010000227.1:0-3781 GCA_964540295.1 uncultured Phycisphaeraceae bacterium
GCGATCTCGCGGGCCAACTCGCGCACCTGCTGTTCGTTCATTGTTCCCGCGAGCGCTTCGGCGCTCCAACCCCAGATCGCGTTGCGCGGGTCGGGGTCGGCGGCGTGCCGCGGGATGACGTGCCAGTGGACGTGGGCCGCCTGGTTTCCAAGGCATTCGTAGTTGATCCGCGGCGGGCCGCCGCCTGCGCCAGTTGTTGAGAAGACGGATCGGATCGCGCCAGCCACGCGGGCGACATCGGCGAAGATCCGCCGCTGGCGATCGATCGAGAGTTCGGCTAAGTGCTCGGCGTGTTCTTTGAGCACCAGCACGCTCCAACCTCGGCAGCCCTGCCGTTCGCTTGCTATTGCGAAGGTCTCGTCGAGTTCGGCGATCAACCGGCTGTGCTTGCCCGCTCGCGCGAGCTCGACCTGAGCGCACAGCGGACAACTCACAGCGGGCTCCGCGTCGGGTTGGGCACGATGTTGTCGCGCCCCAGCACGAGGAAATCTGCGATCTCGATCGCTTCTTTGAAGCTCTCGCGAGCCTTCTCGATATCGTTCGCGCCGTGCAACACTTTCCCTTGTTCGAGGTGTTCGACGGTCGCCACCGCGTCGCCGCAGATGACGGTGGTGTAGCGCGCGGTCGAGATTAGCAGCCCGCACATCCCCGGCGTCACGCCCGGCAGCGGGAACAGGTCCACGTGCTCGACCAGCGAGTCTGGCGCGGACTTGCACTTTTGCAGGATACTCACGTCCTCAAGCAACGCCCGCTTAAGTTTCAGCTCGTCGCCGTCGTCCTCTTCCACGCGGGCCAGGTCCTTAAGCCGCTGGGCGAGTGCGGCCCCGACCTGCTCGCGCTCGTCGGAATGGATCCACCACTCGGCGTTCTCGAAGGCCGTCACGCCGCGACGAACGTCGGGGCGGAAGCTGGTGAGAAACACGTCCGTGATGTCGTTGGGCTTGAGATTGGCTCGCTCGCTGAGCCGCGCGACCAGTGTGGCCTCGGGGAGTCCGGGGTCAACGAGGATCACGCGGTCGCGTGTGCGAACGAGCGAGGTCGTGGCGTGCCCCGCGCGAACGGGCGTGCGCTCGTTCCAGAGCGGGTGGGCCGCGAGTGCCCCCAAGCTGATGATGCGGAGTTCCATTGGTCCATGCTAGTGTGGTGACGGACAGAGAAGCGGCATGAAGCGAGCCTCGGGTGGTGGCCGGGCTTGGCGTTACTCCCCCGGCATGGGCGCTTCCCGCAACCGCTCCAGCACCGGATGGCGCTGGGCTTTCTTCTCACGTAACTTTTCGATCACCACTTCGGGCACCATCGTCGAGAGCTTGGACATGTCGTTGCCCAAGGCCGCGAGCTGTTTGATGAGGCTCGACGAGGTGTACGCGAAGCTCTGGCCCGCGACGACGAAGGCGGTCTCCAGCCCCGCGACCTCACGGTTCGTCACGGCCTGCTGCACCTCGTACTGCAGGTCCGACAGGTTCCGGATGCCGCGGAGCAGCACCGTCGCGTTTACCGAGCGCGCGAAGTCCACCGTCAACCCTGAGAAGGCTTTCACGCGCACCGGGGCGCCGTCCTTCTCGCGCTCGCACAGCTCGTTGACGAGGCGCGTCGTAAGTTCCACGCGTTCCTCGGCCGTGAACAACGGGTCCTTGCCGGGGTTGCGACCCACCGCGACGACAAGCTCGTCAAAGATCCGTCGGCCCCGGGCGATCACGTCGAGGTGCCCGAACGTGATGGGGTCGAACGAGCCGGGGAACAAGGCCATGTGCTTGCGAGCGGGCATGAGAGAACTATACAGGATTCTCTGCAACGAAAGCGGGGCGGTTTTCGGACCGCCTCGTTGGAGAACCAAGTAATTCAATTGTTCGATCAGATCTCGATTAGATTTTGGCGGCCGCGGGGAAGTCGATGGCGGTCTGGTTGACGTGGTTGAAATAGTTGGTGTAGACCGCGAGGGCGTAGTTGGCGACGACCTCGGCGACGGCCGCCTCGTTGTAGCCCGCATCCTTGAACGATGCGAGGTCCGCGTCGCTCACGAACCCGCGCTTCTCGTGGAGCTTGAGCGCGAACTTGGCGAGCGCGTCGAGCTTGGCGTCGGCCAGCGTGCCGCGACGAGCCTCGATCGTTTGCGCTTCGGTCAGACCCGCGCCCTTACCGATGGCCGTATGGGCGGCCTGGCAATAGTCGCAGTTGTTGGCCTGCCCGATGGCGAGCTGGATGACTTCGCGCTCCTTGCCGTCGAGCACGCCTTTGCCGAGCGCCCCCGACAAGCCGAGGTAGCCGTCGAGCGCGGCTGTCGAGTGGGCCATGGTTTTGAAGATGTTAAACGTCTTGCCCTTGAGAGGGCCCTCGAACACTTCTTTGACGTGGCCGGTGGCGTTCGCGGGTTCGATTGTCGTCATTCTGGGCATCTGTGGTCTCCTTGTGGCGTGTGCTTCGGTCCCTGCTTTGTGCCGGGATTGCGGTGTGATGATCGGGCGGTCGGCCTCAGTTCATGCTGGCCGCCCGAGCGCTGGTTATTGTAGGTGCTGGCCTCCCCCACGCTCTCCTCGTGTTCTGTTCGCAACGACCACCACCCGACCGCGCACTCCGATCAAGCCATGCGTGTCATGCTTTTCACCGACACTCTCGGCGACGTCAACGGCGTGAGCCGCTTTGTGGACAACATGTCGCGGGCCGCTCTGGTTTCTGAGAAACCTTTTCGTGATCAGCCGCTCGTGGTTGTCACGTCGACGCGGTTTGAGGTTCCTCGTCGCGCCAACATCCTCAACGTGCGGCCCGCGCTCTCGATGCCGATGCCGGGCTATCCGCAGTTGCAGCTCGCGTTGCCGCCCGTCCTCGCGCTTCGGCGTGCGTTCCGCGAGTTCAAGCCCGACGTGGTTCATGTTTCAACACCCGGCCTCGTCGGGCTGGTCGGGCTCGCGCTGGCACGGAGCGCCGAGATCCCTGTGGTCGGCGTGTACCACACTGATTTCCCGGCGTACGTCGATCATCTCTTTGAGAACGACTCGCTCACGAGCTTGACGTCGTTCTTGATGTCCGTGGTATACCGCCGCTTTGCGCGCGTGGTCACGCGAAGCGACGACTATGCAAAGCGCCTGGTCACGCTTGGGCTCGATCTCGCGCGCCTATCCACGCTCAGGCCCGGGCTTGATCTGGAAATGTTTCATCCGCGCTTCCGCGCCCCGTCTGTGTGGTCAGCGCTGGGCATCGATCCGTTCACGCCAAAGGTGCTTTATGTCGGGCGTGTAAGTGTGGAAAAGAATCTCTCGTTCCTTGTTCAAGTCTGGAAATCGCTTGGCGTCAACGCGTCGCTCGTCGTCGTCGGCGACGGCCCGTACCGTGCCACGATGGAACGCGAACTCGCCGGGACCAACACTATTTTCCTTGGTTTCCGTCACGGCGCTGAGCTCTCGACGCTCTACGCCAGCAGCGATATCTTTGTGTTTCCATCGACCACAGACACGCTCGGCCAAGTCGTGCTCGAAGCTCAGGCCTCGGGGCTGCCGGTGCTGGTGAGTGACCGCGGCGGGCCCTGCGGTGTGGTGCGCGATGGCGCGACGGGGTTGGTGATCCCGGCCGTGGACCTCGCGGCGTGGGCGGTCAGCCTGCGCGAGCTTTTGAATGACCCCGGTCGGCGGCACGCGATGGGGCATGCCGCGGCGCAGTGGGCAGCGTCGATGCCGATCCGGGCCTGCTGGGAGAATTTTTTAGAGATTCATTATCATGCGCTGCGTGCTCGCGACGACTAACACGAGACGGTCCGCGTTCTGAGCGCGATCGGTATTTTCGCCCATTG
>CAZIMT010000228.1:0-3686 GCA_964540295.1 uncultured Phycisphaeraceae bacterium
GCCACGCGATCAAATCAGTGACATAGACTTTGGAACGAGCCGTGGGGGCAGATCAATGGCTTGGTAGGCTTCTCTAATGGTCTCAGAGATTTTCTCAGGGGCTCGGCTGCTCCGAAGAAGTGGCGCGAACTGCACTCTGCCCGCGATCACTTTCTCCACGAGCCTCTTCTCTTCGCCCAACGCCTTTGGATCGACGAGCACCGCCGTCGCGGCGATCTCGCGGCGATCAACGTCGAGCGTCTCCATCTCTCTTCGGATCTCGTCTACGCCGGTCCCTGCTCGTGGCATGCTCCTTAAGACCTCATTCACAAAGTCTCTCTCGGTCACGACACCAACCCGCTCAAAGATGCGCGCGGCGGTGTACCGCACCACGGCCCGGAGCGACACTGAAGGAGTCAAGCGGGTGAGATTCTTCGAAGGGGCTTCGAACTCCACACGGTCGATATCCGAGAGACTCCGCGAGGCCTTAGGTTGGTCAGCCTTGAGGTCAACTCTGCTCTGAAACTGGCTTTGAGCGAAGGCTTCGGGCAGCTCAGCACGGACAATCTTCTCTCTCAAGCGCTCGAACTCGGCTTCAGAACACCCTGCGGGTTTCGCTTTGTGAAGCCATTCCTTCTCCACTTCCGAGAGCTTGCGGTCCCAGGCCGAGCGAAGATCCTGGCCGCGCACGCTCTCCGACTTCTCGTTCCTGGTACGAAACCCGTAGGAGCCCGCGACCTTCGGATCTGTCACGCCGTCGCGTTTGACGGCACGTCCTACTTCCTTCGTGCGGGAGGAGTACTTTTCCGTCATCCCTTGAGGCATCTTTCCGATGTCCCAGAACTTACCCTTGTCCTCAACCTCGTATCCGAGAAACTGAATCTCGCGTCGCAGCACACTATGGAAGACTCGTTCGTAATACGTGGCATGCTTCTTGATGTCGTAGAACTTGCCGGCCTTCCACGCCTGCTCGGCGTGGTCTCGCGTCAGGTTCATCGCGACGGCATGAATGTGAAGGTGAGGCTCAGCGATTTCGTTCTCCGGCCGCGCCAGCCGATGGACGAACACCGCGTACACACAGTTTTTGGTCAAGCGATCGTCCATCGCGCCGCCAGCGCGGACACGAGTCCGCATGTGAAGCTCGACCTCGTGCATAGTCGCGTCCACGGCCGTGCGAAACGCACTAACGATCCGCTCGTCGCCCGCCAGTGAATACAGAAGTGAAACGCCCTTGGGCACACCGAACGTGAAGTCGTACCCCGCGATTCGATCAAGCTTCATCCGTGGGGTGAGCTGCTCTAGCGTGACCGGGTGGCGATTGTCGCAGAGACAGCTGAAACTTTCACGAGTGACGAGGCCGGGCAATTGCAGAAAATCGACGATGTCTCCGTGCCACGTCGGGGCAAGCCCGACCGTGATGCGACCAGCTTCCCCTGGCTGGGACCACTCAAGAGAATCTTCAAGCGCAAGGTCTCTGGACTGCTGAGCATGTCGCTCCGCGAGCTCTTCTTTGAGACCACCAACCCCGCGTTCAGCCCCGAAGTTTCGATGCGTTCAACTCGCAACGGCCGGTACGGCAAAATTGTCATCGTCAACGTTCCGGTCAAGACCTACGGAGAGGTCGGTCGCTTGGCTCAGATCCTGTACAAGATCGCCTGGACGCGGGCCGCCGACCGTCGGTCAGGGCTCTTCGAGTCTCGGCCGCAAGAGGGCGCTGCCGCCACGATCGACCCGGATGGGACGCTCAAGAGTCCGGCCTTCCTCTGGGCTGACGAGTCTCAGTACTTCATCACCTCCGAAGACCAACTCTTCCAGCAGACGGCGCGCTCGTCGAGAGTGGCGACGGTCTATCTGACCCAGAATATCGGCAACTACAAGGCCGTGCTGGGAAGGACCAACGACGCGGCGGTCTACAGCCTCCTCGGGAACCTTCAGACAAAGATTTTTCACACCAACGGGGACCCCGCGACCAACAAGTTTACCGAAGACACCTTCGGGAAGGAATGGGCAGCCCTTCAATCCAAAAGCACGAGCACAGGCGAGACGACTCAGGACGGCCGAGTATCGCTCAACTCCAACAGGAACACCAACAACGCTCTGCAATACACCGATGTCGTGAGTGCTCGCGACCTCACCATGCTTATGTTCGGTGGACGAAGATACGGGCACAAAATCGCAGCGATGGTCTTTCAGGCTGGTAGAAACTGGCGCACCGAGAACGTTCCCGACGCCCCCGCCACAAATGCTTTCCTGCATGTCTTTGAGCAGGACCTGTCCTGAACGGAGGCTTTGATGATCCTGGGTCTCTTCATCATCATCGTGACAGCACTGATCAACGCGGTGATCGTGCTCGCCTGACCTGCCTGACTTTTCTGTACCAGTTCAGATAGAGGAACTGAGTGTACCAACCCCTCCTCCCGCACGGCACGCGGCGGCGAACAACGCGGGGGTGCAGTAGTCCAGGCTCGAGTGCGGCCGCCGCTGGTTGTAGTGCTCGCGGTAGCCGCCGATCACCACTCGCGCCTCGGTCAGACTGGTGAACAGCTCCAGGTTCAGGCATTCGTCGCGCAGCTTGCCGTTGAAACTCTCGCCCACGCCGTTCTGCCACGGCGCCCCCCCGGCTCGATGTACAGCTGGCCCACCTTGTTCTCCTCCAGCCACGAGCGCACGCGTTGAGCGATGAACTCCGGGCCGTTGTCGCTGCGGATGTGCTTGGGCACGACGCGGGTGGCCAACAGCCCCGCCAGCGTCCGCACCACATCGCCCTACGTAAAGCTCCGCGCCACCGGCGCCGCCACGCACTCGCGGGTGTGCTCGTCCACCACCGTCAGGATCTTCAGCGGCCTGCCGTCGGTGGTCTGGTCCTTCACGAAGTCGTACGTCCACACATGATCGATATGCGCGGCCGCGTGCCGCGTGATCTCGTTCTCGATCGTGCCCAAACGCCTGCGTTTATGGACTTTCTGCGGCACCTTCAGCCCGTGCCGACGCCACAGACGATGCACCCGATCCCGCCCCGCTCCCCCCACCTTGAACCCCTCCTGCCAAAGCATCACGTACATCCTCCGGTACCCGTACCGCGTGTACTGCCTGGCCAACTCGTGCATCCTCTCCACCAGCGGCTTATCCGTGTCCGGCTTGGTCGCCTTGAACCGCTGCGTGCCCCGCGGCTGTGACAACACCTTGCACGCCCGACGCTCCGAAACCGCCAGCAGGACGCGCCGCACGCGTTCTACCGTCGCTCGCCGAGTCGCCGGGCTCAGTCTTTTCCCTCGATGGCCTCCTCGAGAATCTGCTTGTCCAGCGTCAGGTTCGCCACCGCCTTCTTCAGTCGGCGGTTCTCCTCCTCGAGCGCTTTGTACCGCCGCAGAAGGTCGTCCCCCATCCTGCGGTACTGCTTCCGCCAGCGTGACAGCGTCGCCGGGCTCACCTCCAACTTCTGGCACACCTGCCCCGCCGTCTGCCCCGAAGCCTCCAACGCCTCGGCTTCACGCAGCTTGCGAATGACCCCTTCAGGTCCGTGTCCCTTCCGCTTCATCGAGAACTCCTTGGGCAACTTGTACCCGAAAAGCTCTCATCCGGAATGGTTCAGAATTCTCAGAGCAGGTCACCTCCAAGCGACCGATTCCAACTTTCTTGCAGCGACCAACGCGCGTACCGGTTCGGATCTCACGCCGCAATCTTCACCGCACGGACCACGAGAAAAG
>CAZIMT010000229.1:0-3672 GCA_964540295.1 uncultured Phycisphaeraceae bacterium
CCACGCGACCTTGCCGGTGTCGATGTCGTACACCGCGCCGATGATCTGGAGCTTGGCGCCGGTGTCCGCGACGCGGTCCATGCCTGTGTGCGGACGGGCCGGGGTGCTGGCCACGAAACGGGCGTTGCCGTCACGCAGCGCCTTCAGCGCATCATCTGTCCCAGGCCCCGCTCGCGCTGGCAAGCCGAGCCCCAAGGTCGCGCCGCAGATCGCGGCCACAGTGAGAAAGGACACGTTCATCTTCTTCATCGCGATCATCCTTTGGTATGGAAAGATTCCTGCTGCGCGGACACGCTCGATCGGCGCTCCGGCTATCGGTACGCCACCTGCAACGGCCTACCGCGGCGTTTCCGTTTCTTCAGAACGCGTGCCGAGTACGCGCTGGAGTCCCCGACTCACGGGGAATGCGGCGGATGATCGGGCGATCCTAATCCGAACGACCTCGTCTCGTCCTTGGTTCATTCCCCCTGACTAGGGCGAGTGTGTTGGGAGAAATTGGAATCGAAGAATTACAATCGAGACCACGCAAGGCGGTCCGTGTCGTGGGCTCGGTGGTCCGTCACGAGCATCCACGCTGTCTCGCGCATGAAAAAAGGCCTCGGTCGTTGCGACCGGGGCCTTGAGTGGTGCTCAGATGGATGGGAAGCGAACGCGGGAGACCAACCCTTCTCTGCCCCTCCGTCTGGGAGGGATCCTTGTGGGTCACGCCGCCTGCGGGTTGGCCAAGCCGCGCACGCTCGCCGCTCTCCTCTTCAACCCCGCCGTCTGCGGCGTTTCTTCCGAGGCCGCGAAGCTCTCGCCGAAGCGGAAGAGGCGGAAGCTGTTGGCCAAGACGAAGACATCGCCCACGAAGTGATAGAGGGCCGCGATCGGCAGGGCGGCTCGGCCAGCCTGGGACAGGACGCCCGTCGCGGCCAGCGCCAGGCCCAGCAGCGCGATCAGGATCGACGCGGCCACGTTCTGAGCGATGATCGAACGAGTCTTCCTTGCGAGTTCAATCAGGAACGGCACGCGCGAGAGGTCGTCGTTCATCAGCGCCACGCCAGCGGAGTTGGCGGCGATGTCCGAGCCTGAGAGGCCCATGGCGACGCCAACGTCGGCGGCCGCAAGAGACGGGCCGTCGTTGATGCCGTCGCCGACCATCATGGTGCGGTAGCCCGCAGCGACGAGGCCCTTGATCTGCTCGTGCTTTTCCTCGGGGAGGCACTCGGCCTCGACCATATCGACGCCGACGGCCGTGCCCACGCGGGTGGCGACGCTGAGGCGGTCGCCGGTGAAGATGGCGACGCGACGGATGCCCTGCTCGCGCAGGCTCTGGATGACCGAGCGAGTGTTGGCGCGGACCGTGTCTTCGAGCCCGACGGCGCCGAGGTAGCGGCCGTCACGCATGACGTGGACGCCGGTCATGCCTTCGATTTTCGCTTCGACAGCCTCGACCTCGGCGCGGATGCCAGGCTTGAGTTCGACGAGCCACGTCGCGCGGCCGATGCAGATCTCGCCCATGCTGGTGCGAGCGCGGACGCCGCGGCCGTGGATCTCTTGATAGTCGTTGGTGCCGTCGAGTTCGATGCGGGCGGCCTTGGCGGTGGAGATGATCGAGAGCGCGAGCGGGTGGTTGGAGTGCTGCTCACCGTTGGCGGCCGAGCGGAGAAGCTCAGCGCCCTCGACGTCGGTCGCGGGGGCCAGGCGCGTGACCTGAAACTTGCCGGTGGTGATGGTGCCGGTCTTATCGAAGACCACGGCGTTGACGTTGCCAGCGGCTTCGAGGTAGCTGGGCTGCTTGATGAGGATGCCCAAGCGTGCGGCGGCGGCGAACGCGGCCAGCATGGCGCTGGGGCTGGCGAGGAGGAGCGCCGACGGGCACGCAACGACGAGGACGGTCACCGCGGTTTCTGCGGCCCGGGCGCGAGTGGCGAGGTCGGCCGAGTTGTTCATCAGGAACCAGACCAAGGCCGCGATCGAGAGAACGACGGGGACGAAAAACTGCGAGATCTGTTCGATCAGCAGTTGCCGCGGCGTGCGGCTCTGCTCGGCTTGGCGGATGAGCTGCGTGACCTTGCCGATGGTCGTGTCCTGACCGATCTGGGTCACGGAGATATCGATCGCGCCAGTAAGGTTGGTGGTGCCAGCATAAACCGGGTCGCCGCCGTGGACCTCGACGGGCACGGCCTCGCCGGTGAGCGAGGCTTGGTTGACGGTGGAACGGCCTGTGACGACCCGGCCGTCGACGGGCAGGTTCTCGCCAGCGCGGACGCGGACGATCTGCCCGACGGTGACCTGGCCCAGCGAGATCTCGCGCTCTTGGCCGTTGTCCACGATGCGGGCGATGTCGGGCGTGAGCTGGATGAGGTTCTCGATGGCTCGCTGCGCGCCCGAGGCCGAGCGGCGCACGAGCTGCCCGACGACGACAAGGATGAACGCGAGCCAACCGGCCATCTCGTAGTTGCCGGTGGCGATAGCGGCGACGATGGCGAGGGCGGCCAGAGACGAACTGGAGAGCCGCGTGCGGGTGACTTCCTTAATGGCGGCCGAGAAGAGCGGGATGCTTAGAAGGAGGGCCCCCAGCATGGCCGGGATCTGCGCGACGTTGCCGCTGGCCAGGTCGAACATGCGAGCGACGGTGGTGGCGAGAACAAGCACGCCGCCAAGCAGGTAGAGCGTGATGTATCGATCGATCTCGACCTCGTGGTGCGAGCAGCAGGTCGGGTCGTTGGGGTCGTACGCGGCCTTGGCGTGGTCGTGGGCGTGAGCGCCATCGCCGTGAGCGTGGTGCGAGTGGTCGTGAGCGGTGGGCTGGCCGGGCGTGTGGGTGGACATGGCGAGGGCTCCGAGCGAAGCGCCGAGAGTCGGCACGTTTAAGAAAATGACGCGAGACGAAACGATCCGAGATCTGGTTGAAACGAGTCTCGAAAGAACCGGGGCCGACCGAAAGGTGCAGCCACCGAAAACACAGACCGGCGATAGAGAACAAAGGCGTGGGACAGAGAATAGCGAGCCCGGCGGGGCGACAGACAACCAGAAGCCCAAACTGACTGAGCGAGCCGACTAGGCAGCCTGTACGATACGATCAGCCGATCGGTTGTGTTCGGGCTTTGGACTTCTGAAGATTCCAGGCTCGCCCCGGCCAGTTCTGCCGGTCTATACCTGTTCGGGATCGAGATGCCGCAAGCCAAATCACCACATCGCGATTCGCCGCACCGTTCCGAAGGCCCGCACGATTCGGTCGCCATTCTTGGTGTGGGGCAGATGGGGCTCGTGTGCGCTGGGGCGCTCTGCTCGCCTGACCCTTCGCCCAGCGAAAACACGGGGCGAGCCGATCGCGCCCACGTCCAGCGGCCCGTCAGCGTGCTGATGTGGGGCAACAACGCCGACGAACTGGGCCGACTGGGCCAGACCCGCCGCAGCTCGCGGCTCGAGCAGTTCGTGCTCCCCGACGAGGTCCGCACCTGCCACCGCAGCGACGCCGAGATCGCCCAAGCCTCGGTCATCGTTTCGGCGATCCCGGTGCAGTACATCCGCGAGGTCTGGACGAGGCTGGCCAAGCACGTCTCGCCCAAGGCCTCGGTCGTGTCGGTCGCCAAGGGGATCGAGAACTCGACGCTGCTCAGGCCGACACAGATCATTACGGAGGTTCTTCGCAAGACCGGCCGGGACAACCCCGACGCCCCCGCC
>CAZIMT010000230.1:0-3629 GCA_964540295.1 uncultured Phycisphaeraceae bacterium
ACTTTGACCTTAGCGAGAACAGTCGTATGGCGATCGCCGAAATTGATTTCAATGTTGATGACACGACACAGTCAATCATTGCGTTCCTAAAACGCGTGACGCCGCTGCTCGTCACTGCGGATCAGCAACGGGTGATCGATCTGTCAAGATCGAAGTATCTCGGACCGGATGCGGCGGCGCTTGTGTACGCATTATGGCTTGAGGGGCGACTGGATAGCCGTCCGTGTGAGGTACGATTGCCGAGTGAGCCGGAGTCCCTCGCGGCCTTCTGTGAGTTCTCTGGGTTGAACCATCGGCTTCTCGGTGGGGTGCCGCCGAACCCGGAACATCCCGAGAGCGAGACCGTGCCGGTCAATGATTTCAAGAAGCCGCTCGCCAACCAAGCCTATCCGATCATTAAGCTGATTCAACGACATACCGAACTCGCAAAGGACGTTGAGGAGTATCTGTATATCTGCTTCAACGAGGTTGCGCAGAACATTGACGACCATTCGGGTTCGCCGATCGGTGGCGTGTCTTGTGCACGGTTCATGCGGCAGCGGAACGAGATCCGGGTGGCAATCGTAGATCGAGGACGGGGCATCACGGAAACGCTGAGACGCCGGTACAACATCGTTGATGCCCGAGACGCACTCTCACGAGTGATTCAGGGTGGCCATACGAGCAAGTCGCTGGAGACGAATCAGGGGCTGGGCATCAGCAATATGGCTCTGGTCGTGAAAAATTCTGGTGGAACGCTGATGATCGTAAGCGACGACGCGTATGTCGAATCTCGGGCCGGCCAACCGCCTGTTGTTCAACGCCTTGGCTTCGTTTTCAAGGGAACTGCCGTATTCTTCCGGTTGCCCCTCGCAACCGTTCCATAGGGAAAATCTGTCATGCCTCCCACAATTCCAATCACCATCAACGCTGTTGAATTGTTCGATCCCGCCAAACCGGTGGCCGAGAGCGCGATCGCGCTGTCCGATCGGATCCTGAAAGACCTATCCGGTGGTGTGCCGATCTCTGTCTCCTTTTCCGGTGTTCGCGGTGCCGCGTCGAGTTATTACAACATCGTTCTGCACAGGATCAAGACAACTTTTGGAGTTGAGATCTTGCGCACGATCCCCGCTCGGATCGAATGGCGTTTTGATTCTGACGCACAACGCACGATTTTTGATCGCTCGCTTAAGGCCATACTCAAAGCCGCGGTGTCCCCATGATCCACCGCCTTTCCACCGACACCGACGACGGCCTCCTGCTCATCATCAGCGGTCCCTCCGGCGTGGGGAAGACGACCATCACACGCGGGGTCGAGCGGTCGATCTCGGGGGCGGTGTTCAGCGTGTCGTGTACGACGCGGCCCAAGACCGACGCGGACGTCGAGGGCGTGGATTACCACTTCGTCGACGATGCGGCGTTCGAGGCCATGAAGGCGCGCGAGAAGTTCCTGGAGACGGCGGACATCTACGGCAAGAAGTACGGCACGCCGCGAGCCTGGGCGGAGGAGCAAGTTCGGCGCGGGCGGCTGGTGATTCTAGAGATCGACGTCGAGGGGGCCAAGCAGGTTAAGAAGAAGATGCCGGCCGCGTTCGCTGTGTTTATCTTGCCGCCGACCGAGGAGGCTTTGCTCACACGGCTGCGGTCGCGGAAGCGGGAGGATGAGTTGTCGATCCTGCGGCGCTTCGCCGAAGCCAAGCGCGAGATGGAGAGCGCGCGGGGCTCGGGCGTGTACAACGTGTTTCTGGTGAACGACATGGTGGACGAGTCGATCGAGCGAGCGGTGGCGATGGTCGGGGCGGAGCGTGAGCGGCGGCGAGGGGCGCGCGAGAAGAAGCGCTGAATCGGAGGCCGGGCACGCGGTGAGAGTTCGACGCGTACGATGCCGCGAGGCCTGGACGAGACGCCACCGAGCGGCGAGATTGGGCGATTTTTTCTGGAGAAGCACGATGGCGACGATTGCGACGAGGATGAAATCTGGAACGAAACCTGGCTTTGGATGGCTGGTCACGCTAGGCATCGCGGTAATCGCGGGGGCGGCGTTGTTCCGTGCCGGGGCGTCGTCGATGCCAGCGCTGCCGGGGCCTTCGCCCTCGGTGATCGGGCTGATTGATCTGACGCTGGTGACCAAGGGGCTCAACGAGATTAAGGACCGTAACGCACTGCTGAACGGGCGGGCGGCGGCCTATCAGAAGCAACTCGACGAGATCTCCGGGAAGCTGATCGCGCTCAACGAAGAAATCAAGTTGTTGCCTGACGGGAGCAAGGAGCGACGTGCGAAGGTCTTTGAAGGGCTCGAGCTCGAACAGAACGCCAAGGCCAAGCAACAGATTCTGCGCAAGACCATCGAGCTCGAGGCGGGAGAGATCCTTGCCGACATGTACAAGAGGGTGACGGACACGGCCGCCAAGGTGGCCGCGAAGGATGGCTACTCGCTGGTGCTGCTGGACGATCGCAGCGTGTCGCTGCCCAAGGACGCGCCCGATGAAGAGATCAACCGCGCAATCTTCGCCAAGCGGGTGATCTATGCGGCCGAGTCGGTAGACCTGACGCCGCGGATTATCACGGAGATGAACAACGAGTACGGGGCGCCTGCGCCGCGGGCTGGGGCGGCGGCCCCGGCGGCCAGCGGTGGCAAGTAGAAGTAGTCGAGTCTCGTTTCAATTCTTGCCGGGCGGTCCGCGAGACGAGCCTCACGCGGGCGAGAGAACTGCTCGAAGGATCTCGTACTGGCGCGTGAGCTTCGTTCTTCCGGGCGCTTCGTTTGAACCAAGCTCGCTCTGGTTTGTGGAACATTCAACGCCATGACGAACACACCCGCATCTGAGCACTTGGCAGCGGCCTCGCGGCTTGCGCACACGACGGGCTCGATCACGGCTCTGCTGGCTGAGAAGCTCGCGGGACGCGGTGGGGCAGAGCTGATCGGTCGGGCTGATCTGCCGATCACGCACATCGACTCGCTGGAACGCGCCGGGGCCGGGGCGATCACGTTTGTGAGGTCGCGTGATTTTTTGAGGCAGTGGGAGACGAGCGTGGCCTCGGCGGCGCTCGCGCCGCGCGAGCTGCTGCCGGAGAGCGTTGACGAGACGCGAGCGATCATCCTGGTGCGTGACGCAGACCAGGCGTTGAGCCATGTGCTGGAGTTGATGGCCCCGCCGAGCTTTCCAGCGCCGATTGGGGTCCACCCGACGGCGCTGGTGGATCCGACGGCGGTGCTGGGCGCGGGCGTGTCGGTGGGGCCTCAGTGCATCATCGGGCCGGGCGTGCGGGTTGGTGACGAGACAGTTCTGGTCGCGCGAGTGTTCCTCGGTCGGGATGTTCGGATCGGTCGTGGCTGCAAGCTGCACGTGAACGTGTCGGTCCTGGACCGCTGCGTGATCGGCGATGGCTGCAATCTGCACGGCGGGGCCGTGATCGGGACCGAGGGCTTTGGGTACAGGCCCAACCTCGACGGCAAGGGCGTGACGCTGGTTCCGCACATCGGCAACGTCGACATCGGCAACGGCGTGGACCTGGGCGCGAATACGTGCGTGGACCGGGCCAAGTGGGGATCGACGACGATCGGCGACGGGTGCAAGATTGACAATCTGGTGCAGATCGGGCACGGGGCAAAGATCGGGCGCGTGGTGCTGATGGCCGGGCAGGTCGGC
>CAZIMT010000231.1:0-3623 GCA_964540295.1 uncultured Phycisphaeraceae bacterium
GACAACGCCCAAGGCACCAAGCCCCCCGAACATCGTCCCGTTCCGTGCGCTCAAACCACGCGATGACTTCAATGGATGCTCCCAAAGCCCCCGACACGGGACGACACGAGACGAGACAACAAAAAGCTATCGGAATACACGCCCAGTACACACCAGCGTACACGCTCCGAACCTGAAAAGTTCGCTCGGCAACCGCCGTGCCCACGCTCGCACCACGAGAAAGACCTCGCGGCCCGCTCAACCCTTCCGAGCCGCCAGAACCCGCGGGTGACCCTCAAAGTCACGCACGATCTCCGCGTCCACCAGCCCCGGAGTCGACCCCGCGAGCGCCAGCGCCGCCGGAGCGCACGACGCCGCCACCTCCACCATCATCAGCCCGCCCGACCGCAGCAGCGGCACCCCGTCACGCACCACCGTGCGCACAAACTCCATCCCGTCCGCCCCACCTCGCAACGCCACATGCGGCTCATGGTTCTTCACATTCGGCGGCACGCCACCCCACTCATGGTCAGGGATGTACGGCGGATTGCTCACCAAACAGTGCAACCCCCCCGCCTGCCGAGTCGGCGGGTAGTCCAGAATCGGCTCCAGCAGGTTCCCGCACAACAGATCCAGCCGGTCCGAGACCTCGTGCGTGCGCGCGTTCAGCGCCGCGACCTCCAGCGCCTCCGCCGACACGTCCGACGCCACCACCCGCGCCCCCGTCAGATACTTCAGCACCGCCGTCGCGATGCACCCCGACCCCGTACACACGTCCGCGATCAAGACGCCCTCACCCTTGGGCCCGCCGAAGCCCGGCCGCGCACGCACGTGCCGCAGCACCCCATCCACAATCGTCTCGGTCGCCGGCCTGGGGATCAGCACACGGCGATCAACCTTCATTGGCAGCCCATAAAACCAAGCCTGTCCGACCAAGTATTGCACGGGCTCATGATTTAATGCACGCCCAACCAGATCGCGCAGCGTCTGCCGCTCCAGCGGCGAAGCTGGCCGATCCGCGTCCATCACCAGCTTGAGCCGGTCGCACCCCAGCACGTGCGCCATGAGCATGTCGGCGATCAAACGCGGGCTGTCGAGCCCGCTCTGCGCAAAGGCCGACGTCATCCACGCGATCAGGCGGCGCGTCGTCCAGGTCGCGGATTCCGTCGCAGAATTTGGTTGGTGAGGTCTGTCCACGGTCGGCCGGGGGCTTACGTCCTTGACCATGGTATCGGTTGGCGTGTTCACGCGGCAAGTCTAGCGCAACGCCTCGCGCGATCCGGTCTTTCAGCAGCCCAATGAAAGGACCTACTACAGTTTTCCACACGCAATTATGATCCGTGCGCCGTCCTCGGCCGACATCTTCCCCTTGGCGATGTGCTGCGCGATCTCACGCCGGGTTGTCTCGAGCGACTCGACACCCAAGCTGTTGAGCTTTTTCTCGCCCGCGATCATCAACCGCTCTCCTTCGGCCGGGGTCATCGAGCCCTCCGCGATGTATGCCGCAATCTCACGCCGCGAAGCCTCGCGAGACCTCGTCTGCAACACTTTCGAGAACCCGCCGATGATGATGATCACCAGCGCGATCGCGATCCCGCCGCCAACCGCGATCGCCGCCACGTTCTCTCCCGCGGCCAAGACCTCGATCGGAACCGAGTGTGACAAATCGCTCGCCAACGTGTTCAATGACATGGTTCTACTCCTGGCATCTGACCATGAAACTCAATCTCAACTCACGCCCGGCTCAGCAACTCCGCGAGCTCGTGCCAGACTTCAGCAGCCGCTCGCCCTGCTCAGGCGTCATCGAACCTTCCGCGATAAACGCCGCGATCTCACGCCGCGTGCGCTCCTGCGACACCGAGCGCACGATCGACACGATCGATTTCGCACCGACGCAGAACACGATCACCCCGGCCGTCAGAAGCCACCCAGAGTTCGAAACCTCCATCAGCTCACGGACTCCCCCGACAAAGCCACCGTCAGCCAGCGTGGACACCCCTTGGATCGAGAGTTGGAAAAACGGCAAGGGCAACGTGGTCGTCAATGAAATCATAAAGGGACTCCTCTCGGGGAAAGGTCTCGGGCGATTCTTCGGAAGCGGCCTCGCGAGGTTTCAAGGCGAGGCTCAAATATGGCGTTCGGGGCGATTGAATTCTCTCGACAGCAGCAAAGATCGGCCTGAAGCCGACTCTTTGATTATTGTGTCCCTATCGGCCGCGCGGCGAAAACCTTTTGCACCCCCCGCCGGTCCTAATCTCAACCCCTCCCAGGGCCGCGAAACCACTTGGAGATGGCTTTGACCGAGGCCCAACCAGACTCCAAAACTCCTCGTCTGCGATCTGTCGACGAAACGCTCGTCGCCGGGATCCTCGACCTGTACCGGCAGGGCTGGTTCCCGATGGCAGACCCCGACCGCGGCGTCGTCGAGTGGGTCCAGCCCGAGGTCCGCGGCACCATCTCGCTCAGCCCGGGCGGGCTCGTGGTCGCTCGTTCACTCAAACAACGCTGCCGCAAGGCCAGGTTCGTGATCCGGTCTGACACCGCCTTCGAACTGGTCATCCGGGCCTGCGCCGAACCTCGCCCCGGGCGAGATTCCACTTGGATCAACGAGGAGATCGTGCGCGCCTACATGGTGCTGCACCGCGCTGGCCGAGCGCACAGCGTCGAAGCATGGCTGGACCGCGACGGCGAATCCCATCTGGTCGGCGGGCTCTACGGCGTGCATGTCGGGGCGGCGTTCTTCGGCGAATCCATGTTCTCTCGCCCCGAACTCGGCGGCACCGACGCCAGCAAGGTTTGCCTCGTTCGCCTGTGGCAGCACCTGCGGGCACGCGGCTTCGTACTGCTCGATACGCAGATGTGGAACCCTCACCTCGCCACGCTCGGGTGCACCGAGGTGCCGCAAGCAGAGTTCTTGAAACAACTCGAGCACGCGGTCAGCCGCGAGGTCGCTTGGGAATGGTCTCGCTGAGGGCTCTGGTTCGTCCTGATGCGACCGAACCTGCACGAAACAATCTTGACGCCGAACTTTACGCTGAAGTCCGGTCCACCACGCGATAATCCTCGCGCTCGCCGCGGCCACGCAGCGGGTAATCCTTCCGCAGCGGGTGCCCCGGATAGGCCTCCCACAGAAGGATCCGGCGCAGGTCTGGGTGATTCCTAAAGCGAATCCCGAACATGTCGAAGACCTCGCGTTCGGTCCATTCCGCGCCCGCCCAGAGGTCGCAGACGCTGTCGATATACAGGGCCGGGTCTTCCACGATGCCGTCGGTCGGTAGCGAGGGATCGATGAAGGTCTTGACGAAGAACCGATCGTCGCGGGCGTGCGAGAGCAGGTTGTAGATCACTGCGAATCGGCCGATAGTTTTCGCCGGGTAGTTCAGATAGTCCACCCCGATGACATCGGAGAGAAAGTTGTACGACGTGCGCGGGTCGGTCTTGAGAAGCGCCATCACCGCGTGCAGGTCGCCCGGCTCGACGATCAGAGTCGATTGCCCGCGAAACTCGGTGCCGCGAAACTTAATCTTGGGGAACGCCTCTTTCACGACCTTGAAGGTCGAGTGATCGAGTGTGGGCTGGTTCGTGACTTGGGTGGTCGTGCTGGGCGTTGCGGCTTCGGGCATGGTTTCCTCGTGACCTGAATC
>CAZIMT010000232.1:0-3609 GCA_964540295.1 uncultured Phycisphaeraceae bacterium
CGCCAAGAGTTTGGTCGTAAGCCCAGCCAGCGGTCGCATCTCCAGAGATGCCACCCGTGGGTATGTTGTCTGAGCCGACAACGTCTGCATCCACAGCGAGAACGTTAGAAAGCTGATTGAAGGGGTTCTTCGGAATCGACTTCACATAGCCGCCCGTGATGAAAGCGTCCCAGGAGGTGACGAGGTCCGGGTAGGTGCCGTCGATTGAGCGAGCCTTGGCCAATTCGAGCTGGTTCTGGATCGATTTGATCTGTGCCTTGAGATTGCCAGCCTGGCTGTCCCTGGTCGCGTTGGCGAACTGAGGGACGACGATGGCGGCGAGGATGCCGAGGATCACGACGACGATGAGGATTTCGACGAGCGTGAAGGCCTTGCTAACGCGCTTGGTGATCCGATTCCGCATGCTGAGACTCCTTCGAAAGAAAAACCGGGGTAGTTTGTCAGCGGACGCCGCACGCGTTCTCGCCCCCCGCACACCTTGGCCCGGCCGCAACACGCGGCCCGGGTAACTTCGCCCTCTGCCGCACCGGACCCCTACTAGAAAGCCCGGAACCCGGCGACGGCAACGTTTGATCGACCGCCCCTCACGAGTGGTTGAGCGGCTTTGGCATTTGTTGCGCGAGATGGACGCCAGCTTTAGCGTTTATAACGCTCACGTCCCACGGTTTCGACGGGCTCAGGGGTTCTGAGGGATTCGGGCGAGGTTCCCGGACGAGAAGGAACACCAGCGACCGCTCTGGCCGGTCTGGCGCGCGGCCCACGCGAAAACACTCGGCCATCAACCGACCGAGTGCTTCAGAATGCTCACACGCGTTTCAGCGAGGCACCAAGCCCAGCGCCCGCCGAGTCTGGGCGATCGACTCGGACTGGATCATCTGGTACTGCGCGTCCGCGTCGATGATCTTGATCTTCATGATCTCTTCGAGCATCGCTTGCGTGTACTTCGGCCGCTGCGCCGCCGTGGACTTGGCGCCGTACTGGTTCAGATTGGACGCGAAGATCCCCGCCGCGCTGACGGGCAAGAAGTCTTCATACCGCAGCCCTTCAACCTGCGAATAGCCCAGTCGCACGAGCTCAGCCATGTCGTCAGTCGTCATCGTTCCCTTGCCCTTCAGCCCGGCGCTGGTCGGCGAATAGCGTGCGCAGACAAGCTCATCGGCGATCAGACGGTCAAGGGCCTTGGGGAACGGCTTGAACGGTTCGCTGTACAGCGCTTCGTAGGCCGCAAAATCGCGCTTGGGGAGACCCGGGTCCTTGTCGCGCGCCGCGTCCGCGACGGTGAGACAGCGGTCGTACAACGCGCGGCCTTTGGGCGTGCAGGCGTAGAACCGCTGCTCGATCTCGCCGAACCGGGCTGTGTGAACCGCGCTCGTGGTCGTGCCGTCGGCGTTGGTGAACGTCACCGGCTCGGTCAAGGCCTTATACGCGTCCTGCCTGAGCAGCACCGGCGTGTCCTCGCTGGGCCCTTCGGTGAAGTCCTTGAACCCGTTGTGCTTGAGCAGACGCAGATTCAGGTCCGCCTGCTTCAACCGTTGGATGAGCGCCTCAACAATCGCGTTGACCTCGGCCGGGCTCGCGCTCGCGCTCGGCAGCGCATCGATCCGCTCACGCGGCACGTGCTTGAAATGCAAGTGCATCCAGTCCTTGCCCGCGAAGCCGACCAGCCGCGTCATCGCTCGCCGAGCCCGGTCTTCAAACGCCCGCTCGTCCATCTCGCCCATGCAGAACTTCATCGCCGCCGTGTACAGGTCCATGCACAGCGTGTTGGGCGTCAGGTGATTCAGATGGTGCCGCTCGAAGCACGCGATGTCGGCCGCGATCTTGAACCCGCCGTCGCAGAGTTCCTTGTACAGCTCGTGGTCGTGCGCTCTTCCCGTCCACTTGAAGATCTGTTCCGTGCCCTCTCGGATCAAGGCGTTCGCGTCGGTCCAATCCAGCCAGCCCTGCCGCTCGGCCTTCTCGATCAACGCCTTGGCCGCGTCGCTGAACACCTGCCGCCCGGCGAGCACTTTTTCGATTCGGCCTTGCGTGGCTGGGTCAAAGTAATCCGTCATCAGCAGGGACGTGAACACTCGATGGTCTGGGCTTATCCGGCTGCGGAAGGCCGTCGCCACGATCGGCAGGCTCTTGGCCCCGATGCTCGACATGTCGTAGAAATTATGCGGCTCCATGGCGAACTGCGCGAAGAATCGCGCGACCCACCGGTACTCGTCCTTCCGCCCGATGCGGATCGCCCCGTGTCGCTCGCCGCTGGTCTTCTCAAGCTCCTCGTCGCTGAACACAAAGCCGACGTGCAACTTCTCGAGCAGCCCGCAGACCGCGCGGTTGCACGCGCGGTTCACTTCGAGCGCCTTGTCGTAGAGCGGTACTTCCTTGCCGAACATCGCCGAGAGTTCAGCAAACAGCCGGTGCTGCATCTCCACCTTGCTGGCCGCTGTATGAGCCGCGCCGGACGTCGAAACTCCAGCGGTGGCAGAGCCCGAACTAACTTTACCCGAATTGGCCTCCGAAGAGGCGGGCGGCGTGCTCATGTCTTTCACCTCGCATGGAGTTCGTCAGCGTCAAGGACCGGCAAATCATAGCGGTCGAGCCGCCGAGACAGGGGGCTCGCGCCGTTGCCATCAGCCCTTGCCAGTCACAACGTCAGCGTGAAGAATCGGCTGAATGAGTCGCTCTGATAACTCTCGAACGAGCCGCAGGGCACAAACCTGAAGCGTTCATAGAGCCTCGCCGCAGCCTCGAAAGGCTCGCCGGAACCTGTTTCCAAGCTGAGCCGCGAGTACTTTCGTTGCCGCGCCACGGTGATGATGTGCGTCAGGATCGCCGAGGCCACGCCCTTGCGAAGGTGGGCCGCCGCCGTCCGCATCGACTTCACCTCGCCGTGCGCAGCGTCAAGCTCCCTGATCGCCCCGCACCCAACGATCTCGAGTGCGAGATCAGCCCCGATCCACGCCGTGAAGAACGTGATCTCGGGAAGGCGCAGCCGATCCAGATCTAGCGCGTGGACGCTGCCCGGCGGCGAGAACTGCCGCATGGCGTCGAGATGCGACTGAAGCAACGCAGCGATCTCGAGGCCGCAAAGATCGTCTTGGATGATGCGGAGCATGGTTGGCGAAAGTGTAAGAGAGACGCCCGCAGGTCGAGAGGAGCCAGCCTTCCCGTGGCATCGAGGGCGCGGCGAGGTCGGGCCAGTCGGTCTTGAAGAAGATGTTGGTGGAGACGAGAGAACCTTTACGCTCGACGACGGCACACATGAGAGATGGTTCCGCGTGGGGGGAGAGGGTGGCGTGTGCGGAATCGCTCGGGCAGCTTCAAGATCGGCCAAGATTTCGTTACGCCGCGTGCGCGTTCACGGTACGATGTTCCTAGGCAGTTTCGAGCGATCGAATGCAATCAAGAGTTGTGAAAGAGATACCGATGCGAGGTTTGTTCACCGTTGCTACTACTCGTTTTCAAGTTTTGGTGCGCTGTGGCTTTGGGACGATCCTTGCGCTTGTTATCTTCAATTCTGCCTAACGTGCTCAGCAGTGTGGAGGCATACAAGACCTCGGGACGCTGGGAGGAAACCAAGCCTTGGCATATGAGGTTCCGGCGGACGAGAACGTGGTA
>CAZIMT010000233.1:0-3580 GCA_964540295.1 uncultured Phycisphaeraceae bacterium
GACGAACTATGTGTGGATGCGGTGGGTCTCGCCCACGGGCGAACGCGGGCCGTGGAGCGAGCAGGCACAGGCGACGATCGCGGCGTAAACGCTGCGCAGCGTGGCGTTCGTGTTCGCATCACGACAACTGAATCGGAACCACGGCTCAACACGCCGTCCGCAGGACCGGCCTCGGCACACGCTGAGGCCGTTGTCATTGAAGCCCGGCAAAGGCGGCAAGACCGCTGTGTACATGGCTCGCTGGATCAACACACGCGGGGAGAAGGGGCCGTGGTCAGAGATTGCGACGGCGACGGTCGCACCATAAGGCTTTGAAATGTCGTCCGCAGGACCAACGGTGGCAGCGCGAGGCCAGTCTCCGCTAGCGACGCACGTTGTTCGGCGGTGGACCCTTCGGCCCGACCAGCCCTTGCTCGCGCGAGGCTGTACTGTCGCGGGTGGCGAAGAACGCGACACCGCCGACGACCACGAGGACAACGGCGGACAGGATGGTGAGGCGGATGCGTTTGCTCACAATTGGATTCCGTTTGAAGAGGGGTAAGACACGCTTGCGCGACGCCGCCGGGAGATTGACGATGCCCTGTTGGTCGAGCGTGGCGGCGACTTGCGGACTTGGTGCGGGCGAGCGCACGCTGGCCTTGGTTGCACGCGCCTCGGCGGCGCGGCGCCCGCTAGCGTGTGCGCGTTCGCCGATGGTCACCTGATGCTCCACATGTTGTTGGTCGGGCTCTTGTACGTGTCTTCGAACTGCATGAAGCGCACGCTTGTGTCGCAGAATGAGTAGTAGCCCCCCCTGCCGTATCGACCCTTGCCGTCGGTGGCCACATCGGGCTTGCGGCCTTCGATCTGCTGGGCCCATTGAGTAGCGCCAGGCTCACCAGGGAAGAGCTCGGCGGGCGGGGCGGCCTTGCCGCGCTGCCAGTAGTACGGATCGGCGAGATCGGTGCTGTCGCTCCAAGGGTCAAAGCACATGTCGAAGAACTCGCTAGACCAGAAGGCGTCGGCGGGATTGCTCAAGGGCAAGGGTTCAGGAATGGCCACGCCCACGACCGCGCTCCAGTTGCTGTGCCGCAGCGCGGCGTAGACCGTGCTGCTGGGACGCTGCAGGTCGGCGAGGCGCGCGCCGATGCCCGTGATTAGCCCGTTGTCGCTGAAGGAACTCCACATCGCCCGAACCAACCGGTCGGGATCGGCGGGCTCGAACCACACGTTGCGCTTGCTGCGCTCGTTGCCCCCCTCGTCTACTCCGCCTTGCATGCCGCCGATGTATTCGTTCAAGGCGTTCTGGTAGCCCTGCACATCCCAGAAGTTGATGGTCTCTGGGATGCCGCCCGGGGGCGGGTTCATGGTGCGAGGGAAGCGTTCTTTGTTCGCGTCGGCGTACATCGTCGCGGCGGTGGCGATCTGACGCATTCCGCTCATCGCCAGAACGCCGTGCGCGGTCCGGCGGGCCTTGCCAAGGCTCGGCAGCAGGATGCCAACGAGCAGAGCGATGATGGCGATGACCACAAGCAGTTCGATCAACGTGAAGCCGGCGCGGCGTGCGGCGGCGGGCTTGGCACGGGTGTGCATGGCGAGGTTCCTTGGAAGACCGGGGAGACGCCCCAGTTATACAGTTTGAGCACTCAAACTTTATGCTTTGATCTATCGGAGTCAAGGAGCTGTATGGGGCGGAGCCGTTGACGTACAATCGACACCGGAGAACACCGCCTTGGCCACCGAGACCGTCGAGAACTACCTAAAAGCCGTCTACACGCTCAGCCGCGAATCACCTACTGGCGAGGCTGGCATGACGCGCGTTGCGGCGATGGTCGGCGTCACCACCGGAACCGCTACCACCATGGTCAAGAAGCTCGCGGCGGCCAAGCTCGCCAAGTACGAACGCTTCGGCGGCGTGAAACTGAGCTTCAAGGGTGAGAAGGCCGCGCTAGACATTTTGCGGCGGCACCGTCTGGTCGAGACCTTCCTGGTGGAGACACTCAAGCTTGACTGGTCGCAGGTCCACGCCGAGGCCGAACGGCTGGAGCACGCCGTCTCGCCCGCGGTGCTGGCCGCGCTGGATGCGCACCTTGGCCACCCCGCCGTGGATCCACACGGAGACCCGATCCCCGATGCGGAAGGAAGGGTCCGCGAGCCGCAGGGAAGGCCGCTGGCCGAGTTCCGCAAAGGTGAGAAGGTCCGCGTCTCACGCATCGCCGACCAAGACACGGCCTTCCTGTCGTTCGTTGCGACCCACGGGCTCAAACCCGGGTCACGCGCGACGATAGTTGCCGTCAATATGGCCGCGCAATCTATGAGCGTGCAGGCCAAAGGAAGAGAAGCCGTCACATTGGCCCTGAACGCGGCGGCGAAGATTCTCGCAAAGTCTACACAGGCCTGACGGGCTGTCTTCTACTCCTGCTCGACTCTCGTAAAACCCGCACTTACGCACCCGCCGCGCTGGTCTTCCTGACCATGACGACCAAGCCGACCTTCAGCGCCGAGTTCAAGCCCAGCGAAAGAGGGTAAACCGCCGTGTACATGGCCTGCTTGATCAACACACGCGGGCAGAAGGGGCCGTGGTCGGATATCACAACGGCAACGTTGACAGCGTAATAGTGTGGCCACTCTCAAGGTCCAACGGACAGGGCAGCAAATGTACCATTGCGTTCCAGTTCGTCCGGTGAGCACGATGACTCAACCCAGCGAAAGCCGCTCTTTACCAAGGTGGCGATGATACCAGCGAACGCTAATCCGCTGAAGAGCGCGTTTACCGCGCCGAACTGGTCGCCGAGCGTTCCCCGTGCCGACGACGTTCCGGGATCGTCCTTTTAGAACCAAGCGGG
The DNA here is from genome assembly GCA_964540295.1 of uncultured Phycisphaeraceae bacterium. Classification (GTDB taxonomy): domain Bacteria; phylum Planctomycetota; class Phycisphaerae; order Phycisphaerales; family UBA1924; genus CAZCPB01. The sequence goes on from CAZIMT010000233.1 coordinate 2,826, forward strand.
ACCGAAATATCCGAGCGTGGACCATGCCGCGATGACCGCGCCTGCCACTACCGTAAACGTAAACCAGAATCGACGACCAGATTTGTAATCTGCGACTGACGCTTTGTCGGTTGGCATCGGGTCGTGTGCCGCAGCCAACTTTAGGCCTTTATGTCTCGAAAGGTGCAACCACATCGGCATCACGCCGCCCACGGGCGAGGCCGAACTGCGCTCCGTGGCGGTCGACACTAACGCGCTGCACGCCGTGAACTTTGACTCCGCCGATGGCCGCAAGACGAACTATGTGTGGATGCGGTGAGTAAGCCCGACCAGCGAGCGCGGGCCATACAGCGAGCAGGCGCACGCGACGATCGCGGCGTGATGCGCTAAGTACAGGCGAATGACTTGGAACGCCCTCGGATCGTCCGAGAGCGTTTTCATTCCCGGCGCCTCGCCAGATTACAACAACTCCGCCACCGTCCCGGGTGGGTGCTGGTACCAGCCCGGGTCTACGCCTTCGGTGAGGTCCTTGCGGATCTTGACGACGGTGAACATGCCGCCCGCGTCGATCTCGTCGAAGGGGCCTTCTATCCTGCCAGCGATGGTGTTCTTCGGGCGGCCCATTTCCATCATGTGGCCCATGCCCACCGAGAGCGGCATCGCGCCCGGGAACAGTTGGGCGAGCCGCGCGTTCACCTCGTCGGTCTTCATGCCGATTACAATGGGCAGGTTGTGGCCCATGCCGTTCATAAGGTGGTGAATCTTGTGGCAGTGGA
>CAZIMT010000234.1:0-3499 GCA_964540295.1 uncultured Phycisphaeraceae bacterium
GGGGGGGGTGGGATGGCTGCAGAAAAAGTGGATTCGTGATCCGTCGGGGAGTCTGACGGGGACATCCCAGTGGCTCTTGGAGCTGAGTCGGAGGACTTTGAGTTCGTCGGCGGTGTACCAGGTGCCGGTGCCGTTGACGCCCTGCGGGATGAACGCGCCGGGCATGTAGTCCCAGGGGAGCAGGCGGAAGGTGCGAATGTTTTCAGAGTCGATGACGAGGCGATCGTCGACGAGCAGGGCCATGCCGTACTGGCCGGGGAAGGTGCCGAAGCCCCAGCAGTCGTTGCCGTAGGCGCGGCCCGCTTCGGTGAGGTTGCCGCGTGCGGGCGGGTTGGGGAACTCGCTGACGATGGTGCCGTTGCGGTCGAGGTCGAAGCCGCTGGGGATGCCGGTGTTGACCGAGGCCATGAAGGCGCGGTATTTCAGCGGCTTGAGACCCGCGGCTTGCGGCGTGGCGAGGAAACGATCGGCGAAGCGTTGGCCGTTCTGGCCGGGCTCGTCACCAGGTTTGAAGGCGGGCGCGCCTGGCATGTCGTAGGCGATCTCGTTGAGAAGGATTACGTTGGGGCGAAGGCGCTGGATGATCTCGGCGATCTGGCGGAGGCGCGGGTTGGTAGGGTCGGCGATGTCCTCGGTGCGGCAGTCTTGGATGTTGAAGGTGGCGACGCGGAGGATGGTGGAGCCGGCGGGGGCTTGTGCGGTAGGTGTGTTCGCGGCAGGTTGGGTGGCGGGTCTCGGCGTGGCGGGGGCCGCGTTTTGCGCGAGGGCATCAACACTCGGGAGTATTGCCGCGAGAGAAGCGATCAGGAAAAGACGAAGCGGTTTGCGTGACATGTAACGCAGTGTAGAGCGTGTGGGCGGATTGCGGCGGTGGTGCATTAGAGCTAAGAGAAACCGGGCGGGGGAGAGCGGTTACAGGCCAAGGCGTAGAATGGTCTCATCTGTCCCCGTGGCGCAACTGGATAGCGCTCCCGTCTTCTAAATGGGTGGTTGCTGGTTCGAATCCAGCCGGGGACGTTTCTTCGTTGAGCGGTGTTCTTGCTGCGGTTTGGGTTGGAAATAGGTCGTGCTCTGGTTGTGTGGGGAGGCGCTGCGCGAGGCATCATTTTTCGGATTCAAGGTTTCCGGGTGCTCGGTCACTTTGACAGCGGCGGGCGTTCGACCGGACCTTGTCGTTGCCTCTTCCTTTTTCATGATGAACAGGTAGTTGAACCCGCGAAGGAAGAAGTTTCCTTCTTCCGCGGCCTTGTGCCAGTTGCCGCGCTGGAGTTTTTGATTGTGTCGGACGACGGCGATGATGTCTACCGGGACGAACAGTTCGCGCATCATGGCGAAGAGTTCGAAGCCGATGGGCATGAAGCCGCCGAGGGCTTGTTGACCGGAGCCTTTTTTCTTGGTGAACGAGTCGCTGACGTAGAGCCCCATGTAGCGGCGGTCTTTGAGGACGCGGTGGATCTCGGTGATGACCTGGCGCATCGCGGTGTAGTAGGCCGCGCCGTGGTCCTCGCCGCCAGCGTCGAGCTTGCCGATGCAGCGTGGGTCGTCGGAGTAATCGACGTGGGTGGAGTAGGGCGGGTCGATGAAGACGAAGTCGGCTTTGGCGTCTTCGATAGGGATCTTGCGAGCGTCGGCGCGAAAGATCTCGTGGGCGCGAGCGGGGGTGGGGTTGAGGTCGTATCCGAGCACGCGGCGGCCTAGGTCGCGGGCGACGTCGATGGTGGTGCCGCTGCCGCACATGGGATCAACGACGAGGTCGGTCTCGCGCGTGTAGCGGTTGAGGAGTTGCCAGATGATCCACGAGGGCGTTGCGCCGACGTAGTCCTTGTCGCCCTGCATGACCTGGCCAGACGCGGAGGTGTAGTGCTGGCTGGGGTATTCCCACAGCGTGGTGGTCATGAGGCGGAGGGTGGGGCGGTCGTGCTCGAGGCCGCGTGGGGAGAAGCGTGAGTGTGGTGGTCGTTGACGCATGATGGTCGATCATTGGGCGCGTGCGTGGGCGTTTGAGATAGGTCGGCACTCTGTGCCGAGCTTTTCTTCTTCTTCTTCTTCAGGTCTTCTCAGCGTCTTACTTCGAGAGAAGAGTCGGCTCGGAGAGCCGACCTACCTAAGAGATCTGCCGAAGCGACCTATTTGGCGGCTTTAAGCGCTCTCACGATCATCTCGCGAGCGTCGGTGATTGGGGCTTGGATTCGTGCGCCAGCGGCGCGGACGTGCCCGCCGCCCTCGAACTGCTGCGCGACCTGGTTGACGTCGAGGGAGTCCGCCGAGCTTTTGCTGCGCAGGCTGATCTTGGTGATGGGTCGGCCTTGCGCGTCGGGCTCGCTCTCGGAGAGCATGGCGGTGACGCGAGTGGTTTCGAGTCCTTGGCCGAAGTCCGCGAAGCCGCCAGCGTCTCCCTGGCTGGCGTCGCACTCGGTGAAATCTTTTTTCGTGAGCATCATGGACGCGATGCGGCCTTGATCGTCGAGGCGGAGCGTGGCGAGGGCGCGAGAGAGGAGCAGGAGGCGTGCGGGGCGGTCGGTCTGCTCGATCATCATGAGAAGTGCGGAGTGGTTGATCCCGGCCTCGATGAGGTCGGCGGCGACGCGCATGACGCGCGGCGTGACGTTGCTGTGACGGAACCAGCCGGTGTCGGTCATGATGCCCAGGTACGCGGGCTCGGCCACCTCAGGTGGGAGCTGCGTGAGCGAGTCTTTGCGGAGCAGGAGGCGCGCGAGTTCGGCGACCGGCTGCGCGACGGCGGCGGCGGTAGTGTCGATGAAGCGACGGTCAGAGATCGCGGGGTCGCCCTGCACGTGATGGTCGATGATGGCGACGCGGTCGCGGCGTGCCTTGAGCCATGCGGCGGCGGGCTCGAGCTGTTGCCACGAGCCGGTGTCGGTGATGACGATGGCGTCGGGCTCGGTGTCGGTGCCGTGAGGGAGCGGGGGCGGGAAGGCGCTGTGCTCGCAGATTCGCGCGGGGGTTGACTTGGCGAGCCCCGCGTACCAGTGCGGCTGCGGGCCGAAGTACCAAATCTCGGCGCGGTTCCCGGCCGGGAAACCGCTGAGATTTAGGGCCCGGCAAAGCGCGAGAGTGGAGCCGACGGCGTCGCCGTCGGGCTTGACGTGGGTGAGGACGACGATGCGGCGTTTGGGCCGGAGCCACTCGGCGATGTCGGCGAGGGTGTCGGTGGAGGAATAGGCGTTCATGCGTTGTCGGCTTTCTGGCGGAGCGGGTCCGCGTGGTTGGTGGTGGCGCGCGTGGGAGTTGAAAGAGTCTTCACGGCGAAACGGACGCTGCTCGCGTCGGCTTGAGACGTGATGGTGAGCGCGCGGGCGCAATCGCGTTTGAGCTGCTCGACAAGACGCGAGATCGAATCAAAGCGGACCTGATCGCGCAGCCAGCCGACGAGCCTGAGGCGGAGCGGCCAGCCGTATTCGGACGTGACCGCAAGGTCGGAAGATTGTGCGCCGATCAGGTGCGCTTCGACGCGGCGTTCGTGAGCTTGGAACGTCGG
>CAZIMT010000235.1:0-3361 GCA_964540295.1 uncultured Phycisphaeraceae bacterium
TCCAGCACCAGATTACGGAACCTGTGGCTGGATCGGGTTGAGGGGGGCAGATCAGTGTAATTAACGAAGCGGACCGATCCGCGTCCGTCACCACCGTGGCGGGTCGGTTCGAGGGAACGACTCACGGCCGACTCAATTCACAGAGGAGCAGAGCAGCTCGGCTTGCTCCAGAACGGTCTGGGTGGCTTTTTCCTGCTTGTCGGGTGGGTAGCCGTATTTCCGAAGGATGCCTTTCACGAGGACTCGGAGCTTGGCCCTTACCGATTCCTTGATCGTCCAATCGATTGACGTGTTGGCGCGGACCGATTCGACCAGCTCACGAGCGATGTCCCGCAGCGTGGCGTCGCCGAGCACCTTGACGGCGCTGTCGTTCGCTTCGAGCGCGTCGTAGAAGGCGACCTCGTCATCCGTCAGGCCGAGGTTCTTCCCGCGACTCTCTGCGTCGTGCATCGCCTTGGCCATGGCGATCAATTCTTCCAAAACCTGCGTGGCCTCGATCGACCGGTTCTGGTACCGCTTGATCGAGTTGTCGAGCATCTCCGCGAAAGATCGCGCCTGGACCAGGTTCTTGCGGCCCCGCACCCTGATCTCCCCGGCCAGCAATTTACGGAGAAGATCGACGGCGAGGTTCCGCTGGGGCATTCCCCTCACCTCGGCTAGGAACTCCTCGGACAAGATGCCGATGTTGGGCTTGTTGAGCCCAGCCGCGGCGAAGATGTCGATGACCCCCTCGGATGCGACGGCCTTGCTCACCAGTTGCCGGAGGGCCTGCTCGATGTCCTCGGCGGACTTCTGCTGCTCGCCGGTGCCCTTGGACAGCACCGACCGCACGGCCTGGAAGAACCCGACATCGTCGCGGATCGCCAGCACCTCCTCGTGGGGGACCGCCAGTGCGAAAGCTTGCGAGAGTTCCTTCACAGCCAGCAGGATCTTGGGCTTGCCGTCTTTCTTGGCCAGGATGTGTTCCTGCGCCGCGGGCAGCAGGCTGAGGCGCTGGTCCGGTCGCCCGCTGGTCCAGTGCGACCAATCGAAACCCATAAACATCTCGCAGCACCGCTCGTGGGCCGCGAGCATCGCCGCCACGGCCTCGTCCTGGTCGATCTTGATGTCCTTGCCCGTGCCGCCGCTCTCGGTGTACGCGGCGAGGGCTTTCTTCAACTCGTGGGCGAGGCCGAGGTAGTCCACGACCAAACCGCCGGGCTTCTCTCCGAAGACCCGGTTCACCCGCGCGATCGCCTGCATGAGCCCGTGCCCCTGCATCGGCTTGTCCACGTACATCGTGTGCAGGCACGGGGCATCGAAACCGGTGAGCCACATGTCGCGGACGATGCAGATGCGGAACGGATCGTCGGGCTTCTTGAACCGATCGGCCAAGTCACGCCGCTTGCCCTTGTTGCGGATGTGGGGCTGCCAGTCGGTCGGGTCGGAGGCGGAGCCGGTCATCACAATCTTGATGACCCCGTTGCCGTCCTCGTCGCCGTGCCAGTCGGGTCGGAGTTTCGTGATGGCCTTGTACATGTCCACGCAGATGCGCCGGCTCATGCAGACGATCATGGCCTTGCCCGCGTTGCCGGTCTCGGTGTACATCGCGTCGAGCCGCTGGTGGAGGTGGGTGACGATGTCCTGCGCGACAAGGTCCACCCGCTTCTCCGCGCCCGCGAGCGCTTCCAACTGCGCCCACTTGGTCTTCAGCCGCTCTTTCTTGTCAATCTCCTCGCCCTCGGTGGCCTCCTCAAAGCCCTCGTCGAGTCTGGGCCGCTCCGCCTCGTCAAGGGCAAGCTTGGCCAGCCGCCCTTCGTAGTAGATCGGCACCGTCGCCTTGTCCTGAACGGCCCGCTGAATGTCGTAGACGCTGATGTAGTCGCCGAAGACGGCCTGAGTGTTCGCATCGGCCTTGTTCACCGGCGTACCCGTGAACCCGACGAACGAGGCGTGCGGCAACGCATCGCGCATGTGCTGAGCAAAGCCGCTGCCAACGCTGCCCGTCTTCACGTTGAAGGTGGGTTCGAAGGCATACTGGCTGCGGTGAGCCTCGTCGGCGATCACCACGATGTTCCGTCGATCCGACAGCATCGGGTGGCGGTCGCCCCTCTCCTCGGGGAAGAACTTCTGGATGGTCGTGAAGACCACACCGCCCGCAGCGACGCCCAACTTGGCGCGAAGGTCGGCCCGGTCCGCCGCCTGGACCGGTGCCTGCCGGAGCAACTCGCCGCACCGCGAGAAGGTGCCGAACAACTGATCGTCGAGGTCGTTGCGGTCGGTGAGGACCAGAATCGTCGGGTTGCCCATCGCCGATTCCGCCACCACGCGCCCGGCGTAGAACGCCATGGTCAGGCTCTTGCCCGACCCCTGCGTGTGCCACACCACGCCCACTCGCCGGTCCCCGCTCGCCGCCGAGGCCGTGACCGTCTCGGCCAGCGCTTTGTTCACGGCGTGGAACTGGTGGTACCCCGCCATCTTCTTGAAGACCTTCCCCGCGCCCTCATCCTCGAAGACGATGAAGTGCCGGAGCATGTGCAGAAACCGACGCTTCTCGAACACGCCCCTGAGCAGCACCTCTATCTGGGGCAGCGTGCTCGCGGCGAGCGTCTCGCCCTCGGTGGTCCGCCAGGGCATGAAGCGGTCGCGGTCGGCCGTCAGCGTGCCGATCTTGGCCTCCAGCCCGTCGGAGATCAATAGGGCTTCGTTGTAAACGAAGAGCCGGGGTATCTGAGCCTTGTACGTCTGCAACTGGTTGAAGGCCGACCAGATCGTCGCCTGCTCGTCCGTGGCGTTCTTGAGTTCGATGACGCCCAGCGGCAGGCCGTTCACAAAGACCACGATGTCAGGCCGGCGGTTGTGCCCGTTGGCCCCGCCCGCCGTCACCGTGAACTGGTTGACCGCGAGCCAGTCGTTGTTGTCGGGCTTGTCAAAGTCCACCAGCCGGACAATCACGCCGCCGATCGAGCCATCGTTGCGTTTCTGCTCGACCGTCACGCCGTCCACGAGCATCTTGTGGAAGGCTCGATTCCGGCCAATCGCATCCGCCGCATCCACCCGGGCGACTTGCCGGAACGCCTCGTCGAGAGCATCTGCGGTCGCATCAGGGTTGAGATGAGCCAACGCCTCCCGCAACCGCCTCGCAAGCACGACTTCATCGAACGATGCCCGCTCGGCACTGGGCTCGCCGGGCGCGATTGATGGCCCGTACACGACTGTGTAGCCCATGCCGTTCAACCAAGCCAGCGCGGCCTCTTCGACGACGGATTCAGTGAAGGTGGTGCTCATCGGCGGTTACTCCGCCGCCGTCAGGGTCCCACGCACCGAAATCCACCCCTCGCTTCGGAGGTGGCTCCAAGCCAGTTGGATGTGCTCGGGCTTC
>CAZIMT010000236.1:0-3262 GCA_964540295.1 uncultured Phycisphaeraceae bacterium
GGGGCGGGGCTGGGTTGGGTGTTAAGTGTTTGCATCCGTGCGAACTGTTCGAGGGCTGGTGAGAGCGGGCGGGAAGGAGAAGAACTCGATCGTAAGCGGCGTCAGGGGCCGCGCCGTGGCGGGCGGTGGTGCGGTCGTTCTTGGGGAGAACGAAACAATCTCTCACGTCGCCAGCATCGGCGCAGGATACCGCGCGGCCGAACGGTCGGTCGTGGTCTCTGCCCAACGCCCAGTCGCGTACGAGATTGCACGGTGAGAGAAAACGTCCGAAGTCGGGAGGTCAGGGCGATCTATTGGTGCTCTTGAGTATTGAGGATTATGATCGCGCCGCCGGTGGGGCCTTCGGAATCTTCTTCGCCGTCGCCGCCATCGGCAGCGATGAAGGTGCTCGTGGCCACGCCAGCCCCGCCGTTGGTTACCTGAACGTTGTTGGTTGAGTTGCTCTTCTTAGGCATTTTTTCGCGTTGTTTTTCGTTCAGAGCGCTCTTGATGCGCTGAGATGTCTTCTCGTCGAGGTCGCGCCGGGACTTGCGAGCGGCGGCTAGTTCTTCGGACTCGTTGCTCATTCCGGGCAGCATGAACATGCCACCAGCCTTGCCCTCGGTCTCGGCCTTGTCCAAGGCCCGCATCCATTTCTCATTGAGCGAGGCGACCTCGCGCTGGTAGGTTTCCTTCTCGGCAAGCAGAGTTGTTATCTGGCTGGCATCGAGGTCGTCGAACTTCAAGGCCGCGCCGAGCATCTTGCTGGGCATAGGTTCCTTGAAGATCTGGCGAAAGCTGCGTTTCTTGAACTCTTCGTCGAGTTTGGCGCGAGATTCGTCGCTGAGCAGGGCGCCGATGCGGCGTTCGTACTGGCGGTTGAGATCGCGGACCTTGACGGCGGCTTCGCGCTCCTCGGCGGCGCGGGCTTTGATCTTTTCCATGTCAAAGTCCATGGTGATCTTGCCCGAATCGCCGCCGTCGCGCTCGGCGCGAGCTTTCTCGCGCTCGACAATAGCCTTGTCGAGGTCCTGCTGGTACTGCTCGAGGATGTCGTCGAGCTTGGCGGTCTCGGCATCGGGGAGCTTGAGCTTGGGGACGAGTTCGGTGAGATCGATGCTCGACCCGCTGACCATGCTGGTGCCCATTCCTCCGCCGAGCCCCTCGCGGCGACGAAGGCGTTCGAGCTTGGGCCAGGCTTCTTCCTGCTTGGGGGTGAGGAGAGATTTGAGATCGTCCATGAAGGACCTTTGGAGTGCCGCACGCTTCTCACCGTGCTTGCGCATGATCTCGGGCATTTTTTCGAAGAGCGCGGAGTGGTCGCCGTTCTGAGCCTCGTCCTGGATGGTCTTGAGAGAATCCTGCATTTCCTGGCTGATTTTCTGGATGCTTTCGAAATAGCCCTGCTGAAGCGCGGCGGCGGCCTCGCGCTGGATGGGGTCGAGGCCGAGGAGGTTGGCGTAGCGGTCGACGCTGCGCTTGGAGATCTCAGGGCCGCCCGCGCCGCCCGGCTCGCCGCGGATGGCGCGAGCACCCCCCGGCTGAAGTTCGGTGATCGTGCTTAAGGTGGCTGCGCGAGCCGCGGGCGCGGCGAGGAAGTTTGTAGCAATCTCGCAGAGCAAGACGGCAGCGGCGAGAGCGGCGGCTGGCGACGGCACCGCGAACCGTGCGATCAGGCGGGGCGCAGCGGAACGGCTCTTCAGGCTCCGGATCGGATCAGACATGGTTTGCCTCGCTCTGTGGGTAACGCCCGGGATCCGAGCTCAAGTTTCTGAACCGTGCGAGGAGCGACGCCGTGGCTCGCCCGCTTTTCTTACTGTTGTGGATGCGCCGACGGCATCCGCCCGTCAACCGGACCGAGATTCGTACCGAATGACGCTCGTTTGGGTGCCTAATTTCGTAGTAATCGAAGGGAACTGGATGAACGCGAGCGGTTTCAAGCGGCTGTGGGCCGCCCTTGCGAACGGACGAACCTCTGTGGACCGGGGACGTACTTCATGTGGCATCGCGCGAGTCGCGGGGCTGTGGCGGACGGCCTCGGGAGGCGACGAGTACTCGCAGCAAGGCATCTGAACAGGGGCTTGGACGAGGCGGAATGCGGATGGGAATGAGATTGAAAGATTACCCGAGTCGGTCGATCTGAGAAGACTTGCGGGTTGGTTCCGAACGGCAAGGGCAGCGAAAATCTTGCGTGAAGCCTATGTTGATTCGGAAAATGTTGCCCTTCATCAAAGAATTTGACCTCTCGAACGACCGAGAAGCCTGCATCTGGCGTCCGGCCCAGCCGAAGAAGTTGTAGAAGCGATCGTCCGAGGCGATCAACGCCAAGAACTCCTCGTCAAGAATGAGCTTGAACAACACCATGAATACTCCTCAGTTCGACCCGTCCTCCGGTGACGTCGCGCACGCATCGCCTCGCGGCGGCTTTCGCGGCCTGGTTTCCGGGGTTATCGCCCAGTTGGCCGCCCAATTTGCCGCCCAGTTCGCCGCCAAGGGGCGTGAGGACTCGCGCGAAGAACCTACCAAGAAAACACCTGGAGGCGGCGACAAGCCGCGGAACAAGGCCCCGGGCGGGCCGCCCAGCATGCCTCCTAGCCGCGGCCTCTTCGGCGTGGTGTCGGTGCTGCTGCTGGTGCTGCTGGTGTTCATGCTGATGAACACGGCCGAGCGAGGAAAAACGATCACGCTCTCGGAGTTTGAGACGGCCTACACCAACCAGACGATTGTGAAGGAGAGCGTGGAGGTGCGCGACACCACGGTGCGTGCCATCCGGCGGACTGCCGACAACCCCGAAGAGACGGTGGTCATCCCGCTGAACCCGGCCACCAGCCAGGCGATCGTGGACCGCGTGGACACAATCACCAAAGGCAATTTCAAGAGCCAGGCGGCGTCGCCCTGGATGTACATGGTCATGGTCTTCCTGCCGTTCGTCTTCCTCATCATGCTGATCTGGTACCTCGTGTCGCGCGGGCTGAAGAACGCTGGCGGCGGCGGGGGCATGCTCGGGAACTTCGGCAAGTCGCGCCACAGGACTCTCACGAAAGAGATGACCGGCATCACGTTTGTCGACGTCGCGGGCATCGACGAGGCCAAGGAAGAGGTTTCCGAGATTATCGAGTTCCTTCGCAATCCGAAGAAGTTCACCAAGCTAGGCGGGCGGATCCCGCGCGGCGTGCTGCTGGTGGGCGAGCCGGGGTGCGGCAAGACGCTGCTCGCCAAGGCGATCGCGGGCGAGGCGGACGTGCCGTTCTTCTCGATCTCGGGGTCGGACTTTGTCGAGATG
>CAZIMT010000237.1:0-3236 GCA_964540295.1 uncultured Phycisphaeraceae bacterium
GGGAATCAACCTCAACCAGGGAGGTGCCGTTCTTCACCTTCTGCCCGGGCTTGACGATCGGACGCTGGTTCTGGCACGTCCGCTCATTAAGACCAACAAACTTCCGCAGCACGTACTCGTCAGAGTTATCAATAATAATCCGCTGGCTGTCCACATACGTGATGGTGCCCGAGTTCTTGGCCTTGACAACCATGCCCGAGTTGTGCCCCACCGCCTTCTCGATCCCGGTGCCCACGCACGGAGGATCGATCTTGATCAGCGGCACCGCCTGACGCTGCATGTTCGAACCCATCAGCGCGCGGTTGGCGTCGTCATGCTCCAGGAACGGGATCAACGCGGCCGAGATCCCCACGATCTGCTTGGGGCTGATATCGATATAGTCGACCTTGCCCGCGTCAACCTCCGCTAACTCGCCGTCCACACGCGCAAGGATCGGACCCTTGTTGAGCTTGCCCGACGTGTCCATCGCGTCCGTCGGCGCCAGCACGGCCTTCATCTCTTCGTCCGCTCGAAGCTGGATGATCTTGCCCGTGGCCACGCCTTCCTTCACCTGCCGATAGGGCGTGCGCAGAAAGCCGTATTCGTCAATCGACGAGAAGATACCCAGCGACGCGATCAGACCGATGTTGGTGCCTTCGGGCGTCTCGATCGGGCAGATCCGGCCGTAGTGAGAGATGTGCACGTCACGCACTTCAAAGCCCGCACGCTTGCGGTTCAGACCGCCCGGCCCCAGGGCCGACAGACGCCGCTCGTGAACCAGCGACGAGAGCGGGTTGGTCTGGTCAACCACCTGCGAAAGTTCCGAGCGACCAAAGAAGAAGTCAATGGCCGACGAAATGGACTTGGAGTTCACCAAGTCCGCGATCTTCGCCAGCTCGTCAGGATTCTTCACGCTCATGCGCTCTTGAACCGTGCGACGCAACTTCAGGAAGCCCTTGCGGAGCTCATCCACCGCCAGCTCGTCCAGCGTGCGCAGACGACGGTTGCCTAGGTGGTCGATGTCGTCCACCTGCGCGACCGGACGACCCGTCTTCGGGTCAGGACGATTGGACCGCAGGTCGAGCAGATACTGCACCACCCGCAGAAAATCCTCGCTCCGAAGAAACATCATCTCCTCGGGCGTGTTCAAATCAAACTTACGATTGATGCGGAACCGGCCCACGCGCCCGAGGCGGTAACGGTTCTCGTCGAAGAACTTCTCAGCGAACAACTGCCGGGCCTTCTCGACCTGCGGCGGGTTGCCCGGGCGGAGCTTGCTGTAAATCTTCAGCAACGCACGCTCGTACTCGGTGTTCGCTTCGAACTGCTCAAGCTTCTCTTCCGCGACCGTGTTCAGGATCAGCACGTCGCTGGGGTTCTGGATGACCTTCACGCTCTTGAGGCTCGACGCCATGATGGCCGCGGCCGAATCACCCAACTGACGGCCTACGTGCACCAGCTCTTCGCCCGTCTCGGTATCAATAATCGACTCAGCGGCCCAGTGCTCCGGCTTCACCTGCTCGGCCTTGACCGTCGAGATCTCGTAGAACAGGCTCAGGATCGCGTCCGTCGCCGCCACGCTCTCGTCTAGGCAACGCAGAAACGTCGTCGCCGCAAGCTTGGTCGACTGGTCGATCCGCATCGCCAGCACGTCCTTCTTGGTCACCTCAAGCTCGACCCACGATCCCCGTTCGGGAATGATGCGGGTTGAGTGCAGAGGGCGGTCGCCTTCTGCCGAGACGATCGAGAAGTCCACGCCGGGCGAGCGGTGGAGCTGGCTGACGATGACGCGCTCGGCGCCGTTCACGATGAACTCGCCGCCGCCCATCATGATGGGGAACTCGCCCAGGTAGATCTGCTCCTCGGGGAGCTCGGGCTTGCCCTCGCGCTTCAGCCGGACGCCCACGCGGAAGGGCCGGCCGTAGGTCAGGCGGAGCTCGCGGCACTCGTCGGAGGTGTAGCGGGGCTCCTCGAGCGTGTAGTTGATGTACTCGAGCTTCATCGTCGCGTCGTACGACTCGATGGGGTAGACCTCGCGCAGCAGGGCCTCGAGGCCCATGGCGGGGTTGCGGTCGTCGGGACCCTTGGCCAGCTGCAGGAACCGCTCGTACGCATCGGTCTGGACCTGCGTGAGGTCCGGGACCGGGATCGCGTCGCCGCGCTTGGAAAAGTCGCGGACCACGATGGGGCCCGGGACCATGTCAACCGCCGAGCCCACCACGGATCCGTTCACGGACCCGACCACGGACGTAGACATCGCTGCCATCGGTACCTCACGATGGAGACAAGGAACCCACGCTTGAACTCACAGGCCGGCGCTCAAACGGGGTCGTCTCAACTCTGAAAATGTGTGTCGTTCAACGGCTGTCCCAACCGCCATTTCCGCCCTTGGCGTCACCGAACCGCGACGAACCTTTCAGTCTAGGCACGCCGCGGGCGTCTAGCAAACCAGACGCCGATCTCCAACCTTTTTCCGAGAAATAATCTCATCCAATCCAAACCCTCACCAAATCTCGCTAGTTTCGTACGCCCCAACCCCGCCCCTGGTTCGCCTTTGGTGCGGAAGGATGGAGAGGCCAGGCACGTTTGGGAGATGAAAGGGGTCCGCCGCGACCGGCGGACCCCTCGGGGTTCGGTGGACGTTGGGTCGACGGGGCGGGGTGTCGGGCTCAGGCGAGCTCGACGGTCGCGCCGTTCTCCTGGAGCGTCTTGGCGAGCTTGTCCGCGTCCTCCTTGGAGAGGCCGGTCTTGATCGCCTTGCCGGGGACGTCGACCAGGGCCTTCGCCTCGGCGAGGCCGAGGCCGGTCGCCTCGCGGACGACCTTGATGACCTGGATCTTCTTGTCGCCCGCGGCCTTGAGGATCACATCGAAGGCGGTCTTCTCTTCCTTGACGGGAGCGGCGGCCGCGCCGCCGGCAGCCATCATCACCCCGCCGCCCGCAGCGGCCTCGATGCCGTACTGCTCCTTCATGTACTTGCCGAGGTCGACGGCCTCCTTGAGGGTGAGGCCCGCCAAGGAGTCGCCGAGCTGCGTGATCTTGCTGTCGAAGGTGGTGTCAGCCATGGGATGCTTCTTTCTGTTCTCGAACCGCGGCCCCGGGTTGAGGGAGGCCGCCGACATTTCCCCGAGAGGGCCTGAACCGTTCAGGCTTTAACCCCGCGAAGCGGAGCCAGTCGGGCACGGATGTGTCTCGTGTGGAACGGATGCTGCCTGCGGATCAGCCGGCCTTGGCGATCGTCTCGCCCTTCTCCAACT
>CAZIMT010000238.1:0-3128 GCA_964540295.1 uncultured Phycisphaeraceae bacterium
ACGCCGGATCGTCCGCGCTGGTCAGTAAAGCAAAGTTCGTCGCCGCGATCCACGCCGAATGGTCCACCCGCTCCAGCACCACGCGCAACATCGCGACGTCTGGCTCAAACGCGAAGATCACGCCCGCACGCCCCAGCCGCGCCGCCAGCGCCGCCACATGATGCCCCAGCCCGAACCCCATCACCACGAACCCGCCCACCGCCTCGATCGGCACCGATGCCGCCAGCTTCGCCGCCTCGTCCAGCGGCCGGCGCAGGCTCGCCAACTGACGCGCCGACTCAACCCCAGCCCCACCGCCCTCACGCCGCGTCGCGCTCCACGCGCCGTCCTCCGCGCGCACAAAGACCAGCTCGTCCAAACTCAACGACGCGGCCCCTTCGATCGCCGCAACCGCGGCCGGAGACCTCAACGCCAACGCTCGCAAGTTCCGCCCAAGCATCGCAGGGTCCGGCGCAAGCTCGCCGCGCACAACAGCAGCAGATCTTCCGGCCTCATTCAACGCTTGGCCCGACGCGAGCCACTCTGGAAGTTCAAACGGGTTCATCAATAATGCTCACTGAGATGGTGCAACGAGGATGGTGAAAAGAGGCTTGTGAAAGCTCGTGCAAGCCCCGGCGCGAGAAAGATCCGCCATCGAGGGATCGACGAGCGCCCCCCGCCCACTCGAAAGATGCGACCACGCCGCCCACGAACACTCTTTCTCCACCCCCACAACGCCCCTCGCTCCCGATAACCTACTGGTGATGCCCAACCCAACCCTCCCTCTCACCCTCGCACAACTCGGGAACCCACTGGGCGGCGTCGCGCCCACCGCCCTCCCCAACGGGCCGCTCTGGGAACGCCTCCTGCTCGAGCAACCATGGCCGCTCGTCGCTCTGCTCGGCTTCACAGGAATCGTCGCGTGGGCCATGCTCGCGCGCCTCACCTTCGCGCGTCGGCTCACGCTCGCCGCGATCGGCCCGGCCCTCGCTCTCGCAGTCTGGTCCCTCGCGTTCTTCGTCCACACCGAACGCGAGCAGATCCGCGAGGCCTCGCTCAAGCTCATCGGCGCAGCCGCCCGCGCCGACACCGACACTGTCGCCACTATACTCGCCGACGATTTCGCCTTCTACTCGCCCGGCGGCGGACCGGGCATGAACAAAGACCGCGCCCTCACCATCATCCGCACCGAACTCGGCGGCGCATGGAAAATCGAAACCTGGACCGCCCTCGAAGTCCAAGCGTCTCTCGACGCCCACAACTCCGCCGAACTTCAACGAGGCCAAACCCAGGTCCACGTTCGCGCAACCCTCGAAGGCTTCCTCACGTTCTCGTGGTGGAAGTTCGACTGGGAACGCACCGCCCCCGGCTCATGGAAACTTGTCTCCGCCGAGCCCACCGACCGCTCTTCAGATTCATGGTTCGGCCGCTACAACCGCTGAACATGCCCAGGTAGGTCAGCTCTCCGAGCCGACTCTTCGCTCCAACCCCAAAGCACGGTCCCACCTGACCCTGGCCCACCCTCAGCCCAACCTCAGTCCGGTCTCAGCACGGCACCACGTCTCGCACCAGCTCCAACCCCTCAGTCAACACCCAAGGCCCGCGCTCCGTAATCAGCACATCGTGCTCGTAATGAACAGTCTGCGACCCATCAGCCGAAAAAATAGGCCATTTTTTGCCGTGCTGCTTGGTTTTACCCGTGCTCACCGCGATCATCGGCTCCACAGCGATGAGTGTGCCAGGCTCGCACGCCAGGTGCGCATCAGGCCACTCGCGCGGGTATGTCGGCAGAACATTGCTCACAAACGGCGGCGCGTGGAGCGTCCGCCCGTACCCGTGCCCGCCCAGCCCGCGCACGAGATGAAACCCGCACACCTTCTCAACGTGATTCTGCACAACTCGCGCCCAGTCGAGAAAAGTCTTCCCCGGCGCCAACTCAAGCACACCAAGTCGCAGCGATTCCTTCCCGCAGTCCGTCAGTTTTTTCACTTCAGGTGATGGCGGGCCGAACACATACGTCCATGCCGCATCGCCGATCCACCCGTGATACGCCACGCCGATGTCAATCTTCAGCACATCGCCAACCTTCATCGGCGGCGTGTAATACCCGGCCGTCCCGTGCACCACGCACTCGTTCACGCTCAGGCACGCCTGCGAAGGGAATGCGGGGTCTTTAGGGTCCTCTGAAACCCGATACCCCAAGAAGCACGACTTGCACCCGAGATCGTCTAACGTCTTGCCAACCAACGTGTCAATCTGCGCCAGCGTCACGCCCGGCCGCAACCACTCGGCGAGCTTCCGGTGTACATCCACAACCTTCTGCGCCGCCGCGTACGCCGCGTCACCGTCCGCCGGGCTCAATCTGGGGATCGTCGAGGGTCTCACCAACAATCCTACGCAACCGATCGTGAATCCTCATCCACCGCGACAACGATCTGATCACCATGTGGCGCGCCCGCCATCTCGACGACCGACAACGCCCGGTGCGGCTCGTCCGCTTCGGACCCGCCAGCTCGATCAACTTCACCGCGCTTCGCGCCGCCGTCGCCAGCCGAGCAACCTACCTCTCCGTCTTCGCCTTCGCCATGCTCGGCTCCCTCATCGCTCTCACCCTCAAAGCTGGCCCGCTCGTGCTCGCCGTCACACTCCTCTCCCCTGTCTCTTCAACCCTCATCGTGCTCGTCTCGATCACCGGCGTGGCCGTCTTCGCCGCGATGGCCGACCGCGGCGAACGCCTCGCCAACGACATGGCTCGAGCCGGAAGATGCCCCGGCTGCGCGTATCCGTTCGCAGGGCTCGAACCCGAGCCTGATCTCTGCACAGTCTGCCCCGAGTGCGGCTCCGCCTGGAACCTCGCTCAACGACTCGCCCCGCCCCAAACCGTCGTCATCCCGAATCCACCACCCCAACAAGAGGGGGACGCACCCAAACACGATCTCAACCCGTACAACCTCCCCGAGCCGATACCATCTCCTCCACATGCCCGACATCCGCCTTGAAACCTCCGGCGACGAACCGCGCCCTCCGCTCCCCACGCTCGCCAACACCGGTATCGGGGCCAGCACAGGGGCCAGCTCAAGCGCTGGCGAGCACAACATCCACCTCCACGTCACCGAGACCCCGCCCGACGTCGACGCCTCCCTCTATCT
>CAZIMT010000239.1:0-3101 GCA_964540295.1 uncultured Phycisphaeraceae bacterium
CCGACCGCCGCAAGAACGAGTTCCTGGCGATGCTGGCGCACGAACTTCGCAACCCTCTCGCCCCCATGCGCAACGCGCTGCAGATCATGCGGCTCACGGCCAGCCGCGAGGTCCCGCGCCCCGAGGACGAAGCCATTCGAACAGCGTCGGCCATGATGGATCGTCAGGTCGGCCAGATGGTCCGGCTCGTCGACGACCTCCTGGATGTCAGCCGCATCAGCCGTGGAACAATCGAGCTCCGGAGAGCCCGGACGGAACTGGCCTCCGCCGTCCACCACGCCGTCGAGGCGGCCCGTGCGCAGTACAAGAGCATGGAGCACACGTTGATCGTCACGCTCGCGCGCGAGCCCATGTACATCAACGCCGACCCGACCCGGCTGGCTCAGGTGCTTGGAAACCTCCTCAACAACGCCTGCAAATACACACCCAGGGGCGGACAGATGCGGCTCACCGCGGAGCGCGATGTCAGCCAGGCCGTCATCCGGTTAAAGGATAACGGCATCGGCATCGCCACCGAAGAACTACCTCGCATCTTCGAGATGTTCGTGCAGATCGACACTTCTCTCGAGCGCTCGGTGAGCGGACTGGGCATCGGCCTTACTCTCGTCAAGAGTCTCGTCGAGATGCACCAAGGCACGGTGCATGCCCGTAGTGCCGGTCTCGGGCATGGCAGTGAGTTTGTGGTTTGCCTGCCGATCATCATTGAACAGCCTCAATCGCCCCCACCCGTGTTGACCTTCAGCAAGCCGACCGAGAAAATCAGCCGCCGAATCCTAGTAGTTGACGACAATCAGGACTCGGCCTCATCGCTCGCAGCGTTGTTGAATCTCACCGGCCATCAGACGCACACCGCTTCGGACGGTCTGGAAGCGGTCGCCGCGGCGTTGACCTTCCTGCCCGAAGTCGTGCTGCTCGACATCGGCCTGCCAACGTTGAACGGCTACGACGTCTGCCGACAGATCCGCGCACAGCCAGATGGCACGCGCATCTTGCTGATCGCCCTCACCGGATGGGGTCAGGACGAAGACAGGCGCAAATCTAAAGAGGCCGGGTTCGACGCTCACCTCGTCAAGCCCGTAGACCACGAGCAACTCATGAAGCTCCTGGCAGAGTTTCGGCCCACTCCAACCTGACGCGGACGAGCGTGATGTTTGACCACACCTCCCACGCTCTGTGTGGGGCGGCGTGCGTTTCCGTCACGACGTTGCACGTGCCCCATTTACACAATGTGCCGCTGTTCGGCGCACAGACGGGTTGCGCGAGGCGGGCGGTTGCGGGACGATGGTGCTCGGGCACAGGAGGCCGAGCATGCACGTTCAACCGCACCACACCAACGACGAACTGGGAACTTTGATCAAGCGTGAGAAGAACGCGCGCGTGGCCACGAGGCTGCGCGGTGTGCTGCTCGCGGCCCGCGGGCGCACCCACACGAAGATCGCTGACGATCTTTCCGTCGCGGCGCGTAGCGTGCAGAACTGGGTTTAACATTACGACGCCCGCAGCCCCCAATGGCTGCGCGACCGGCCACGCCCGGGCCAGCTCAAGAAGCTCACGCCCGATGAGGAGCTCGAGCTGGTCGGCTGGCTCGAGCGCGTGCCGGATCTGGTTCGCGACGGCGTGGTGGCGCGGCGCGGCCGGTGCTGGCCGACAAGATCAATGAGTACTTTGGCAAGCGCTTTTCGCTCTCAGGCGCGTACGCGGTGCTGCACCGGCTGGGCTTTGCGCCGTTGCGGCCTCGCCCGATCCACCGCAAGGCCGACCTCGCCGCGCAGGAAGCGTTCAAGAAGTCAGCGCCCCTTCTTCGGACACGCTCCGTCGCGACAACTGCAGCTGGATCGTCGAGGTCTGGCTCCAAGACGAAACGAGGCTTGGCCTCACCTCGGAACCAGCAGGGGACGCTCACGCACGGTTGGTCACGCAAAGGAACGCGGCTTCGCGCGATCAAGCAGACCGAGTACGACTGGTCGTACGTGCACGCGGCGGTGTGCCCGGCGACGGGCGAGAGTTCGGCGATGATCCTGCCGCAGGTGGGAATCGCGGCCATGAATCAGCACCTGAAGTGGATCAGCGAGCACGCGCGATCAACGCTGGCGGGCGAGATGGTCAAGACCGTCTTACTATTAGATCAGGCCGGCGGCACACGTCGCCGAGGGTGGAGTGGCCGTCGAACATCACGCCGCTGTTCCTGCCGCCGTACTCGCCGGAGTTAAACGAGATCGAGCGTCTGTGGCCGCAAGCGCGACTGTGCGGCCTGTCCGACCGATCGCTGTCGAGCGGGGAGGCGCTAGACCGAGCGGGCGTGGAGGCGTGGAATCGCGTCACGCCCGAGATCATCAAATCAACTGGCCACGCCGCGTGGGTGATACGCAAGGTTAATGAGAAGCCGTATCATTGGAATCTGTGTCAGTGTACCAGCGCCTATCGATCTCAAATCCGAACTTCACCGAGCACCCCGCTAATCAGTAAAGAACGAGTTCAAAAATGAAAAGGGCCCTTAGAGGTTTACCTCTAGAGGGCCCAAAAGTCGGCGATGACCTACTTTCCCGCAGTGCAGTATCATCGGCGGTATCGGCTTAACTGCTGTGTTCGAGATGGGAACAGGTGTTTCCCGATACCTTTGGTCACCGACAAGCTCCGCGGCCCGCTTTCGCGGGCCACGGTATTGTGACCGGAAGAATGAACACGATTCCCACGTCCGAATTCACGACGACGAACCGTCAGAACCGAACCAGAGAACCGATCCCAAGAATGTCGCGGTAGGCCGCGTCCAATTGTTACAATATCCAAATCCTTGAAACGCTAAACTATCCAGCTTGGCCGACTCTACCACAGTTACCGACACTCTCGTGCCGAAACTTTGGAGAAACCGGGCCGCTTCGACAAGCACCCACCAGACGGGACAAGCCCGAATGGTAAGAACTCGCCAACCACGGCGGCTGGTTGGTGCGATCGTTCGACCGTTCGTACCGCTCGGCTGAGGGCATTTCTGCCCGTACACCTGCGGCCGATCAACCTGGTGGTCTACCAGGGGTCTCTCACTTTCGTTAGCAAGTCTAATCTTGAGGGGGGCTTCCCGCTTAGATGCTTTCAGCGGTTATCCC
>CAZIMT010000240.1:0-3095 GCA_964540295.1 uncultured Phycisphaeraceae bacterium
GTGGCCGAGCGGCTGAAGGCGACGGTTTGCTAAACCGTTATAGGGCCCTAAAGCCTTATCGGGGGTTCGAATCCCCCCCTCTCCGCTTCTCGAGACCCCCTTCTCGTATCCCCTGTACTTACAGGTGTTTACGCGCGGGGGGTCTCGACTTTGGTGCCCTCTCACTTTGCAGGTCGGCCCCCCACGGAAGTGTGCCCAAACCGCTCGTCGCTTGCTCGTCTACCGATCGTCGGTGTTGTCGTGATCGGCACCGGGCCGGCCGTTCTGGGTTTCGATGAGCTTGCGGAGGTACGTGTTTTCGCGACGGGTGGCTTCGAGGTCGAACACGAGATACTTGATGCTCAGGCGCAGGTAATCGAGTGATTCCTGAAGCTCGTCGATTGTCTTCTTGACCTTCTCGTGACGATTCTGGGTTTCGACCGCGAGCTTCTCGAGCGAGCCACGCTCGCCCTCGGGGAGCTTGCCGATCTGGCTAATGAGGTCGCCGAGCTTCTGCTGGAATTCGTTCTCGTTCATGTCTCGCTCCCCTGCTCTTGGATTATGACCATCGCGGCTGTCAGGCCCACACGGGCGACTGCAACTAGACGGCGAAAGGAGAAGAAACAACGGCCGCGCCAGACCCGCCGGAGTTGGCGGGCCATCACTGTGGTCCGAAAAAATCGCATGGTTCGTGCGTGAATCAGCGAATTGAAGTTTGCGTCACGGTCTTTGGCCCAAGCCCTGTCCGCGGTCTGTGCCGGGTGTTGATGCCGGTCAACGTCCCATGTCGGTCCGGCGCAACGCCTGCCGGGCCGCGGGCGACGCGGTGAGCGTCAGTTCCTGGACCAAACCCGGCTCCTGCCGTTTCAGATCGCGGACGAGCTTCTTGAGGTGCGCATCGAGATTGATCTGGAACCGCTTGAAATGCTGTTCGAGCTCGTGCCGGTTAAACCGAGCGAGCGGGTCCTTCATGCCGGTCTGCATCGCGGCCCAATCAAGCAGCGACCCGCCCAAATCGGTGAAGCGATAGAGGGCCAGCGTCGCGGTCAGTCTGGCCCGGGCTGAGGTAAAGGGGTCGATCGCGTCCTCGGGGACGGCCACAAGCCGTTGCTCGGCCGGAAGCTGGTCCATCCGCATCGCGAGCGGATCGGATGCATCTGGTCGATCGTTCGACACCGGAACGGCGTCCTCGGCGCTGCGCAGGTCCGCGAAGGCCGTGGAAAGCGTGCGAGTGCCGACACGCTCGAACGCGACGACGACACGCTGGCAGTGTTTACCGTCTAGCACCGCGGCCTCGGCGCTCTGGACCTTTCCCAAGCCCCATTCCGGGCGGCCCGCGTGCCGAACGCGGTCACCGCGCTGCCATGTTGTTGGCATCACGTCAGATCCATAAAAAAATAATCCCCCGAACACAAGAAACGAACCCGATCTCTGACGCCGACGCGATCAGGACCAGGTGTGCCAAGATTACCAGCAGATCAGACTTCCAGCGAATCGGCCTCGAACTGGCCGGTTCGGCAGGGCCCGTCGAGCCCATATCTGTACACAGGGCTAGTATACCAAAGTTCTCGCCACGAAAAGCATCCCCCGGCCCGCACGCCGAACTGTTCGAGCGTGCGAGCGATTTTTACTGCTGGCGGCCTTGTTCGCCAGCGATGGAGTTCTGAACACTCATGATCGAAGCCCTCAAGAGCGATGAGATTGTCAACAAGGTCGGCGGCCGATTCAAGCTGTGCGCCCTGATCCAGCGGCGGATGGTCCAGCTCATGGACGGGGCCCGTCCTCTGGTCGAGCGCGACGGGCGGTCGGACCTCGAAGTCGTGATCGAAGAGATCATGGAAGACAAGATCGCGGTCGACGTCGAGGCCTCGAACCTTCGCGGGCTGGTCACGAAGAACTAAAACGCTTGCGACCGCGTTGGAGTGACCGCTCATGGCCGAGCCTTCAGGTGGTACGCCCGCCGGTGCATCGGTGGCATTGCGTGATCGCAGCATCTTTGTGGGCGTCACGGGCGGTATCGCTGCCTACAAGGTCGCCACGGTGGTCAGTCGGCTCGCCCAGAGCGGGGCCAGCGTCACGGTCGCGATGACCGAGGCCGCGACCCGCTTTGTGACCCCGCTGACTTTTCAGGCGTTGTCAGCGAGGCCTGTGTACACGAGCTCTTGGGATCACCTGGAATCTAAGGACCCGCAGCACATCTCGCTGGCGTCGAGCTTGGACGCCGCGGTGATTGCGCCGTGCACGATGGACTGCATGGCCAACCTGGCGAGCGGGCGCACGAGCGATGTCGTGACGCTGATCCTGAGCGCGATTGACCGGAGGAAGACGCCGGTGCTTCTGGCCCCCTCAATGAACGCGGTCATGTGGGCCCAGCCGAGCACACAGAGAAATCTCGCGACGCTGATCGAGGACGGTTTTCAGATCGTCGGCCCCGACGACGGCTGGCAGGCGTGCCGCACCAACGGGACGGGCCGGATGAGCGAGCCTGAGGCGATTTTGGCGGCGCTCGCGACCGCGATGAAGAAATAGCTGCCCGAGCGTGCCCCCCCGGGTTCAGTCCGAGAGAGTCTGACCCGGGAGGCTACCCCAAGACCGTTCAGGAGCCCGGAAGTGGTGGCAAGAAGTAGAGCCCGCAAGTGGGTCGGAAGTTTGGACCCGGGCAGGTATTCGAGTTGAAGGATTTGACGTTCCGTCCGGGCGGGCGAATCATCTCACCCTGGGTCCGGCGAACGTTGCTGGACCGCTGAGTTTTTCGGAGAGGTGGCAGAGCGGTTGAACGCGCTGGTTTCGAAAACCAGTATACGGCCATGCCGTATCGGGAGTTCGAATCTCCCCCTCTCCGCTTTTACCCGAGGCCTTGCACTGCAAGGTCTCGGGTTTTTTAATTGAGGCGGATTTGTGCGGAGATTCGTGGCTTGTTGCCCGTCGCGTTGAGGCGTGATGCCCGGATCGATGCGAGAATTAGCGCGATCGAGCGACAGGTTCTCCAGGTCGCGTTGAGCGAGTGACCTGACCCACTCTTCGTTGACGGAGTTCAAACCAATTTTACGGCCTCGAACTCTTCGGGGCTGAGGTAATTCAGGGCGGCGTGGAGACGCTTTGGGTTGTAGAACATT
>CAZIMT010000241.1:0-1437 GCA_964540295.1 uncultured Phycisphaeraceae bacterium
CCCCGACCCCAGCCCACCCGGCTCGTTGATCCACTCCGGCGGCCCGCCCAGACGCGACGAGATCACAAACTTCCCGGCGTGCAAAAACTCCAGCAAAACCAGCGGCGAGTTCTCAAACCAAATGTGCGGCAAGATCCCCACGTCAAACTCGTCCATCGTCGAGATCAACTGCAGCCCGTCGTACCCGCCCAAAAACGAAACTTCCGGGTACACGCTCAGCCTTTTGCGGAACGTCCAGTCGTACCCCGCCGCTCGGATCAGAAAATGACTCCGCTGCCGGACCTCGACGTCCAGTAACGGGATCGCTCGCGCCAGAACCTCCAGCCCCTTGTTGTTCCGCGTCGTACCCATAAACCCGAAACGGATCGGCCGAGTTGAAGTCGCCGCGTCCCAAGGCCGCACCGAGTAGTACGGCGAACGCTGCGTCTTCCGATGCAACTGGTCAAAGTGCGGCTGGCCCAGCCGCACGTGCCGACCGATCTCGGGGCTCATCCCCATCGTCTTCATCACGTCTAGCAAAAACCGACTCGGCGGCGTGACCAGCGACGCGCGGTTCAACGCTTGGATCCCCGCCACACGCCGCGCCCCGTACTGGTTGACAACCTTCAAGTGGTGGTCCGCGCGCAAGAACCGCTCGTTCTGATCCAGCGACGCCGACCCGATCTCCGCCAGCTTCTCCCCCGCGACCAGCTTCAACCCGTGATCAATCTCGCCGCTGTGCCCCGGACCGCCCGAGTCAAAGCCGAGCGCCGCCTCGGGGTCCATCTGCGGCGCTTCAGCCACCGGTTCACCGTTCAGCAAGTTCGGCCCACGCTTGGGGGCTTTCCCACCCTTGAGCCGGTACTTCGCGTATTCAAACACTTGGCGCGCCCATCCCGCGAGCACCGGCCCCAGCGCCCGGTGCATCGCCTGCTCGGCCCCACGCCGCGAACGAGCCCGCTCAGACTCGGGCGCAAGCGGCAAGCAGCCCACGCACTTGGCACCACCCTCGTAATCCTCGCACACTCGCAGCTCTTCGTGCAGCAGGTCAACCTGCGGGCACGCGTACCAGTAGTTGTGCGGCGTCACCACGACCGCCCGGCCCGAGTCTCGGATCGCTCCGATCAGGTCCAGCCCGTACCCCTCCAGCGAGTGAACGTGAACAACCTGGGCCTCGATCAAATCAAGCCACTTCAGCACCACGCGCGCGTCGTCCGGGCTCGACATCTCCCGGGCCATGTTCTTGAAGTTGCTCGACGCTGGCGCGACGTTCCGGCTGTTGAAAAAATCAAAGCACGCGATCCCACGCCACCATTCGTGCATCCGCACGCACGGCGTCTTGACGATCGAGTACTCCATCCCCGAACGCAAGTACGCCACGCGATGCCCGCTCAGCACCAGCCCCGCCGCCAGCTCTGAAGCGCTCAGGTTATACCCCGAGCCCTCACGCGCCTGCAT
>CAZIMT010000241.1:1447-2988 GCA_964540295.1 uncultured Phycisphaeraceae bacterium
AAGCCGAGCCCACCCCAGAACCGCGATCGTTAAAGGGCGATCGGTGACCCGCCAACCCACTGGCACCTTCAAAGCCACGAGAGAACGAAACTTTGCAAAGGACGCGTGAGTAAAGCTTTGGCTCGTCATGCGCTCGACGTTCTCAAAAGAAAGGCCGCCGAGAGATCGGACGACCCAGAAAGTTAACCGTACATGCTCGGTGAGACATACGGCCCCAGCCGCCGCGAGTAGACCACCGCCCGCGCCGCCGTCCACACCCACCGGGCCAGGAACTTAACCACCCGGCCTGTCTCGCCACGCTCGATCTGGCACTTGCCCGCCTGCCGATGGTCAACATGCACGTTGAACCGCGCTCGAAGCAACGGAAAGTCGTTCCCCTGATCGAACACCACCAACGCGTCTGGGCGATCAAAAACGAACGATTTCTGCCTCTTCATCCGCGAGAGGAACCGACCCGCGTACACCACACGCCGCGCGACACCCGTCGGTCGCTCGCTCTCCGCGCCCGGCACATCGTTCCGAACGATCTCAACCCAGCGCGGCTCGTCGCCCTCGCGTGATACCGACTTCAGGTACGCCCGCACGCGCTCCCGAAAATCCGCCGCGGCCACGACCGAATCCCCGCGGTTCAACGTCAACGCGATCGTCGCGCCAGCCCTCAAGAGTCCATTGGTATCCAGCCCCGCGCCGATCTCCTCCAACGCTGGCTCGGCCGGATCAAGCTTCCCCCACCGCCCGGTCATCACGTCGTCACACGATCGACGCTGGATCTCGGCCTGGAAGATTCGCCGATTCAGCCCGGCTACCAGAGAGTGGCGGAGCACACTTCTCATCCACGTCAGAGTTGACCTCCGCAGGTGCTCGACCGGCAGGATCTTCTGGATCACCCAGAAAATATTCCGCTGCGCGTAGTACGCCCGCGACGGCGTCAGCTTGTGATGCCACGGCGTGTGGAATACCACCGCGTCTAGGTTCAGCACCACCCGGTGCCCCGCCCGCGCAAACCGCAAGCACCAGTCCGCATCATCGCAATAAATGAAATACCGGTAATCCCAGAACCCGACCTCACGCACCAGAGACCACCGCGCCAACAGGCTGCACGCCGAAACCACGTCCACGTCTCGAAGCCCGTGGTATTCGTTCCGCCCTCGCGTCCCGCCGACCTGCTTGACCCAGCGCTGGTGCGATTCGTGCAAACGATGCTCGGGCGTCGGCTCATCGCTCATCCGGCCCGTCTTTGCATCAAAGTAGATCGTCGTCTCGATCGTGTTCCCGCGGTCCCCCAGATCCATCGTCCGCGACCCCACCAGTCCGATCGTCTGGTCCTCCTCGGCCGCGCGCACCAGCTGCGCGCATGTGTCCGTCGGAAGGTCGATATCGTCATCCACCAGCCACACATAATCTGGCGCACCACCGGGAGAATCTGGCCGATCCAGAGCCAGCGACACGTACGCAAAGCCGGTGTTGAACCCGCCGCACCCGCCGTGGTTGGCGTGGTTGTGCACGATCGTCAGCGACCCAAACCTCAGTGTGTTCTCAAG
>CAZIMT010000242.1:0-2823 GCA_964540295.1 uncultured Phycisphaeraceae bacterium
CCGGGGTGGGACGCGGGCTCATGGGCGAGGCGAGGTGGGCGAGAGCGGCGGTGACGTGGGTGAGGGGCGTTCGACGCCAGCACTGGGCGAGATGGGCGCGGCGCCGACTAGCGCGGACCTAGACCGGCTGGCCCCGCTGGACACGCTCAGGCCTGCGGACCCGCCGGGGAAACGAGTGACGATTGAGATGAGTTGGCAGGTGGTGATCCTGCCGACTGGTGTTGCGGCCGATGCGGCGGAAGCGGAGGCGCCAGCGAACAGAGCGGCTCCGGAATCCGGCCCCAAGGGGAAGGGTGGTGGCAATTGAAGAACGTGCTCGCGTGGTGCAAGGCGCAGCTGTTGGTGGTGATCTGTTCGGCGTTGGTGCTGATTATCGTGCCGACGGCGTTCGTGCTGAGTTCGATCTGGAACAAGTCGATCCACACAAAGCGGCAGGCGGAGGTCGAGGCGGCGCTGACGAAGGTGAAGATCAGCACGGCGTATGCGTTGCCATCGCTGGACCCTTCGATCCCGGCGGTGACGTTGACAGACGCGCCCAACGAGCAGGTGACGAAGTTCTTCAAGGCCGAGAAGGAAAAAATCCTCGCGCAGGCGGCGGGCGTGGTCAAGAAGGCAGAAGTTTTCAACCGGCGCGGCCATCGGGCGTTGATGGAAGGGTTGCTGCCGGGTGGTCGCGGGCCCGATGCGCAGGCGAAGGCGCGCGCGTTCGCGGAGATGCTGGTCGGAGGCCCGGGAACGCCAGCGGCGTATCAGGCCTTGTTCCAGGAGATCAAGGCGGGAGAGCCGCGTGATCCGAACCTGTTGGCGACGGTGCTGGGCGACGCGTACATGCGGCTGAAGATCGCCAAGACGGGCGAGGGCTCGAGCGCCCGGGCTCTTACGCCCGAGGAGAGCGTGGAGATTACCAAGGCGCTGAAGGAGATCCGGCTCGGTCAGTACCAAGGCCGAGCTCGTGAGCTGAGCGTATACGCGGGGACGGGCGTGCTGGGGAACAACATCTTGCTGGCGGTGCCCAAGGCCCCGCCGTCGAACTCGGAAGTTTTCGCGTGGCAAGCGGACTATTGGCTTATCGATGACCTGCTCAAGGCCGTGGCCGCGGCCAACACGATGGGGGGGAGGTCTACGACGATCGATTCGCTGGACCCTGCGTCGGGCTCGGTGGTGAAGCGGATCCAGCAGATCACGTTTGAGCGTGTGGTGTGGCAGCCCAAGGCGAGCACGGGGAACGAACCTTTGGCGACCGAGGAAGCGGCCGATGCGGCGGCCCCGGCGGACGCCCAGCTCACTCCGGACTTCAAGCAGTCGATCAGCGGTCGGTTCAGCGGCCCGAGCAACGGCGTGTACGACATTCGCTACGCGTACATGTCGATGGTGGTGTCGTCGGGGCGGCTGCCGCAGTTCTTTGACGCAGTGGCGCGGACGAACTTTATGACGATCGTGGACGTTGACCTCAAAGAGGCTGACGTGTACGGCGACCTGGAGCGTGGGTACTACTACGGCGACGAGCCGGTGGTGGTGGCGATGGTGGCGATCGAGGCGGTGTACTTGCGCTCGTGGACCACGCCGTACATGCCCTCGGAGGTTAAGAAGCATCTGGGCGTCGCGGAACCGGCCTCGGCTGAGGGCGCGGCATCGGAGGGTGAGGGCGGCAAGAAGTAAGCAGATTCCGAGCGTGTGGCTCAGAAGTTGGATTGAGCGTTCTTCTGGTTTTGAAATTTTGGTTCTGAAATTTGGTTCTGGGATTGGACTGGTTTGTGTTTGTGGTCGCACTCTGAATAGCCTCGGTGAGATCGGGCGTGGAGCATCGATCGTCGAGGTGTGAGGCACTCTGATGAAACTTAAAGGTATCAATCTGTTCGAGCAGCACGTCGAGAAGATCGTGGTGGGCGGGATCGCGCTCGTCGGTCTGGGCGTGCTGTCGGCTCAGTTCCTTGGCTCGTCCAACCAGATCAAGGTCGGCAACGAGGAAGTCTCGCCCGAAGGGGCGTTTGGCCCGGTCAAGAAAAAGGCCGAGGAGCTTCTCGCCAGGGTTCGGTCTCAGGCGCCAACGCTTCCTGACGCTCCCAAGGTTGACGTCTTGCAGAAGTTCGAGGCAGCGGTCTCGGGGGGAGTGGCTCCGGCACCGAAGCTGGCTGGGAACTTCGCGGTGAGGCCGAACATCGGCAAGACGAACATCGACCTGGTGAGCGGCGATTCGCTGCTGGCGGAAGTGACGATTCCCGCGCCCAGCGTGCCGGTGGCGCGAGTGTCGGCGGGCTCGTTTGATCCGGTGGAATGGGCGACCGTCCCGGGGCTCAAGCCGTACCTGCCGCAGGACCAGCCGTTCGACAAGTTCAGCGTCAGTGTGGAAGTCAGTTTCAACGGCAAGGCCTTCAAGGATGCGTTGACGGCCGACCCCGACGGCGCGAGCGGGCCGATCCAGCCGATCCCGCTGGGGTGGGTAAACAACAACGTAGAGATTCTGGCGGTCGAGGTGGAGCGTCAGCAGTTGGACGCGAGCGGCGGAAAGGGTTCGACCGTGATTCTGAAGCCGATCCCGGGCCGACCAGACATGCTGGGGCAGATTGCCAAGTCTGTGAAGTCGGCGGGTGACATGCCGCGAACACTGGACGACGCCAAGGCGATGCACGAGGGGATCCTTCGCCCGGCGTTCTACCGGTACATTGCTGGCGAGGCGTGGTGGGCCCCGACGGAGCTGCAAGAGGGCGGCGCGGTGGTCGAGCGCGTGGCCAAGGCTGAGAAGAGGCTGACGGACGTTGCGGCGGAGTTGGACCGGCTGCGCAACGCGCTTGTGAAGCAGAAGACTCCTCTGGCGGAAAGGCC
>CAZIMT010000243.1:0-2778 GCA_964540295.1 uncultured Phycisphaeraceae bacterium
GACGAACCCAGTGGTGATGGTGGCGATGGCGGAGTCACCGCTGACATCGCCGGCGCGAAAGTTGCCGCTGGCGGTGTGTGGTGAAGTGAGAGAGAGGGTGACGGTGCCGCGCTTGAAGGTGTGGGCGGTGGAGAGCGGGACGACGTTGCTGTAGGTGACGGTGTAGATGCTGTTGAGATTAAACGTGAGCGTGTCGGCGGCGGCGGGGACCTGCGCGGGAGACCAGTTGGCCGCGGTGGACGCGGCCCCGCCCGCGACGTTCGCCCAGTTCAGGATGGACGCGCCAGCCATCCCTGTTGAGAGCGCCAGGCCAGCGGAGGTGCTCAGGGTCATCGCACGGGTCGAGCGAACGAAGCAACGCATAATCTTCCCTTCCAGTTGTGGTACACGAGGCAAGCAACAACAACCGCGCAGACGCGAGCGCAGCGCGATCGCCGACCCCGGGCTCTCTCACCCGATAGGTCTTCTCATTCAGTACCAGCCGTTGCCGCACGTTTGGACGCCAGCGTAAGAAAAAACTTCAAGGTGATGCAGAAAGCGCCGAGCGAGAGCGGGTGTGGGCCCGCAACAGCTATTTCGGGCCGTTTCTCGTGACAGACCGGGCATGGGCAGCCCAGGCTGGCACCACGAGCCCGCTTTTTTCACAGGTTTGGACGACCAGCGTTGCGGCACCCTCGCGGATCTCCTGAGCCGCGCGTGGTTCATAAAGCTCGTCGATCACGCGCTGGGCGTCGTCATTTCGGCCAGCACCTACGAGAGCCTCGGCATACCGCAAGCGTTCTTGGGCGACACTCCCTTCAACGGCCCCTAAGGCGGCACGCTTGTTCGTGTGCGATTCCTCGAAGAACGCGACCGCTTGGGCGAACCGGCGCTGATCAAGCGCCAGCACGGCCGCATCGCCCAGCGCGTGGCTAAGGTCCGAAGATCCGGCTGCGCGGGCCCGCCCGATCGCCAGCGCTCGGTCGAGCTGGATGCGCGCCCGTTGGTCGTCGCCGAACGTACGGAAAATCGAGGCGAGCTGGATCCGGTTCCCGATCTCGATCTCGGCACGCATTGGAACGCGCGACGCGTCGAGTGCCGCCGCACGCCGCTGAAACTCGTCGAGCAGAGCCTGGCGATGGTCTGGGTTCGCGTTGGCGACGTCGTCAAGAACTCTCATAACCCCATGTTGACCGCGATGGACTTGATCAGCTCTGATTGCACGCGCTGCCGCTGGGTCGTGGAGTCTTCCAACGCGCCGTCGCGCTCCGAGACGGTGCGGATCAACGCCGCTCGTTGGCGCCAGATCTCGAGCGCGATCAGGCCCGCGCCGATCCCGGAGACCACGACAAGAACGAAC
This sequence comes from uncultured Phycisphaeraceae bacterium, assembly GCA_964540295.1. Lineage (GTDB taxonomy): Bacteria > Planctomycetota > Phycisphaerae > Phycisphaerales > UBA1924 > CAZCPB01. Next base: position 1,340 of record CAZIMT010000243.1, read on the forward strand.
GCGGTGGCTCCCAGCAGTACGCTCACGCGATGCCAGCGAACAAACGCGCGAGCGAGGTAGATCGTCGAGGTCGGCACCGCTCGCACGGCCTTACGCTCAAGCCAGCGCCCGAGATCCTCGGCCAACGCTTCCATCGTCTGGTACCGGTCCTCGCGCCGAGGCCGCATCGCCATCGTCACGATCGCGTCGAGCTCGTCATCGACGCGAGAATTGAAGCCCGACGGCGCGGGCGGGTCACCGCGGCGGAAAAGGTCGAAAAGGCCCGCGAGGGTCGAGGCCTCGAACGGCTCTCGCCCGCTCAACAGCCGGTACAGCACCGCCCCCAGCGCGTACACGTCCGCGCGCACGTCCGACTCGTGCAGCCCCAAGTCGATCTGCTCGGGCGGCGCGTACACCGGCGTGCCCGCGAACGATCCGTCCATCGTGATCGTCGCCGATCGCTCGTGCCGCACGCCCGCGCCCTGCTCGATCTCCACCAGCCGGGCCAGCCCGAAGTCCACGATGCGCGGTTGATCGGTCGCATCGATCAGGATGTTTGATGGTTTGAGATCTCGATGGAGCACCCCTCGCGCGTGGGCGTAAGCGACGGCCTCCGCGGCCCGACGCATCATCGTGACCACCCGCCGCACTCCACCCTCTTGAATGCCGACGCGATCACCCCAAGTGTGCGCATCGTCGCCGTCGATCCACTCCATCACCACGGCCGCGTCATCGTCGATTAACTCGTGGATCGTCACGATGCCCGGATGATGGAGCGACGCGGCCAGTTCGACCTCGCGGCGAAATCGCTCACGCCGTCGGTCGCCGTCAGATCTCTCTAGAATTACTCGCTTGATCGCAACCGTTCGGTCCGTGCCGGGCTGGACGGCTTTGTAAACCGCTCCCTGCCCACCTCGTCCGATCATTTCAACCAAACTGAATCTTCCAAGCACGCCCGACTCGGCGGCCTTCCGCGCCCTGGTCAGGCGTGATTCCCACGATCCGTCTTCGAAACCGAACGGGAAATATCTGGCCCCTTGGACCTTTCCTGCGAAGATGACCTGTCACTCATCGCCGTCCTCCTCGGCGACTTGCGCGCGAATCTGCTCGGCCAATTGGTCGCGGACGCGCTGCTTGATCTTGTGCAGACCGGGCTGGCTCATCGCGAAACGATCCGCAACTTGCCGGACCGCCTGCCCACCCAGCAGGCATTCGAACGCGGCCAAGCTTTGTGGATCAAAGTCACGTGAGATCGTTTTCCAGGCGTGTCGAAAATGGAAATCTCGCCACTCCCGCTCCCAAGCCTTATCGCCGCACCCGCGTGAGACAGTCTCGTCCGACGTGCCGTCGTCGCTGGCTATTCCGATTGTGATCACGCCCGCAGACGAACCTAGCCGGTGCGCCTCGTTCGCCAGAACCGATCGCACGACCACGAACAAATAATCCCGGAAGCGGCCTCG
>CAZIMT010000244.1:0-2677 GCA_964540295.1 uncultured Phycisphaeraceae bacterium
GGGGGGGTCGAACAGATCTGGCCGGACGGTGGAAGAAGGCGTTGTGGCTCGTGGCCTGCAACGAGGTGCAACTCGACATGATCCTCGACTTCGGTATCTTCGACTTCGGTGCGACGAACTTGAACCTGGCGACGCTGATGTGGACGAACGAGGATGAACGCGACGCTCTCGGGTTCGTTTAACTTTGGTGCCACGGGGGTGTCGTTGAGCACGACGTCGGCGATCTTCACAATCCAGACCACGCTCCGGCTGCGCATCGAAGGCGCTGGCTCGATCTTGCTGCCCAGCAGTGCGGGTGTGGATGTAAACTTTGTGCTCGCGCTGGCAGCGGTGTCGTTGGTGCTGTTGACGTTTGCCATAGGCCGTCGCTTCTGAGAAGCGTTTGGGTTGCGAAGTGATCGCGCGCGTGCTGTCGGTTGACCCGGTATTACTTGCCCGGGATCTGGTCTTTAGTGGCGGGCTGGGTCGTTTCTGATTTCATTTTCCATTCCGTGGCTTTGGCGTCATAGCCTCTGGCGGGTTCGGCCTTATCCCAGTCGGTATAGAAGCTGGCGAGGCGTGTGGCTGCTGCTGCTCGGTCGGGCGGGGGCACGTTTTCCAGCCGAGAGTCACGCTCGACCGCGAGCAGCAGCGGCTCGGCCTCTGCGGGTCGGTTCTGGGTGACGAGGCAATCCGCCAGCGCGTTGCGGGCCTCGGCGATGGACGAGTGACCGGTCGGTCGGGTGAGGATGAAGAGCTCCAGGGCCTCTCGGTACAGAGCCTCCGCGTCGGCGTGGCGTCCCTGGTTGTTCACGGTCGCGGCGACCAGCATGATCACGCCAGCGGTGCGGTGGTCTGGAGACTTGTAGTTGATGCGTGCCCATTCCAGCATCGCGCGGTACTGCTCTTCGGCCCCGGCGTAGTCCTTGGCAGCGTCCATCGCCCACCCGAGATTGAAACGGCTGTCCAACGTTTCTCGGTGCCCGGCACCGACCGATTCGATGTTGATCTCCACGACGAGCCTGCGCATGGCGATCGCCTCGGCCGGGCGGCCTGATCGGTCAAGATTCTTGGCGTAGGAGGCCATCGCTTGCGCTGTCCGCGGGTGGCGTTCACCAAAGAGCTTGCGGTGCTGATCGATTGATTGTTTGTTGAACTCGATCGCGTCGTCAAAGCGGCCTTGGCTTCCCAGATTCGCCGCGAGGTTGGAGAGCCCCAGCGCGACTTCAGGGTGGAGCTCGCCGTAGAGCCGCCGCCTCATCGCCAGGGCCTCACGCTGGAGCGTCTCGGACTCTGCATACTCATTTTTACCGTAGCTCAGCAGGACCGCGAGCCGGTCGAGCGACGAGGCTAGGTTCGCGGAATCTTCGTTGTTGGCGAGCCTTCGCCTGGCGTCGAGCACCTTGCGGAAACTCGTCTCTGCTCCGGAAAAATTGCGAGTTCGGAATAGCACACCGCCGATGGCCGACAGGGCCGAGACGGCGTTGCCAGATTCTCCGGCCCCCGCCGCGACGTACAGGTCGAACGCCTCCTCGAACTTGGCCTTGGCCTCGGTGTACTTCCCTTGCGATTCCAGGGCTGTTCCCAGGTCGTGCGTGGCTCGCGCGATCTCGACCCGGTTGTCTCCGGGGGCGCTTTTGATAAGCTCGAGCGCTCGTCGAGCGTTTGCGTCGGCCTTGTCGATGGCGGCGAGCTGGTTGTACACGTCCGCGACGATCCGCAGCATTCGTCCCGCGACCAGGGGCTGGTCCGCGAGCTCCTTGCCCACCCGATCTTCGGTCTTTTCCAGGATCGATCGGAGCAGCGCGGTGTCTCGTCCGAGCGCCACCTCCGGGCCCACGCCCCCGAGCATCGAGGCTAGGAAGTCCGAGATCGTGGTTGCGCTCTGGGCCTCGGCGACGGCTTTGGCTTCGGCGGTCGTCGCACGCTCGGATTCGGAACGAGCCCGCGTTTCAGCGGCGATCGCCACGTCACGCTGGCGGCGTGCGTGGATAAACCCGGCGGTCGAGGCCGCGGCGCCGACGAGGATCGCCGTGGCGATCAGCACAGCGGCCGTGACCGTGCCCTTGTTGCGGCGGATGAACTTCCGAAGTTGGTACGCCCGGCTGACCGGGGCCGCGACCACCGCCTCGCCGCTGAGAAAACGCTGGATATCCATCGCGAGTCCGTTGGCGGTCTCGTAGCGGCGCGAGCGGTCCTTCTCCATGGCCTTCATCACGATCCAGTCCAGCTCGCCGCGCACGAACGCGCCGAGCCGCTTGGGCTCGGTCTGGCGTTTGGCGGCGACGCTCGCGATGGTGTCCGCGGACTCGGAGATCCGTGTGCTGGGCTTGGGCGGATCGACCTCGCGGATGATCCGCTGGATTTCGCCGTAGGCCGCCGAGCGGAGCTCCTTGCCGTCAAAGGGGGTGCTGCCCGTGAGCAGTTGGTAGAGCATCACGCCCAGCGAGTACACGTCGGTGCGCGTGTCGATATCGAGCGAGCCCTCGGCCTGCTCGGGGCTCATGTACTCGGGCGTGCCGATGAGCTGCTGGTACTCGGTGTAGAACGTCTTGTCGGTGAGGTTGTTCTGGGTCGCCTTGGCGATTCCGAAGTCGATGACCTTGGCCGAGGGCTTCCCGTCCTGGGTCGAGACCAGCACGTTGCTGGGCTTGATGTCGCGGTGGATGATGCCCTTGGTGTGGGCGTGCTGCACGGC
>CAZIMT010000245.1:0-2642 GCA_964540295.1 uncultured Phycisphaeraceae bacterium
TGCTGGGCTTGATGTCGCGGTGGATGATGCCCTTGGTGTGGGCGTGCTGCACGGCCTCGCAGACCTGCCTGAAAAGATTGAGCCGGTCCTCGATGCTCAGGTTGTTCTTGTCGCAATAGGTTGCGATGGGGTCGCCCTTGACGAGGTCCATCACGAAATACGGCCTGCCCACCTCGGTCGCGCCAGCGTCGAGCACGCGCGCGATGTTGGGGTGGTCCATCATCGCCAGCGCCTGCCGCTCTTGTTCGAAACGCGCGACCACCTGGCGCGTGTCCATGCCCAGCTTGATGATCTTGAGCGCGACGAGACGTTTGACCGGCTCGCGTTGCTCGGCCATCCACACGCTGCCGAACCCGCCCTCGCCGATGGGCTGGAGCAATTTGTACCGACCGATCATCTGACCGGCGTGCTCGCGCGAGAGTTCATCGACGGTCGCGGCGGACGAGTTCGCTGTCCGCGCCTCGCTAGCATCAGCAGTGGGGGCGGAAAGGAAACTTCCCGCCTCATCGAGAGACCGCAGCAGCGAGGCCACTTCAGCACGCAGGGCAACGTCCTTGCCGCACGCGGCGTCGAGATAGGCCGCACGCTGATCCGGGGGCAGCACGCTCGCCCCTGCCAGAATGTTCTGCACTTGCTCGGATTTGGACACGCTTTAATCCTTTTGTTCGCGCTCGCGCACGGCCCGGTGCAGCCACGCCCGAGCGAAGGTCCAGAGCCGGTTCACGGTCCGGTCCGACACGCCCATCGTCAGGGCCGTCTGCTCCACGCTGAGCCCTGCGTAAAAACGGAACTGAACGACCCGGGCCGCGTCGGCCGATTCATCCTCTAAGCGACGCAGGGCGGAATCGAACGACACGATTTCTTGAGAATCTTCGGTCGCCGCGAGATCGGCCACCGAAGCGAAGTTCGCCCAAGCCATTGGCTGGCCCTGGGTGCCCCCTCGTTTGTCTCGTGCCCGTGCTTTGGCGTGGTCCAGAAGAATCTGTCGCATGGCCTCGGCCGCGGCGGCGTAGAAATGAGCCCGGTTCGCCCAGGGGATCTCGCGCGAGCCCACCAGTTTCAAATACGCCTCGTGGACTAGTGCGGTCGCCGACAACGTGTGATCCGCACGTTCGCCAACCAGCCCGAGCTGCGCGGCCTTGCGGAGTTGCTCGTACACCAGCGGGAGCAAGCGATCGGCCGCCGCCTTGTCGCCGCTCGCCGCGGCATTCATCAAGGTTCGGGTCTCGTCGGGTTGTGGGGAGGGTGAAGACGACAAGGCTCGATGATATTGCAAGACGGTTCGGATCGCGTGGTGAACGCAGATCGATCCGGCCGTCGGTTCGGATCTCTAGGCGTCGCGCAGGATCTCGTACTGGGCCCCGCTGCAGTGGTACACCCCGCCTCGATGCCTTAAGTTCCGCGAACGAGAGCGCTCCGCAGAACGCGATCGCCCCGCCGATGGCCAACGCGAGCATGGCCGCCACGGCTCGTCGGTCAGGGCCGCGATCTTGGAGGGGGTGAAGAAGATCTCGACGCCGATGATGGCGCCGATGACGACGCGGGCGCGGTCGATGCCGCCGAGGACGCGAACGGGTTGCGAGTCTACCTTTTCTCCTACTGTTTCTATTGGGGCAATATCACTGATCGCTGCAGGATACCGCACACCGAACCTTATCGCTGGGACGCGAGTATGCCGGTCGCAGCCTTCTCAAAAATATTAAGAAACCGCGTAGGGACTTTATACTCTTGACAGCGTGATCGGCCGCCAGTAGCGTGGAGTCCGTCAAGACCGCCGCGCTGACGCTTTCGCTTCAACGAGGCGATCTCCTGCAACAGGAGTCTTTGATGAAAGCAACGACCAGAATCAGACAGTCGGTTGGAGCGGCTTGCGTCTGCGCGGCGATGGCGTCCGTGCAAGCTCAACCCGGGGGGGGGGGCTTGTACAGCATCCCAAGTGAAGCTGCCAAGCAGGAAATCGCATCGTGGGCCCAGCGTTACCGTGTGATGAGGCTCACCGGAACACCTGCCAGTGATGCGGCCACCTTCGCATTTTCGCAGCCCGTGTTCAATTCGCCGCTCTTCTCACCCTTGTACTCTGCGTCGAGGACAACGGCCATCGTGAACGCGACTTCCGCGGACTGTGAGGTTCCGATCGAGAGCCCCGCGAGTACCGCTGCGGCGCTCAACGCGGCGTTCCTCGAATCGGGGGAACTGCAGACTTCGTTGGAAGACCCGCTGCTCGCCAATCACCTCGTCGCGGTTGAGGAGGCCGGCTCAAACACTACTCTGTGGGTTGACGGTAGTTTCTTGTTGAGTCAAGGGGTTCCTGCGTTGCTCGAAACGAACGGTGTTCTCCTCAACACATTCGTCGTGGTTGACGGAGAAACCACGATCATCCTCGCGGACATCGTGCGCATCAGCCAGCAGGCGGCCTCCGTTCCTAGGGCCGCCAATCCGGTCGTGGCACAACTCGTGGGAGGTCGGTCGGCCGGGCAGGATTTCTGCTACAACCTGGAAACGCTCTTGAGCATGTCGATGAGCGAACCGATGTTTACGCGGCGGATGATCGCAACCTTCGGCCGCTACGGCGGGCTGCCGGTGATCGAAGTCGCAATTCCCATACGAGATGTTTATGTTCTGGTGGACGCGGTCAGCGGCCG
>CAZIMT010000246.1:0-2563 GCA_964540295.1 uncultured Phycisphaeraceae bacterium
GCGAGCACCGGCCCGTTCACCAGCAGCCCGCGGTACTCCGCGTAGGCTTGGGGATGGCTTTTGTGGTCAGACACTCGGTCACGGACCACTCCGAAGCCCTCGCTGCTGAGCAGTTCACGCAGCTTGGCCTCGCTAAACGGGTTGGGGTGCATGTGGTCGCGGTAGTCCATAAGATCGACCAGCAGCCACATGTGCCCGCCAGGTTTCAACAGACGCTTAATTTCTCGAACAACAGCGCGAGGGTTGTCCACGTGATCGAGGCAGTTCTCGATCACGACCAAGTCGGCAAAGCCGGTGGGCAGCGGCACGGCCTCGCCGGGGCTGGCGAGGTACACGACCTCTTCGCAGAAGCAATCTTTGGGGAGCAGCTTCTCCGCGAGGTAGCCGTCGGCGAGCGGGTCGATGGCGACGGCACGCTTCCATTGTGCCGTGGCGATGGACGGGTACGGACCCGCACCGATCTCGACGGCGGAGCGAGCGAGGCACCAGGCGTTGAGCGCGGCCTGATCGGCGAGCCCGAGAAACTCGCGCAGCTCGTTCATTCGTTCGCGCTGCCACCCGCCGTACACCTGCTCGAAGGGAACGTTCATCGTGGCTTGAGCTTCGCGTTTGATAAAGTTGATCCAAAACGTAAGCTCGTCGAGGTACTTTACGGTGAGTTCCGGCACCGGGTGCCCCGCGGCGTCGATGGCCTCGCCGTGTATGCCGCCACGCCAAGCTCCGAATCTCCCACGCCCCGCCGCTCGGGCGAGCGTTTCGACCTCCCGAAGGTGCCGTTCGAGCCGCTCTAGGCGCACGGTGGTGTCGGCGAGCCGGTTGTTGGTTTCCAGGAGCCCGGGGCGTAGGGCACGCATGGCGAGGTGCTTGAGTCTGGCTTTCAGGCTTGATTCGGGCATCAGCAATGGTATTCTGCGGGCGGGCTTCGAGTACGGCCCTAGAATCCTCATTCGCGCCTGGTGCGGATTGAAGTCCGCGGGCCTGTTCCCGCTCGCCTTGGAGCTCGGGAGAGTGTTCTGATGCCGGAGTTTTCACGCCAGTTCTCGCCGCAGTTCATGCCGGCCGCGGATGATTCCGCAGGAGCGGCGCCGTTGTCGTTCGATCGGCGTGTGATCCAGCTCAAGCGCCGATTGGTGCGGGAAGCAACCCAAGCGATCGGGATGCTGGAGGCGGCCCTCGACGCGCTCTGGCGGCTCGATCGCGACGCGGCCAAGCAAGTCACCCACGACGACGACACCATTGATCGCGAAGAGGTCGCGATCGAACAAGAGTGTTTCAACATCTTGGCCTTACACCACGCGTTCGCACGAGATTTTCGCGTTCTGACGTTTATTTTGAAGGCGAACGCAGACATCGAGCGGGTCGCGGACCACGCGGCATCGATCGCCAAGGTGACGAGCAAGTTTCGCGGCGATCGCCCGCCCGTGTGGCCGACGGCCCTGCGCGAGCTGGGCGAGCGCGTGCCGCTGATGTGCCACGCGCTGATGAAGGCCGTGCTCGACGAAAACGTGGAAGCGGCAAAGGCATTGGTGAAGTCCGACAAGACCATCGATTCGTTGGACAAGCAGTTGTTCGACGAAGCGATCGACCTGATGGCCGGGGAGACGATGACGGGAGAGGTCAGTTCGCGCGATCAGTTGTGCAACGGGATGCTGATTTACCGAGTAGGCCGTGAGTTGGAGCGGGTGGGCGATCTCATGACGAATGTGGCGGAGGACGTGGTGTACCTCGCGACGGGGTCGATTATTCGCCACGCCAAAAGGCTTACTGCGCCGCCGCACGGGCCGACCCACGGCAACTCCCCGCTCGACTCACGCGGATGATCGGTTGATTCGCGTGGCCGAGCGCGCTGGCGATGCTCTTCTCGTCTTCCCCTGCCAATCTCAGCGCAAGCACATGCTCAAATCGAGCAACTGCCAAACAGGGAATTGCGATGGCGAGGTACGCACCAGATTCTAATCCGACCGGGCACATACCAGCGTCCGCAGAGGTGCTCGCGCTTCGCAGCGATGGGTTCCTCATCAGCGCCGATCCGAATCGGCTCGATCTCGATGGGACGCACGAGCTGCTGAACTCGACGGTGTGGGCCGCGAGGATACCGCGGGCGGTTATGGAACGGTCGATCGCAAACTCGATCTGCTTTGGCGTGTACGACGAGCGAGAGCCGCAGACGAACGAGCGTGTCAAGCAGGTGGGATTCGCACGAGTCGTCACGGACCGTGCGACGTTCGCGTACCTGTGCGACGTGGTGATCGCCAGCACGCACCGCGGCCTGGGGCTTTCCAAGCGGCTGATGGAATGCGTGATGGCGCACCCCGAATTGCAGGAGCTGCGGCGGTTCCAGCTTGTGACCCGAGATGCGCACGGGCTGTATGAGCGGTACGGGTTCAAGGTCACGGAGCAGCCGGGCCGGGCGATGGAAAAGCTTGACGCGGAGATTTACAAACGGATGAGCTTGAAGAGAGACTAGCTCACGAGCACGTACTAGTTGTCTTCAATTCCGAACGTTCTGCGGACCGACCAGATCTTTGAAATCGTGAAGGTCCGGCGTAACGAAGCAGAGCGT
>CAZIMT010000247.1:0-2480 GCA_964540295.1 uncultured Phycisphaeraceae bacterium
TCGGCGCGGGATCAATGGGGGTGCAGAGACTGCAAGAACGACCGCCGCGGTCGCTTCACGCGGTCGGCGTACGAGTTGTTTGCTGTGGCTATCGGAACCGCTGACTGCCGGACGATGAGGGACAGTCCAGCCGCACCTCGCTCAGTTGGCAATTCGATGCTTCCGCCGCGGTCACGCGAGTAAATAGATCTGAACGCTAGACCTCTTCGGCCGAAAAGTTCTGAGAAGCCGCAGAGGCACGATGTCTTGTGTAGTTGTGAGATGGAGGAGGCGACTGAGATCGGTAGGAACCGATCTCAGTCGTACGAAGTCGCCGCCACACCGCCGGTCACGATGCAGCGGTTGGTCAATAACGTGCGGCGTGAAGGGTCGTGGTTGAAGATTTGCGGCATGACGATGGCGGCGTAAAGGCCCCACTAGAAGCAGTCGATAACACCACATCACCTCGCCGATCTCAGACCCGCTGGCTGATCGAAGAATTCAATGAACCAGACCGTGAACAGTCCCAGTCCGAGCACGCGAGAGGCGTCGTCTGCGAATGCCGGAGTCGTCATCGGTGGCGGCTCGCGACGCACGCGGGCTTCGCGGCGGCGGATGATCATCGTGACGATTGGCGTGCAGGCGTTGTTGCTGGCCGCTGGCTGGGCGTACACGTTCCGAGCAGTGCGATCGCGCGTCGTGGAGAAGTTCAAGGACCAGATCGTGTCCAGCAACATTGCCACCGCCGAGGCCGTAAGCGCGAAGCTCGGTGAGTTGGTGCCGCGCGAGATTGCGTACCAAAGCAAGGATTGGGAGACGGCTCAGTCGGTTATCGAGAGCCTGCGCATGCCCGCGGGCGGCTTTGCGTGTCTGATCGATGACGAAGGACACCTTCTATGTCACCCAGACATGCGCGAGCAGCCGGAGTTGCGCGAGGTGAGGCTGGGTTCGGCGAAGCTACGCGGCGAAGCGGGAGCGGCCGACGTGGTGCTCACGGACCTGCCGCATGCGGGCGTATCGGCGGGCGAAGTGGTCTTTGGTGGGGTGCAGACGCATTACTTGGCGACGACATACTTACCCACGACCAAGGCTCGCCTGTTGGTGCACCAGCCTGTGGACGGACTGCTAAGCGCGGGCGAAGCGTCGACCAGCGGTCTCTTGTGGATCGCGGTGGGCATTGGCTCGGTCGTGCTTCTGGCTACTTCCGTGACGACGGCTCGCCTCATGCGTCGTCACGACCACGAGCTGGAATCCATCAACACGGGCCTCGAAGGCGAGGTGTCTCGGCGGGTCGACCAGGCCATGACCTTCCGCGATTCGCTGATCCTTGGTCTGGCCAAGCTCGCCGACTACCGCGACACCGATACGGGCACGCACCTTGAGCGGATCGCTGAGTATACGGAACTGCTTGCGCGGCAGTTGGCGACCACGACCGCCGAGATCGACGAGGCGTACATCCGTCGCCTGCGCGTGGCGTCGTCGATGCACGACATCGGCAAAGTGGGCGTCGAAGACGCGGTGCTCCTCAAGCCCGGCAAGCTGACTGATGAAGAGCGAGGTCGGATGCAGCGGCACCCGATCATGGGCGCGGACACGCTGCTGGCGATACGCGAAAAGATGGGCCATGACGAACTGGTGGAAATGGCGATCGTGGTGACGCTCGAACACCACGAGCGCTGGGACGGCAAGGGATACCCGCTGGGACTCGCGGGCGAGCAGATCCAACTGGGCGCGCGTATCGTGGCGCTGGCCGATGTCTACGACGCGCTCACGAGCCGGCGCGTTTACAAGGCGGCGATGAGCCACGAAGACGCGGTGGCGATCATTGTCAAAGAGCGCGAGACGCAGTTCGACCCGAGTGTGGTTGACGCGTTCGTGGTCTGCGGAGCGAAGTTCGCCGAGGCGCGAACGCGGCTCCAGCCGCCGGAGGCAGGGACGGCGGAGGCGAAGCTCGCGGCGTGACCGATGCGAAGGGGCGGGTCGAACTGATCTATAGGAAAGTCGACGGGCAACATCGGCTGGACGGCACTTATTTCGTGTCACCCAGCCGCGGGACCATCGTGTTTGAGCGGCGGGCGTGATTGCTCGATGATCGGGCCGAGGCCGACCTGTTGACACCAACCCCACACCAACCCCACACCAATCGGGGCGGCGGTGTATAGAGCGAAAAAGAAGACCTCGCGGGGGCGGGGTCTCAAGAACGGTTGGAGATATATAGCTTCGATCACACGGGCTCAGCGCCGACAGCGTGAAGCCAGCAAGCCTGTTAAGCTAGCGAGCCCAAACCATCTACGCCGCCCAAGGCCGACAAAGGCCTGAGGCCGCGGTTGCTGATTGTTGATGAGGATCGGCGCGGGATCAATGAGGGTGCAGAGACCGCAAGAACGACCGCCACGGCGCCATGGCGCGGTCGGGCTGTGCGTTCTTTTCGGTGGCTATCGGAACAGCTGCGGCCAAAGGCTGCCGCGGCAGAGCAGACCAATTAGTGCCTGCGTCGTTAG
>CAZIMT010000248.1:0-2343 GCA_964540295.1 uncultured Phycisphaeraceae bacterium
TCGATCAGTTTTTCAACATCGCCGCGCAGCTTCTCAAGAAGATCTTTCTTCTTGCCCGGGGCCTGCTTGTTCACCATGTTGGTACAGTTTGTGAGCGTCTGCCCGACCTGACTGTTGATGACGCTGCCGCCGACCCTGACGCTGCGGTCGTCTCGCATGTGCTTGCCTCCTTCGACGTAGTCGCCCTTCACATGAATGACCGTCACCCCCGTTGATCCGCCAGAATGCGTGGGCGGTGGGGTCGCAGTCCCCGGTTTGCCAAAGCCCTCATCGTCTTCCTTCCTCATGTGCCCACGCACAAGTTTCTCGATCTCTCTCTGGGCCTCGTTGAAACCATCCTTGCGGCTCTTGTGCTTGCACACGGCCTTGCCGTCGGGCTTCAAGATCTGGTACTGGCTGTGATCGAGCCCTTCGAGCGGGATATCGTCCACGAGGATCAACACGAAGAGGAAGTCGCGTTTGCCGCGCTCCTTCAGGCGTGTCCTCGCCGCCTTGAGTTCGACCTCCTTGATGAAGGTCGAGTTGACGAAGTGGTTCGTGAGCAGTCCGATGAAGATGTCCATCGACTCCAGCTGCGCCTCGATCTCCTTCTTCCACTCCGCGCCAGGCTCGATCATGCCGTCGTGCCACGAGGTGATGAGCTCCTTGCCCTGCATCGCAGCGAGATTGACTAACCAGATACTCTTGGCCTTCCGATCAGCATGCGAGTAGCTCAAGAACGCCTTCAACGGTGTTTGCGTTCGCTCGCGCGTGGCCTTCTCAGAGACACGGTCCAGTTGCGGCGTGGCTTCGACGAGCACCGGCGGCGGCGTTCCACCCACGACAATCGGCGTCTTTGAGATTTCCGACGCGCGGAGGTCGGCGATCGACCTGTATACACCAACGACGTCTCCCGGCAGATCGTCTAACTCCTTTTCAAGAGTCGGTGGCGTGCCCGGCAAGTCGGCATGGATGCGCGCCATTGCGCCTTGGATCACCTCCAGCAGCCGCAGCCTCGCGCCCTCCGGCCCGAACGCAGCGACCTCGACGTAGTTCGGGCTCTCGCCGCGCCGAACACGTACCAGTGCCGCCGCCTCGCCGTCGCGAAGCACGACGCCGTTTCGCCACACGGCCTCGCCCTTGAGGTGGAGCGCGTGTGTCAGGACGATGAAGCGAGGGATGATCCCCTCGGCGGCCGGGGCCTTGTAATCGTAGCGGATGCGGACCGCGCCCGGCCCCTTCCACTGCTCGCCGAGCCCCTCGGGCTGGTAGAGATTGAGCGCGCCGGGGATGAGCCAGCTCGCCGTCTGCGCCCCCGCCCCCACGTCCGCCTCGTCCGCCTCGTCCACCGGATAGCACATCTCGAAGCGTTCCATAAGCCGCAGCAGGAACTTTGCAGAATCGGCCGACTTATCCGCGAGGGCATCGGCGGCCTCGGCAAGCGTCAAGACCCCGTCGCTCTTGGGGCGATCCTTCGCTCGGATCAGCCTATAGACGCCGTCGGTCACCCAGTGCGGGTTGAGAACCGACGTGTCGCGCAGGCGCGGGTCGTCGACGAAGTGGAGCACGGCCCCGAGCTTGTGTAGGATCCGAGCGAGCGACTCTTGCTTGTGTTGCTCAGTGATCTTGTACTGTGTGCAAAGAGTTTGGAACTCTTTGAACGTGAGCTTGTGCTTGAGCGGTTGAGCGAGCGTGCCTTTGCGATTTCCTAGCTTCCAGCAGTCCTCCTTGACCGCGAGCCACGAGAGCGGCACCTCGGTCCACGGCAGCTCTACCTTGGGCTGCGCGGCGATCACCGCGTCCAGCGCGTCGAGCAGTTCCGGGCACCCGACGCGCGTGGAGCAGTTGGTCCCCACGAAGGCCCGAATCTGCGGGTAGCGCTCCTTCAACAGATCGCGGTCCACGTCGTAGCCGCCCTCGCCCCCGCCTTGCCGCGCATCCTGCCGATTGAGCGCGATAATGACGGGCGCCTCGGGCGCAAAGCGACCGAGTTGATCGAGCCAGTAGAAGGCGTCGGCCATCTCCGTGTTCGAGCGCGGGTCGAGCACCAGGATGTAGACGCTCCCCTGCGTCAGGAAGAACTGGTGCAGGGCGTGGGTGATCTCCTGCCCGGCAAAGTCCCAGAGGTGGACCGTGATCTTTCGGTGCTCGCACGTCAGCGAGAATTCGTTGAGGGCGATCCCGGGCGTCTCGGGCTCCTTGGGATCGTGCTCCTGGCCTAGGAAGAACCGGCGCAGACTGGTCTTGCCCGCCCCGCCGCGGCCCACGAGCATAACCTTGACCTCACCTATGGCTCTCAGCGTGCCCTCGGCCTTCGCGGCCTGCACGCTGAAGTAGTAGTTCAGGATGTCCGCTGGCTTGGCG
>CAZIMT010000249.1:0-2256 GCA_964540295.1 uncultured Phycisphaeraceae bacterium
CTGCAGCACCGGCTCGCCCACCAGGTTCATCAGCGTCTCAAGCCGCCCGACCTCAACGCGGATCGTCTGGTCGACGGTCGTTGCCTGAGCTGGCGTGCTCGTCGATTGCTTCTTCGCGCCAGCGTCGCCATCGTCGGCCTTGCGAACGCTCCCTGCGTCCGCCGCCAGCACCGATGCCGACTCGCTCGAGCGGTCCGAGCCCTCCGACGGCCCAGGTCGCATCGGCGAATCGCTTACCCCATCGTCGCTCGGCCCGCCACGCACACCGTCCATCACCAACGCCGCCTCGCCGCTGGCTCCCACCGGCAACACGCCAGTGTCCAGCGCACGCCCCGAAGAAAGAGCCTCAAGTCGATTCAGCAACGTGTCGATCGGCCACTCCCGAACCACGTTACCGCTCAGCGCCGTAACCTGATCACGCAGGATCACGCACACGCCCGCCAACCGTGAAAGGATCTGCGAAACCGCATCCGCTGGCGCGCTCTCGACCGCCGCGGCCGCGAGCCCCAGCGCCGACGTGAGCCGCGTCATCCCCACGCACCCGAAAAAATCAACCGCCTTGCGAAGTTCGTCGCCCATGGAGACCAGCGTCGCGATCGCGGCCGTTCGTGTCTTGAGATCGCCCAGCCGACCAATCTCCGCGTCAACACGGCGCAGCGAGTCGTCCAAGTCCGCCACCAGATACTCAACCAGATCCTGCTTCCCCGGCCCGAGCTCAAGCACCCGTTCCGACGCCCCGTCCTGCTTGACCGCCGCGGCCGGCGCGTCCGCTCGCTGTGTGATCCCGATCTTCAGTGCGGGCGCAGAGGCCGCTGCCGCCTGGACAGGCCCGCTTGCCGCGGCGAGCGATCCACCCGCCTGCTTGCCGTCTCCCAAGGCGGTCAGTTCCTTCACCAACGACGCCGGAGCCGCGAAGAGATCTGACCCCGACCGCACCTGGTCGAACTGAACCTTTAGAACGTCGATCGACTGCAGCAGAAGGTCCATCATCGCCCGGTTGACCACGATCACGCGGTTCCGAGCCGCGTTCAGCGCGCTCTCCGCCGCGTGCGCGATCGACACCAGGTTCGTCAGCCCCAGGAACGACGCGCTCCCCTTGATCGTGTGCAGCGCACGGAACACCTGGTTGAGCATTTCCGGGTCGTCGGGCGCGTGCTCGAGCGTCACCAGATCGCTCTCGAGCTGCTCGAGCAACTCGCCGGATTCGGTCAGAAAATCCTGGAGAATACTTGCGTCAAATCCACCGAATGACACGGCAGGCCTCCTCTTCAGTTACGCGACAACGGACTACTTACCCGAAGCGCACGGGGTCTTTCGGTAACAGAACGCCTGAGGCAAGGCCAGCGCTGTGAACGGCGCATCAGTCGTGCGGATCGATTCCGAGTGCCCGATGAACAAGTTCCCGTCCTCCGCGAGTTGATCGTGAAAAGTCTTGATCACCAGACCCTTCATCGCGTCGTCAAAGTAGATCATCACGTTCCGGCAGAAGATCACGTCCCAGATCCCATGCCGCTTGGCTGCCAGCCGGTCCTTGAGGTTGTGTACCTCAAAGTTCACCATCGAACGGACCGTCTCGTTGAGCGCCCAGAACGCCCCTTCCTGTTTGAAGAAACGCTGCCGGTTCGCCGGACTCGTGGTCCGCACCGCGTACTCGGTGTACTTCCCCGTCGCCGCCTGCTCGACCGCACGCTCGGAGATGTCCGTGCCCAGAATCTCGACCCGCCAGTCCGCAAGCCGTACTCCCAGCGAACGCTGCACCATGATCGCCAGCGTGTACGGCTCCTCGCCCGTCGAGCACGCCGCCGACCAGATCCGCAAACGCTTGCTCGACTTCCGCGCTTCCAGGATCTCCGGCAGCACAACCTTCTCGAAAACTTCCAACTGAGGCTCGTTCCGAAAGAACGACGTCTCGTTGATCGTGATCCGGTTGAACATCTCCTGAAACTCGTCGGTCTGGAACGGACCGATCGTCAGGTACTGCAGGTACTGGTCAAAGTTGTCCATCTCCAGCTCAACCAGGCGGTGCCCAAGACGCGACTCCAGGATGTACTTCTTGTTGTCCGGGAAGTGAATCCCGGCCCGGTCATAGATGATCTTGCGAAGGTCCGCGAACTGCTTGTCTTTCATCGAGAGCTTCGCGGACCCCGAGCCTGTCGCGGTGGCCGCCAAAGTCGTCGCCGAGGTCTTCGTGGTCGTCGTCGTGGTGGTCGGCATTGATGCAACAATCCTGAATTATCGCAGAGGGCCCGGGCCCTC
>CAZIMT010000250.1:0-2171 GCA_964540295.1 uncultured Phycisphaeraceae bacterium
GGACGCGGCGCTCGAGAAAGAATTGCTCGCCGACGACAAGGAACGGGCCGAGCAGATCATGCTGGTGGACCTTGGTCGCAACGACGTCGGTCGGGTCGCGCGGCCGGGGTCGGTCGCGCTCCCGGCGGTCATGGAAGTCGAACGCTACAGCCACGTCATGCACATCAGCTCGACGGTGACGGGCGAGCTGCGCGCGGGGCTGGACTGCTGGGACGCGCTAGTTGCCGCGTTGCCGGTGGGGACGATTTCGGGCGCGCCCAAGATCCGCGCGATGCAGATTATTGATGAGCTGGAGCCGATCAAGCGCGGGCCGTATGGCGGCGGGATGGGGTGCGTGGGGCTCGACGGGCAGATGGATATTGCGCTGGCGCTGCGCACGATCGTGGTGCCGACGCGGCTGCGTGTAGATTCGACGTGGACATACCACCTGCAGGCGTCTGGCGGGATCGTGGCGGATTCGCAGGCCGACGCGGAGTATCAAGAGACGGTGAACAAGGCGGCGGCGCTGGCGCGAGCGATCGACGTGGCGGAGCAGGCGTTCTCTGAGAATCGGTGAATCGGAACTTCGCGAGGTGCGACCGTGAGTGCGGCGCAGACCCGGCCGGTTTGGGATAGTCTGTTGTTGGAGGTGGGTATGAGAATGCTTCAAACTTGCGTTGTTCCTTCCGCGCTGACGTGTCTGCTGTTGAGTTTATCGATCGCGGCTGGCGCAGCCCTCGCCAAGCCGCCGATCTCGTACCCTCACCCGCTGATCACCGAGGTCTTGTACGCGGTGCCAACCGGCGACGAGGGCGACGCGGACAAGGACGGCGACCGGAGCGCCACCGGCGACGAGTTCGTCGAGCTCTACAACCCGCACGATCGGCCGATCCAGCTCAAGGGATACACGGTCTGCGACGGGACGCCGGTTGAGGCGTTCGAGAAGAAAAGCACAAGTGGCAAGGGGTCCAACGGCAAGAGCAGTGGTTCGCAGAACCGCGGCAAGTCGAACGGCAAAGCGGAAAAGAATCCTGACAGTAAATCACAAAAAGACGCTGACAGCAAAGAAGACGCGAGCGGCAAGAAAGACGGCCCGAAGACTTCGTTGCGGTTCGTGTTCCCCGACTTCGAGCTTAAGCCCGGCGAGGTCGTCGTGCTGTTCAATGGCTACGAGCAAAAGATCCCCGGCCCGGTCGGCAGCAAGGACCGCGCCCCGGCCAGCAAGAACGAAAAGTTCGGGAACGCGTGGGTCTTTACAATGAGCGTGGAGTCACGCTTCGTGGCGTTCAACAACAAGGGTGACTGCGTGGCGATCAACGACCAGAGCGGCGCGACGATCGAGGTGGTGACGTGGGGGAAGCCGAGCCAAGAGCCGCCGAGCGGGGCCTTGCTCACCGAGAAAGCGCCCGAGGCCAAGGGGAGCGTGCAGCGCGTGGGGCTCACTTCAAAGCTGGTCGAGCACGAGGAGATGACGTGGAGCAAGGGCGGCGGGCGCGAGCTGTTCAGCCCGGGCGTCTTCGATCCGTCGTTCACGCCGGTGCCGCGCGGCACCGGCACAAGCGGGAAGGATGCGGCGGAACCCAAGAGCAAGCCAGCCAAGTCGAAGTCGCCGACTGATTCGCCCGCGGACCCGACCAAGAAGTAACGAAGAGAGCACGAACGCATGGACAGGCCGCTAGTTGTTCAGACTGAGGAGCTTGAGGCCGAACCTGCGGCCTGGCTCGCGGAACGCTGCCGTCTGGTCGTGTGCTCGTTCGAGCAGCGCGCGCGATTCGGTGAACTGCTGGCCGAGGCCAAGGGGCTCGTGATCCGCACCTACACGCGGGTGGACGATGCGATGCTCGCGGCTGCTCCGAACCTTAAGGTCGTGGGACGCGCGGGCGTGGGGCTCGATAACGTTGATCTTGAGGCGTGCGCACGGCGCGGGGTTTCGGTCGTGTACACCCCAGACGCCAACACCGTCGCGGTGGTCGAGTACGTGATGGCGCTGATCTTCGACGCGGCCCGGCCTCGGCTTTTTCTCGAGCAACCAGTGCCCAAGGCCGAGTGGGCCAAGATCCGGCGCGAGCTGACGGCTCGCCGGCAGCTCAATGAGCAAACGCTCGGCATCTACGGCATGGGGCGGATCGGGCAGCGCGTCGCGCGTGCGGCCGCCGGGCTGGACATGAACATCATCTATCACGACCTGATCG
>CAZIMT010000251.1:0-2136 GCA_964540295.1 uncultured Phycisphaeraceae bacterium
CTTGTTGGCCTCGTGGACCATGTACCCGGCCGCGCAGATTACGACGTCGCCTGGTTCCGCGCGTTCACGACTGTCAAGGACCACCGCGGCAACCCGGGCTGCTACATCCTGCAGCCCTCGGACGCCTACTCGGCCTACGCGCTCACCGGCGTCATGGCCGAGTACGAGGGCGCGTGCTATATGCGGACGCTCCGCCCCGATACCGAACTGCTGTATTCCGACGACACCGTCTTCAACCTCGGCGGGTTCGAGGTTCTGCAGGAAGGCCGCGACGTCGTGATCTGCGCGGCCGGGTACATGGTCCACGAGGCCAACAAGGCGCTCGAGCTGCTCGACAAGGCCGGGATCTCGGCCACGCTCGTGGACCTCTACTCACTCCCCTTCGACAAAGAAGCGCTTATGGACATCATCAGCGCCAACAACGGGTACGTCATCAGCGTCGAGGACAACTACGGCGGCGGCATCGGCTCGGCCATCTCCGACGCCATGACCGAATCGGGCGACGGGTTTACTCTTAAGCAGATGTTCGTCAAGCGGATCCCCAAGAGCGCCAAAACCCCCGATGAACTCCTGACCATGACACAGCTCTCGGCCAAGGACATCGTCAAGGCCGCGATGGAACTGCTGCAGGTCGTGTAAGCAGGATCGGCGCCCCCAGCCGAAGAACCCAAACGAAAACTCGAACGGCCCGCGATCAAATCGCGGGCCGTTTTTCTGTAGCTTGCTAGACGGAACCAACAGAATGATTGCCGCAGGATGGTTCGAAGGAATAAAAGAAGCACGAGCGTGAAACCCGTGCCTCTCGAAGATCAGAGAACTTGCTGAGATCAGTTCAGCAACCGGTCTCGAAAGAAACGACATAGGCGTCGAAGTCGTCACTCGTTACGAAGCCGTCGCTGTTGAAGTCAGCCGACGCGGCCCCGGCCACAAAGGCGGTGACATACGAATCAAAATCGTCGCCCGTGGCGAAGCCGTCTTGGTTGAAGTCCGAGGAGCAGAGAGACCGCAGCGTCACGATCTGGTCCGCGGCGAAAGAGCCGGGGTAGCGAACCGTGCGCTCACCCAGAGTGCCGGCACGCGGCCAACGAACCTCGATCCAGTCGGCCGAGGTGGCGAGCCCCAGCCCGAAGTTTGATCGAAGCTCCTCGGTCGCGGTGGTGCTGGAGCCATTGATCACTTCGGTGGTCTGCGTCCGGCCTCCGCTCCCGCCGTTTCGGACTCGCACCACCGCGCCGATGCCGTCGCTGTTGGTGCGCTTGCCGTCGCACTTGAGCGCGACCTTGAGCCAGTGGTTGGTCCGCGGAGAGTTGTTCTCATAAACACTGATGAACTGCCCGGGCGTGCCTGGGTTCACGGTGATGATGTCCTGCCGCTCGTCGTTGTCGATATCGACCTGCACGGCGTATTGACTGGAGTACACCCCCCCCTCGTTGAGCGCGGGCGACACGTCGCTCCATTGGTTGTTGCCAAGGTTGCGGATCAGGCGGTCCGCGTTGGCCGATTTGGGCCAGCTGCCAGCTTGGTAGTTGTCGAGCCAGCCGTCGTTGTTGTAGTCGGCCATGACAATGCACCCGCCACTCGTCCGCGTGACCGAGTCGGCGTCAACCAGACCCGAGCCCGCCGTGACATCCACGAAGTTGCGTTAGCCTGGGCGGGTGAGGTCCGCGACGTTGTGGAAAAGGCGGACAGTGTCTTATGACCTGTCTGCGCCCACAACGAGGTCCATGAACTCGTCGTTGTCATAGTCGATCACCGAGACCACGCCGCGATGGTTGCCGATCACGATCTCGCCGCTGAGCGCACGATCGACGAACCGCACACCCTCAACGGTGATCTGAGCCTCGGCCGTGACAGCCAGTCCCGCTGAGGCAAGAAGCCTCAGCAGAGACAACGACTTAACCATGAAGCGAGATTGGTTTCGAACAATTTTTGAGCGTGCCATCTGATGAATTCTCCGGTTGCTCAGCGCGCCGCGTTGTGCGTGGCCTTGGTCACCGTTGGATGTTCGAACTGACGGCGAGATTCTTAAATCTGATCAAAAAACGCTCGATTTGTGGCTCAATACTTCGTGAGCAGGGGATCATCTGCCAGCGAAGGAGCCCGCAGTGCGAACAGGTTTCAGATCTTAACAATGGG
>CAZIMT010000252.1:0-2012 GCA_964540295.1 uncultured Phycisphaeraceae bacterium
CGTAGCACGTAAGGCTCAGCGCGGTGACGTTGTTCAACAGAGTGCTCGCGGAACCACCGGCGATGGCGAGCGTGAGGTTGGATCTCGTCAGCGTGAGCGTGGAATTGGTTGACCAAGTGATCGAGGTTGCGCTGACCGACGCGAGATCGGGGGCCGCAGAGCCGCCGCTGACGAGCGGGATCTGGCGAAGTTCCGCGCAGACGCGTTCCATCGCGCTGGACAGGGCCGCGTTCAGCTCGGCGCGAGTGGTGGCGGCGGCGTAGGCGTCAACGGAAACGAAGATCACGCGTGAGACCACGGCCATGATGGTCGCGATGATCGTGATGGTGGCGATCGCCTCGACAAGCGTGAAGCCGCGTGCTCGTGCTCTCGAGATTAGACAGTGCAAGGTCATGGCGTGTAACTCGAGATGACCGTCGAGACTTTGACGGACCGCGTGGTGCCAGTGCTGCCGGGGTACGAGACGGTGACGGCGACGGTTTTGTACCCGGTTCCGGCGCTGGAAAGGTTCGAGGCTGTCTCGGTGATCGACACCGAGCGTGAGAACCCGGTGAAGGCCGAGACGGTCGCTTCGGCGGCGTAATTGCCGGTGACGACGTAGGTGTAACCGCGGGTGGTGCTGTTGCGGTCGGCGAGGATGTCCTCGAGCTTTTCACTGGCCAGCCAGCGGGCCCGCGAGATCATCACCGGGTCGGTTCTTTTCTGCGCGGCGTCGCGCACGGCCCAGAACATGCCCGGCACCGCGAGCGACAGCACCGTCAGCGCGATGATCGCCTCGATGAGTGTGAACGCCTTTGCACGGCTTTGGCGACGCATGTAATGTGGGCCAGTTCTTCTACGCGGGCTCGTCGTTGAGGTCATTGACGGCGCGAACGCCACCAGCCCGGTGAGCGGTTGGATTGTCACAGACTGCGAGCTCGAGAGCGTGACCACGCCCTGGGTCGTGAAGAGTGAGCTGGTCGAATCGAGCGGGCGGCCGCGCCAGTCAAAGCCGATCTCGGAGCCGGTGCCGATCGAGACGGTGAGCAGGTCCACGCCCACAAAGTCCCCGGTGTTTAAAGTTCGCCCGAACGCGGAGCCGGTGGACGGCTCGATGAACGCGGTCGCGCTAGCGCGCCCTGAGGTTGAGTTGCTCTCGACGAGCATCGTGTAAGAGTCGGTGGTGATGTTAAGCACAACCCAGTGCCCCACGCCGGTCGTGATGGAGCGCTCGCGAGCGTAGTCCAGGTCTCGCGCGAGCTCGCGGCAGGCCACGCGTGATCGCATGGACTGGGTGGTGGACATGGCGGGGACCGCGACCGCGGCGAGGATGCCGGTGATCGCGATGACAACCACCAACTCGACCAGCGTAAAGCCAGACCGCTGAGGCCCGGCTCGCCTGCCGTGTGGAAAGTTCTTTACCACAGGTGCTCGTTGACGCCGGTGGTGGTGGTGTTAGCCCAGATTCGGCCGGTGGTGGCGTCGTAGTTCCAGCCTGCGTTGCCGGTCACGGGCGGCGTGGCGGCCCAGACGGCGGCCGCGATGGTCGCCGACGAGTTGTACGGGTTGGCGGGGACGCCTTCCACGATCACCGTGCCGACGGTCTGGATCTGCGTGAGCGTCGGGTACGCGGCGGTGCCGGAGCTCACGATCGAGTTGGCGTAGAAGTTGGCGATGGCACTGCGCGTGGCCCCGAGCACGCCGCGGCTGGCGGCTTCCTTGGCCTTGGCGGTGTAGTCAAAGTACTTGGGGATCGCGACGGCGGAAAGGATGCCCAGCACCACGATCACGACAACCAGTTCGATGAGCGTGAACGCGCTTCGCAGGTTTCGGTTGGACACGGCCATAGACATCTTCATTTCCTTTCGTCGAACACACATCCGCTGACATCGCGGCTTTCTCGTGAGGCTGCCCCCGTGCGGGTGGCAGGAAACCGCGGACACTTTCGCATCGGCCGATCAGCCGACCAACTTGAGCATGTCCCACATAGGCAAGAAAATCGCCAGCGCGATCACGAGAACTACGCTGGCGAT
>CAZIMT010000253.1:0-2000 GCA_964540295.1 uncultured Phycisphaeraceae bacterium
GCCGCGGGCGAAAGCCACAGAGTTGCGAGCATGAGGACGACGGCAAGCAAGGAACGGTTCATGGTACTCTCCCAAGAGCTTTCGCTTGACGATCAGCGGACCATCACTCGCGCGAGCAACGATACTCGCATGACACACGGTAACACCTCGCCTGGTTTAGAGCAAGAGGTATCGCAGCGAGCGGCGTGCGTGATCCTCCAGCCCGCGTAAGCCTTCGTCAACGTCAGCACTGAGGCCCGGCCCCACCCGGCGGCCTTGAGCTGGTAAGAATCGCTCTTGAACGCGCGACAGCGAGTCTGTTCGGAGTACCATGCACCACGGCCGCGGCTCGTGCGCACGCCGAAGGAGTTTTCACCAATGGCCTCAATCGGCAAATCGGGCGGGCAGCGCAACAACATCACCAGCGCGAGCGGGCAAAAAGCTCGCTCGCCGACGAGCACCTCGCACAAGGGAAGCCGCGTCGAGCCGTCGCACGTGAACGATCAGGTGCGAGACGCTGCGCTGAAGACCGAAGCGAAGAAATTAGCCAAGAAGAAGGCTGCGAAGAAAAAGGCCTGATCTTTGGATGGTACGGAGAAGCCGTACGACACTGTTCGTTTACGCACCGGCACAAGTTGGCGGCCCTAGAATCGCGCTCGACCGCTGACCGTCATCCTCGACGATCACGGGCCGTCGCAACGCATCAATAACCTCGCCGGAGACCATGCTGATGACCACCGCCGCCGCTTCCGCCGCGTTTTCCAAGGGCCTTGAAGGAGTCATCGCCGGGCAGACCGCGATCTGCTCGGTCGAGCAGGGCAAGCTGATCTACCGCGGGTTCGAGATCCACGACCTGGCCGCGAACGCCACGTTCGAGGACGTCGCGTTCCTTCTTCTCGAAGGCCACAAGCCCACGACCCAAGAGCTCGCAGGCTTCAAGGCCGAGATCATCGCCGAGCGGGCCATCCCGACGCTCCTCATCGACTTTCTCAAGAACGCTGGCCCGATGCTTAAGGCCGGGACCGCCGTCCCGATGGACGTGCTTCGCACCGCCGTCTCGATCCTCGGGCACTTTGACAAGGATTGTCAAGACAACTCACCAGCCGCGAACCTCCGCAAGTCCAAGCGCCTGTTCGCCAAGGTTCCCGCGATCATCGGGCACATGCAGAGCGTGATCGACGGCCGCCCTCTCGTCGACCCC
Source organism: uncultured Phycisphaeraceae bacterium (assembly GCA_964540295.1). Classification (GTDB taxonomy): domain Bacteria; phylum Planctomycetota; class Phycisphaerae; order Phycisphaerales; family UBA1924; genus CAZCPB01. Next base: position 1,181 of record CAZIMT010000253.1, read on the forward strand.
GCCACCGGCGGCGATCCCAGGCTCTCGCACGCCGCGAACCTCCTCTATCTGATGACCGGCCAGCGCCCCGGCGCCGAGTACGCCAAGGTGCTCGATGTCTCGCTGATCCTCTACGCCGAGCACGATTACAACGCCTCGACGTTCACCTGCCGAGTGATCTCCGGCACGCTCTCGGACATGCACGGCGCGATCACCGGCGGCATCGCGGCCCTCAAAGGCCCGCTCCACGGCGGCGCGAACGAAATGGCGATGGAAATGCTCAAGGAGATCATGCACGACGTCGGCGAGAAGGGCATCGGCGCGAAGGCCGTAGACGATTGGATGCAGAACGCCTTCGACACCAAACGTAAGCTCATGGGCTTCGGGCACCGCGTTTATAAGAACGGCGACCACCGCGCCCCGATCCTGCACAAGCTCGGCCGAATGCTCGCGGCCGGTGACACCAAGAACCCCGACGGGCACGCGGCCAGCAAGTGGTTCGACCTCGGCGAGCACGTCCAGAAGATCATGCTCGACAAGAAGAAGATCCACCCCAACGTAGATTTCCCCTGCGGGCTGACGTATTTCACGATGGGCATCCCGGTGCCGCAGTACACACCGATCTTCGTCGCGTCGCGCGTTACCGGCTGGTGCGCGCACGTGATGGAACAGCACGCCGACAACCGCTTGATCCGCCCGCTGACGGAGTACATCGGCCCGGCGGAGAGCAAGTGGAACGGGTGAGATTCGGGTGTGAAGAGAACGGACGGTGGTGCCGAAGCCACGCGGTATCGAAGTCGGGTCTTCCCGATTTCGGTGGCTTGCGCTCAGTATAGAAGAC
>CAZIMT010000254.1:0-1845 GCA_964540295.1 uncultured Phycisphaeraceae bacterium
CGCTATCCTTCCGCCCCATGAATATCAGTCTCGCCTGGCTCAACCAGTACCTCCAGCCCACCGGCGTCAGCGCCGACGACGCCCAGCGTGCGCTGATCGAGGCCGGGTTCCCGATCGAGTCGCGCGAAACTCTTGTCAACGGCGACGTGAAGCTCGACGTGGAGATCACCAGCAACCGCGGCGACTGCCTCAGCCATATTGGGCTGGCGCGCGAGGTGGCCGCGAAGACCGGCCGAGCGCTCGTGCTGCCCGTCTTCGATCCTCCGCCGACCACCGGCGGCTTGATCGCTGACGCACTCATCCTCGAGAACCCGCTCCACGACGTCTGCCCGCTCTTCACCGCTCGCGTAATCCAAGGCCTGAAGGTCGGCCCCAGCCCTGACTGGCTTGTGAAAGCCCTCGAAGCGGTCGGTCAGCGCTCGATCAACAACGTGGTTGATGTCACCAATTTCATCACGTTCGAGTTTGGCAACCCCTGCCATGTTTTCGACCTGAAAAAGCTCGCGGGCGCGACGTTGAAAGTTCGCTGGGCCAAGGACAACGAACCGCTCACCACGCTCGACGGCAAGAAGCGGGTTCTGCGAAGTGACGAGCTGGTCGTCGCGGACGCCGAGCGGGCTCAAAGCCTCGCTGGCGTGATCGGTGGTCAGGAATCTGAGGTCGATGCGAGCACGACGGATGTCGTCTTCGAGATGGCGACGTGGGACCCGGTGACGGTCCGCCGGGCCGCCCGCCGCTTGCAGGTCCGTACTGATGCCGGTCACCGCTTTGAGCGGATCGTGGACGCGCGAACGATCGAGTTTGCGGCTCGCCGTGCCGTGGCCATGATCGTGAAGGTTGCGGGAGGGAAACTCTGCGAGGGTGTTCTGTCGCAAGGTCAGCCGCCCGCCGACGCGACCGACATCCGACTCCGCCCCGCGCGCGTGCAGGCCATCATGGGTACGCCAGTGGAGATGCAGGAGATCGCCAAGCACCTGCGGGCCGTGGGCGTGGAGGTCGAGCCCATCGGCCGCACGACCGACGCGATCCGCTGCATCGTCCCCGCGCACCGTCCTGATCTCACGCGCGAGATCGACCTGATCGAAGAGATCGCTCGCTTGCGCGGGCTGGAATCGATCCCGACCGGCGAGATGCTCCCGGTGCGTGTCAGCCCGCCTCAGCCCAGCGAGGTGGCGATGCGAGAAGTTGGCGCGATCTTGATCGGGCAGGGATTTTTTGAGACGGTGACGTTCAGCTTTGTGGGCCGCAAGCACGCGCAGATGTTCAAGGTTGCGGAGATCGATCTGGTCGAGGTGGACGACGAGCGGCGCGGCGAAGAGCCGGTGCTTCGGCCGAGCATCATCCCGAGCTTGCTGGTGTGCCGTCGCGCGAACCAGGACGCGGGGGCCAGGCCCGACGGCGGCGTGCGCCTCTTCGAGTTCGCGGCCACGTTCGGCCAGACGCTTAACCATGAAACCAAGGACGCGGCCGCGCGTAACGTCAAGCCATCAAGGCCCGGCGTTAGCGTCGAGCACCGCCACCTCGGCCTGCTGATCGACGTGCCCAACGCTGGTCCGGGTTCGAAAGTCGGCCTCGCCGAAAAACAGGCGGGCGTCCGTGCCTTGCGCGGCGCGATCGAATCCATCTGCCGCGCCGTCGCCGGGCCCGTGATGCCGCTCGAAGTCGTCGCCATGGAGCCGCCAAGCCAAGCCTTCGAACCGGCCGCGTTCGCTGGCCTGAAGCTCGGCAGCAAGTTCATCGGCACGCTCGGCCTCGTCTCCGCCGCGACGCTCAAAGAACTCGGGCTCGAAATGCCGGTGGTCGCGGCCGAGCTGCATCTCGAATCGCTGCTCACGTTCTACCCGC
>CAZIMT010000255.1:0-1763 GCA_964540295.1 uncultured Phycisphaeraceae bacterium
CTGGCCCTTGTTCTTCTCGTAGATGAACTCGGTAGCGACCTCGTAGGTGAAGTGAAAGTTCTGGTTGGGGCTGGAGCCGCCGGAGTTGCCGAAGAGGTCGGCGTTGATGGGGAAGAAGCCGTTGCGGGTCTTGTAGGTGCTGTCAACCTTGTCGCTGAAGCTGTAGACGTTGGTGTTGGGCTGACGAACCAGGGTGATCTCGATGTTCTTCGAGACGTTCACGCCCGGGACGTCGCGGTACCACTGAGAGAACCTCTCGGCCGAGGTGCTGGCGCCGCCCTGGCTGGAGGAGAGGGCACCTTGGACGTCACCCGCTTGAGAGGTGATGTATTCCTTGCGCGAGATGATCTTGCGGCCGCTGGCGTCCTTGAAGTCTCTGCTCAGCTTGAAACCCGTGCTCTTGAACACGGGATTTCCGTCACTATCGAGATCATCCTGGCACATGCCCATGAAGAGCCCAAAGCCAGCCTTAGGGGCGAGCTCGAAGTCGGGGTGGCCGCCGGTCTTGCTCTTCTCGATGAAGTCGCGGACCACGCCCTTGAGGACGAGGCTGGGGGGTAGATTGGAGTAGCGGTCGGTCGAGGCGGAGCCACCGCTGACCGAGCTGCCGGTCGCGTCGTTGATGCTGGAGCCTGACGACGAGGTTTGTGCCAAGGCACCCGCGTTCAAGGCCGCGGCCATGCCGCCGGCCATGAACGCCACCCCCATGCGCCGTTTCGTCGCGCTGTTCCGATTGGTGTTCATGCTGATCCTCCACCGGCCCGTTGTTCGGGCGGACTTGGTTCGAGGCGAGTCCGGTTGAGGCCCCCGCCCTGTCGTCCCCGAGCACACTGCCCGGCCGACTGATTCACCCCAAACTGTGCGAAACACCCGTCCTTCACGCCAGCCGTTCGCGTGGAATTTCACGGGCGGGGGGTGAAGCAGTACGGGTGATGCTGGGTGGGCAAACGTTTGCGTCGGTTTCCAAGTTCGGAGGCGGCCCGGACCGATGTATGATCGGACGATCCGCGAAAGACCGGGCGCGGCAGGATGCGGCGCGAGAGGCTCGGGCATGTCGCGGGCAGGGCTCGCGGGTGGCGGTTGAACTCACGGAGGATCGAGATGGACACGTTTGTGATTCAGGGCGGGCGTCGGTTGGCGGGGCGGACTCGAGTGAACGGGTCTAAGAACGCGGCCCTGCCGCTGCTGGCGGCGGCGCTGCTGACCGACGAGCCGGTCACACTGCGCGACGTGCCCGACCTGGCGGACATTAAGAACATGCACCGGCTGCTCGCTGAGCTTGGGTGCCACCGCGTGAACGAGCAGGCGGGCCCGAGCGGCGTGCAGACTTTTCAGGTGGCGGATTCGTCGAACTGTCACGCGCGGTACGAGGTGGTGCGGACCATGCGGGCGAGCGTGTGCGTGCTGGGGCCATTGCTTGCGAAGCGTGGGAGCGCGCGAGTTTCGATGCCGGGCGGGTGCGCGATCGGCGATCGGCCGGTCGATATTCATCTGCGCGGGCTGACCGCGCTGGGGGCGCAGTTCACGCTGACGAGCGGGGACATCATCGCGACCACGCCGCGCGGTGGGCTCAAGGGCGCGACGATTTTCCTGGGCGGGCCCAACGGGTCCACCGTCCTCGGCACGGCCAACGTCATGTCGGCCGCGTGCCTAGCCAAGGGAACGACGGTGATCGAGTCGGCGGCGTGCGAGCCGGAGATCGTGGACCTGGCCCGGCTGTTGATGTCGATGCGGTCCGCGATCACGCGGTGGTCCGCCTCGTG
>CAZIMT010000256.1:0-1580 GCA_964540295.1 uncultured Phycisphaeraceae bacterium
GCCTTCAGCAGGTACGACCACGCCGCGACTAGAGCGGCCGCAAAGCTCGCGCGCACCATGAAGCTCTTCGGTAAACGCAGTGAGCCCGACGAGATCATCCACGCGCTCTGGCGCGTGGCACGCGAACGAGCCACGCGGCTCGGGTCCACTCTCAACCTCCCGGCCAAGTCGCCCGAGCCTCATCAACTACGGACCAATCCATGATTTACCAACGAGACATTATCGACACCGTCCGCGACCCGCTGCTGGTTCTCGATGCGAACCTGACTGTGATAGCGGCGAGCCGCTGCTTCTACGCGAGCTTCTCAGCTACACCCGAGCGGACGATCGGTCGAAAGATCTACAACCTTGGCAACCGCGATGGAAGCGCGGGCCACGGCAACGGGGGGGGGGATTGGGACATTCCCGCGTTGCGAAAGCTCCTCGAAGAAATTCTGCCCAAGGAATCGCACTTCGACGACTTCGCGGTCGAGCACACCTTCCCGCCGCCGATCGGATACCGAAGCATGATCCTCAACGCCCGGCGTGTAACTGGCACGGGAATGGAAAGCGGGCAGAGCCCCGGGCTGATCCTGCTGGCGATCGAGGACATCACCAAACGCCGCGTCGCGGAGACCTTGGCAAAGGTCAATCAGCTCGCGCTCGAAGTCACGCTCCGGAGTATTGGCGACGGGGTGATCGTGACCGACAATCAAGCCCGGGTGACCTATCTCAACCCGGTCGCGGAAAACTTGACGGGCTGGACTCTGGCCGAGGCCACGAAAGGCAGCACGGGCGTTGCTGGCGGGGTTGGCAGCAGGCCTTTGTCCGAGGTCTTCAACATCGTCAACGAGCAGACGCGGATACTTGCGGAGAGCCCAGTCGACAAGGCGCTACGCATGGGAACAATTGTCGGGTTGGCCAATCACACCGTGCTGATCCGCCGAGATGGCACGGAAATCCATATCGACGACAGCGCCGCGCCGATCGAATTGACGCCCACCCCGAATCCGTCCGGCGAAGCAAACACCAAGGGAGAGGTCATCGGCGTCGTGATGATCTTCCGCGATATCTCTGAGCGGCGCGAGATCGAGCGCAAGACCGAGGCCTCGGAGGTCCGCTATCGGCGGCTCTTCGAGAGCGCCCACGATGGCATACTTCTCCTCGACCCCAAGACCCGCAAGATCACCGACGCCAACCCCTATATGGAAGAACTGCTCGAAACCCCGTTGGCCGACCTAGTCGGAAAAGAGCTCTTCGAGATCGGGCTGCTGAAGGATCAGGAAGAGAGCAGGCAATCCTTTCAACGGCTTCTTAAAGCGGGAAAAATTCGCTACGAGGGTCTCCCCCTGGAAACTCGCACGGGCCGCCGACGCGACGTCGAGTTCGTCAGCAATCTTTATCAAGAAGGGCCTCACACGGTCATCCAGTGCAACATCCGTGATATCACCGAGCGAGTGATTCATGCGAAGGAACGCGAGCAAATCTTGGCCCGCGAGCGCGCGGCCCACGAGCAGGCCGAGATCGCCAACCGCAGCAAGGACATCTTCATGGCGACCCTCGCCCACGAACTGCGCACCCCACTCAATGCGATCTTGGGT